>NZ_JAOWDS010000066.1:0-46919 GCF_030334545.1 Citrobacter sp. Ce129
ACCTCCGTCAGCGTCACCAACGCCGGTGGGAAAGGGGCCGCCACGATTGATGGGATCGAAGTTATTCATGTTGATGGCGCATCGGACGGTGAGTTCACCCAGGCTGGCCGTATTGTGGCAGGGGCATATGACTACAGCCTTGGGCGCGGTCAGGATGAGAACAGTGGCAACTGGTATCTGACCAGCGGCAAAACCAATCCGGATCCCGAACCAAATCCGGATCCCGATAAAGATCTGCGCCCGGAAGGCGGCAGCTACACGGCTAACCTGGCGGCAGCCAACAACATGTTCGTCACCCGTTTGTACGATCGCCTGGGCGAAACGCAGTATACCGATGCCCTGACCGGCGAGCAGAAAGTCACCAGTATGTGGATGCGCCACGTTGGCGGGCACAACAACTGGCGTGACGGCAGCGGCCAGCTGAAAACCCAGAGCAACCGTTATGTATTGCAGCTGGGAGGTGACATTGCGCAATGGAGCCAGAACGGACTTGACCGCTGGCACCTGGGCATGATGGCGGGCTACGGGAACGACCACAGTAACACCCGGTCATCACGCACGGGTTATCGTTCCCGGGGTTCAGTCAATGGCTACAGTACCGGCGTGTATGCCACATGGTATGCCAATGATGCGTCGCATAACGGCGCCTGGCTGGACAGCTGGGCTCAGTACAGCTGGTTTGATAACAATGTTAAAGGCGATGACCTGCAGGGCGAGTCATATAAATCGAAAGGGGTGACCGCCTCGCTGGAAATGGGATATGCCCAGAAAATGGGCGAATTTGCCGGCAGTCATGGCACGCTGAATGAATGGTACATCCAGCCTCAGGCGCAGGCGGTCTGGATGGGCGTGAAGGCGGACGATCATCAGGAAAGCAACGGCACCCGTATCACCAGCAACGGTAACGGCAATGTACAGACCCGGCTGGGCCTGAAAACCTGGATTAAGAGCCATCATCAGATGGATAACGGTAAAGAGCGTGAATTCCAGCCGTTTGCCGAACTGAACTGGCTGCACAATTCACGTGATTTCAGTACGACCATGGACGGCGTGAATGTTCGTCAGGACGGGGCGAAAAATATCGCCGAGGTAAAAGTGGGTGTGGAAGGACAGGTGAGTCCGCGTCTTAATCTGTGGGGCAACATCGGGGTCCAGGCTGGCGACAAAGGCTATAACGACAGCGCTGCGATGGTCGGTGTGAAATGGAACTTCTAAGCTGATTCTGCCGGGCAAGTTCAGCCAGACTGGCATATGTCAGTCTGGTTATTTCCTCCTGAAATAACATCTAAAAAGCGTCCTTCAGGGCGCTTTGTTCAACAACACGAGTTAATCATGTCTGTAACCAAGAAAATCACACCCATCATGCTGGTGTTGCTTTTTCTTCTGGCCGGTGTGCTGACGTCATGGCAGCAATGGGATAGAGAGGGACAACTTGTCAGGGAACACGCGATAAATAGCCTGATCGAAGAAATCGACACGATATTTGACGACGTAAATACGCTGGCTGTGTTGGCCAGCGCAAATATCCAGGAAAATTGCACCGACGATCTGCTACGAAAATTGCGTCTTCTTACGGCATCTGGCGAGAAGATTCGTTCAGTCAGTATTATCAGGAATGGTGAGTGGAACTGTTCTTCTCTCGAAGGCAGAGAATCGCCGGGGATTGTTTCCAGAGGAACGACCACACACTCACTGATGATTGAACAGATTTATCGGCTGAAGACGGAGATGTATATCCTCTATTTTCCGTTTCAGGGGCAGGTGGTGGCGGTTGCGGTATATAAAGCGGCGATCGATAAAATTCTCATGGATTTTGCCCGTAAAGCAAAAATTGATGTGCATTTTTTATTGTATCCAGCAAAACATCCTTTCGTGCAGATGGCCTCACAAAACTATCCTTTCTGGATTGTGACGGATTCACAGGATGGCATTGCAGATTATGTGCGAGATAACCATTATCTTCTTATTTTATTTGTTCTACTGTCGTTGCTGTTATATTTCCACTTACGCCGGGTGCAGCGGATTTCACCGATAAAAATACTGCAGCGTGCGATTCATAATGATGAATTTGTTCCATTTTATCAGCCCGTCGTCGAACTCGCTTCCGGAAAAATCGTCGGGGCTGAAGTTCTCGCTCGCTGGGATCACCCTGAGCAGGGAATTATTCCCCCTAACGAATTTATCCACACGGCTGAACATAGCGGCTTGATCAATGCGCTGACGCTGAAACTTTTGACGCAGGTAGAGACTGATATGCGGTGCCTCAGGGATCATTGCGATATATCCTTTCACATCGGTATTAACATACCTCCACTGTCACTGGAAGATAATGAATTTACCGATGCCACTATCGCCTTTATTCGGCGGATGAACTTGTTTCATATTGGCGTGATGCTGGAAATCACCGAGCGACAGCAGAATCTGATTCGTGAAAGCGTGCTGAAGCGCTTGAAGGAGGCGGGAGCGGCGCTAGCCCTGGATGACTTTGGGACCGGGTATTCTAACTATGCTGCGCTGCAACGTATTTCGCCGCGATTTTTGAAAGTTGATAAGATGTTTATCGATTCATTGGGTAAAGGTGGCGTGAGTGATAGCATTATCAGCAACATTGTTCACCTCTCTGAACTGGTCAGGATCCCATTGGTAGCGGAAGGGATAGAAAGTGAAGAGCAGATGGAGAGGCTGCGACGGATGGACGTTAACTTTGGTCAAGGATACCTGTTCAGTAAACCAGTACCCTTTAATGCGTTTCTGCATTTATTATAAGAATAGCTGATAATAAAAAACCGCTTTCGCGGTTTTTTATTATTCAATGTTTAGAAGATTACTCGCTGACTTTTTTCTCAACGGAGGCAGCACCTTCTTTGGTCTTATTCCAGCCTTTCTCGGTACCCTCTTTCGTTGCATTCCAGCCTTTTTCAGTACCTTCTTTGGTTGTATTCCAGGCTTTTTGTGAACCTTCACTTACTTTGCTGCTCAGGTCATCTTGTTTGCCTTCAGCAGCATGTTTGGCTTTTAATTTTTGCTCTTCGCCCTGATTCTGCACCTGATGCAGTTTTTCTTTTGCGGTATTGGCGTTTTCGTGTGCGGCAGCTACATCATTATCAGTTGCGTGTGTCGTGGCGGCAATAACGGGAGAAGCCAGCAGAATTGCAGATAATGCGATAATTGTCTTTTTCATAATATCCTCGCTTAGCGTTATAAGTTATTAGCGTGGTTAAGCATGGCATACAAACGAAGCGCTGGCTTTAGGAAAAAACTGTAAGTGCGGATAACGCTATTTTTTCCACTTTTGCAGTGTGAGCAATTAATACGGTTACTTTGTCTTGGGGGGAAAACCACATTTAATATTGGGTTAAATAACGAGTTATCATCATTATTTAGCATGGGCCTGCATCATGATGCTGCCTGATATTTATTTGGCGCTGCAATTTGCTTATCAGAAGTGAGGTTGAATTTTAATCACACGTTCACACGTGAAACTATACGTGTACCCATTTCTCTGGATTTGACCAGTGCTACTGGCAATACAGACACAAAAAAGCCCTCAGCTTTGGACTGACCCATAAGGTTGGACAGTTCATGTTAAGCGGCTATCAGCGCCCGGTTGGATATTCTGCCTCTTTCAACAGAGTAATTATTTGCCATTATGGAGCAGAAGAAAGCGAAACTTCGTTCGATAGCCGATGCTGAAATTAGCTGGCGACAGGATGCCGTTGATGCAGGGATAGCGACGAAAGAGGTTAACTGAATGGAAGAAATACCGTGTCTTGTTGACGCGTGTTGATACATCACTAGCCCCCAATATTGATTTGCCCAAAGTGCCTGTTTGAGTATTTTCAATACGTATTAGGGGGGATATCCCCCCTAAAAGATTATGCTGTTTTGAACTGTAAAAGCACTTTACTAATTCTTCCCGACAGTAATACAGCTGGTTTATCGAAAAGAAGATAGAAACCCCAGGACACTGGTAAGCTTATAGCTACGCAAATTATTATTGATATGAGGCTTGCTGCTAATTCATCAATGCGCAATGACAAGTAGTTAAATGATGGTATTGCTACTGCGTAAATTAAAACCATTTGTAATAAATATAATGAGAAAGATATCTTGCCTAAAAATATTGCTGATTTTGTAGATAGTATATTGTTAATCCCATTGCTCTTTAATGCAAATAAAACAATAAGAATGCCAGAGAATAAAAATAGGGTGTACTCAGTTAAGTAATTATTAATATCGGAGAAAATACTTGAATAGGAATACGATTGTACTTTATATCCAGCAAAGTATAATCCAAGAATTAGGATTGCGACTGATGATTTTTTTGATAGTTTAATATTCGTCTTGTATATTACGGAACCAGACATAAAACAAGCCAATCCATAATATAGTGCGTCGCCACCATTGTAATAGCCTAATGATAGGAATATAAGAAATGCAACCGCTGGGAAAAATGCGGAGTTTGTTTTCTTGGATATAAATAGTAAAGCCAGAATATATGATCCGATGAGTTCAATTTTCATGGTCCATAATACCCAGTTATAGGTCTTAACGCCATCCCCACCAAAAGCACCTATTAGTCCTGTGAATATGGCACCACGTAAGCTGTAATCAAAGGTTCCTAGATTTGAGGCCCATTCGGAAATGCCAGTCCTATTAATATCTATGTGTGAGTATACAGCCCATCCAATCAAACAAGAGAAAAATACTGGCACCATTAATCTTATATATCTTTTTAAAAGGAATGCAAAGAAAAGAATTGAATCAAATCGCTTAGAGAAACTTGAAGATAAAACAAAACCACTTAATACAAAGAATACGTAGACCCCCGCAGAGCCAGAGTAAAAAAAAGAGAAAGGAGAGTTCATTATATAACTCTCAAAAGAATACCTCACGGACTCTGCTGCATGCATATATGGGTAGAAAGTATATGCAAGATGTGAGAAAAACACAGCAAGACAGGCGATGCCTCTGAGACCGTCCGCATTACTATTGTGTTCTTGAGCAACACTCATGAAAATTAACCTATGTTTAGAGTAATGTAGCCTAAAACGCCTAATCAAAAAATAGGCGGATACCTTTGAGGCCATTCTAGCCTGAGGCTAATCAAGATACCATTATGCTTTCAGATCCAATCTAGCTGGAATCGTCGCATCTGTTTCTCGCTAAGTATCAACGCAGTTAGCATCTACCACCCTGAAGCATTCTGTCAGCCCGGATAATGGATTTACGACCAGCATGAAGCTTGTAGTAAAGATTGGTGATCTTGAAAATGAATAATTGGTTCTCAATATTGAATAATTCTGTATCATTATTGCGACTACGGCAAGAGTGGTTGGATAACAGTAATGATGAACTGTCCAGAGTGCGGTCATGCAGCACATACCAGAAGCAGCTTTCAGGTATCAGCTACGACAAAAGAACGTTACAACCAGTGCCAAAATATAAATCGTGGCTGTACGTTCGTTACTCATGAAACGTTTGTACGGCACATTATAAAACCGAATCTAATTTCTTCTGCGCCGCCACATCCTGGAAAAGGTGGTCAAGGCCACATGAGTTTCTGAACAGAACCCGCTTTAATGGCGGGTTTTTGTTGCCGCCAGTCCGACACTCTGCCGCCATTTTGCCGCCATTACCAAAGAAAAAGGGGCCACGTTTTCACGTAACCCCTTGTTTTATTTGGTGGAGCTGGCGGGAGTTGAACCCGCGTCCGAAATTCCTACATCCTCGGTACTACATGCTTAGTCAGTCTTTACATTCGCCTGGCACCTGCGGACAGACACGCCACTACCAGACTAGCCTGATTAGTTTTAACGCTTCAACCCCAGGCAGGGCCTCCACGCGATCTCTTTTGGGTTTGACCTCTCTTTGATCCCCGTCTTAAGAGCGGAAGCTAGGGAGAGAGGGCTAAGAGCAGGTTATTAAGCTGCTAAAGCGTAGTTTTCGTCGTTTGCGACTATTTTTTTGCGGCTTTTTACGAGGCCAACCGCCCCTCGGCATGCACCTTGGGTTTCGCGAATCCCGTCGAATCCAGAATCAGCCCCAATGTGTTAGAGCAAGTATAACAGACTTGTGACACGCGTGACCAGCCCCCGCAACCCCTAATCCTCAAGGATTTATCGTTCGCGCAGCGCTTCTTTTGCGCGATTAAACGGTTTGATTAAATAGTCGACGATGGTTTTTTCACCTGTTTTTATATCCACTGTGGCAATCATGCCTGGTACGATGGAGAAATGGCGTCCCAGTTTGTTCTGCAAGAAGTCCTGATGGGTGCGGATAAACACGCGGTAGTAGAAGATTTCCGGTTTCACTTTGTCCTGAATGGTGTCCGGGGAGATGGTTTCGACTACCCCTTCCAGACCGCCGTAAATGGCGTAGTCATAGGCGGTTATCTTTACCAGCGCCCGCTGACCGGGGTGGATGAACGCGATATCGCGCGGCGACAGGCGGGTTTCTATCAGCAGATGGTCGTCAAGCGGCACAATCTCCATCATCTCGCCATTAGGCGGGATTACGCCGCCAATGGTGGTGACCTGGATGTTTTTCACGATACCGCGCATCGGCGCGCGAACGGTCAGACGGGTGACGGAATCCTCGCGTCCTTTCAAAATAGCCGCCAGCATGTCCACTTCGGCGTTAGCTTTTGACAGCGCTTCCCGCGCCTGCACGAAATATTGCGAGCGCAGGTCGGTGATTTTTAATCCCAGATCGCTTTTTTGTCGTTGCAGGCGCAGCACTTCTACGTGGCTGGCCGCGCCGCTTTTCTCCAGCCGTTGGGTGATGGCCAGCTCTTTATTGACCGAGACCAGCGCATCCTGCAGTTCCGCCATTGAATCCGCAAGCTGCGCGCGGCGGCTTTTATACAGGCGAGTTTCGGAGGCGATGAGATCCGGCCAGGCGCGCAGCGAATCGGGAAAGACCAGCGGCAGATCGTTAACTTCGGCATTAAGCCTTGCGCTGGAAGCCAGTGAGGCGCGATAACGGGCGGCGCTCTCCCCAACGTTGGACTCAGAGCGGGTGGGGTCGAGGCGCGCCACAATTTGATTGGCCTGCACTTTATCGCCCTCGCGAACCGTAAGCTCGGCGAGAATGCCGCCATCCAGCGACTGCAAGATCTGCTCTCGCGAGCTGGGTATTACTTTCCCGCTGCCGGTTGAGACTTCATCCAGCTTGCCGAAATATGCCCAGATACCCAGGACGGCAAACAGCAGCGTGCTGAGCAGAATAATGCGGCTGGCCCCGGAAAAACGGTGCTCGCGACGGATATCAAGGTCATCCATGGCGGCGTCATGCGGATTGGTTTTCATTTTTCCACTCCCGACCGTGAGTTGGGGCGGGTGCCCGGCTCGCATTCAACGCCTGCGCTTTCGGGGCATCCATGACCAGTTGGCCTTCTTTTAACACCACCACGCGCTCGACCAGTTCCAGGACCGGTACGCGATGGGTGGCGACAATCAGTGTGCGGTTGCCCAGCCACTGGTTCAGGCGCTGAATAAACTCCCGCTCGGTATGTTCATCCAGCGAGGCGCTGGGTTCATCGAGCAGCACGATATTGGGCGATCGCAGCAGCATTCTTGCCAGCAGGATCGACTGCCGTTGTCCACCGGACAAACCGTTGCCGCCCTCCATAATGGGATGTGCCAGCCCTTTGGCGAGTTGTTTAACGAAAGCCGCCGCGCCGCTGACCTCCAGTGCTTCGAAGATCTGCGCGTCGCTGGCGTGCGGTGCGCCGAGGGTCAGATTCTCGCGCAGGGTGCCGAAAAACAGCCGTGCGTTCTGGCTAAGAAAGCCGATGTTGCGGCGTAAATCAGCCATATCGATCTGCGCCAGACTGAGGTTGTCGAGTCGGACATCGCCCTGGATAATCTCCACTCCGCCCGCCATGGCCTGTAGCAGGGTTGATTTTCCGGCACCGTTACGCCCGAGGATCGCCACCCGTTCGCCGGGCATGACCTCCAGACGCGAGATGCGCAGTGGAACGCGCTGATCGTCGCTGTGGTAGCGAAAGTGCGCGTTTTCAAACAGATAATGACCGTGAAAAATCTCCTGATGCACCCGGTCTTCATCGTACTGCGTTTCGGTGGGAAGCTGCATGATGCTGTCTAACCCCATCTTCGCGGCCTTGACCTGTTGCCAGCGCGCCAGCACGCCGCACAGATTAGCCATCGGGGCAATCATTCTGGAACCGAGCATCGAAGCGGCCACCACAGCCCCGGTGGTCATGGTGCCTTCAATGACCATCGGCGCGCCGAACATAATGATGGCGGCGTAGACCAGGCTTTGTACCGACATACCCCAACCAATCAGCCCCTGAGTCAGCCTGCGCGTGCGCAGCCCGGACTCTCCGGTAATGCGGATGTAGCTGTTCCACTGCTGTAAAAAGCGGTTTTCCGCCTGCATCAGCTTGATGTCTTCCAGCCCCTGAACGCTTTCGACCAACACTGCGTTGCGCAGGGTGGATTCATGGGCAGCCTGGTTGGCGAGCACCGCCAGCTTCTTCTGTAATAGCAAACCGGGCAGGATCATCAGCAGGGCTGCGACGGGAGCTATCCATGCCAGCGGCGGGGCGATAAAGGCCAGCACCACGATAAACAAAAAGAAAAACGGCAGATCGACAATGGTCGACATGGTCGAAGAGGTGATCATCTCGCGAACCTGTTCCAGCTCGCGCAGTTGAGAAATGAAGCTCCCCGTCGAACGGGGAACGGCGCTGTTGCGCAGCCTCAGCGCGTGGCTGAACACGCGATCGGAAATGCGCATATCGGCGCGTTTGCCGAGCAGGTCCATTATGTGGGTACGCGCTTCGCGCAGCAAAAAGCCAAACAGCACCGCGACCAGAACGCCGGTGGAGAGAACATACAGCGTTGGATAAGACTGGGCAGGGATCACCCGGTCATAGACCTGCATGGAGAAGATAATCCCGGCGAGCGACAGAACGTTAATCAAAAAGGCGGCAATCATGACCGGCAGGTAAGGGCGGATGTCCTTTAACACCAGTTCGCGCATCCAGTCGGGCTTGAAGCGCGAAATATAGCGGTCGACCCGACTGTCCTTCAGCGCCGACAGCGGGCGCAGCGCGGTAATGCTCACGATCTCCGGCAGAAGTTCTGCAATCGTTAACCGGTTACGCTGGCCTTCTTCGGCGATGATAAAAACATCTAACGTATCTTCACCGTTGAAATGTTCTATCACCATCAGTTGGCCGTCGCGTAGCTCCGCGACTACCGGCAGACGCCACTGACCGAACGCCTGCGTGGCGGTATCCAGCGCATGAAATGATAGTCCCGCCTGACGTGCCAGTTGCGACAGGGCCGTGGCCCGACTTTTTCCCGCAAACCATGGGGCGTTGGCCTGGATTGCGCCGGGCGAACAGGTAACGCGATAGTGATTGGCAATATGCGTCATCGCCTGTGCCCACTGGCTCAGGGCGTGTTCGCCAATCGCATCTTCCGCATGTGAATCGAGGTCGCTCATAGCTTGATCTCCACCGATTGAATACTGCGGTTATTTAAGGCGAACGCCTGGCGAAGAGAGCCCGTGTTATAGAGGCAGTTCAACTGGAGCTGGCGCAACTGGTTTTGGGTCTGGAGTTCAGCAAAACGGGCCTGATATACCTCCTGCTCGGCGTTAAGCACGTCGAGCAGCGGGCGCGAGCCAAGGTCCAGATACTGCTGCTGATAAAGCTCACGCGTTTGTTCACTCAGCCGCTGCTGGCGACGCAGAATCTGCAGAGCGGTGGCGAGGCTCAACGCCTGGCTGCGGGACTCCAGTAATTTCTGCCGTACTTCGAGTCGGGTGCGCTGGATGGAGTACTGTGCAGACTCTACCGCGTGACTGGCGGCGTTGCGCCTGGCGGTGAGTCCGCCCCCCTGATACAGCGGCATCTCGACCTTTACCCACGTGGAGTACTGGGTTTTGTCGAGCACCTCATGGCTGGGGTATTTGTCGTTGAGATAGTGCTGAACCGACGGTTCCAGAGAGATAGTGGGCGTCATCTGCGCGTTGGCGTAATCGAGGTTTGCCTGCGCCACATTTGCCTGCGCCCAGGCCGCCAGCACCGCAGGAACCAGTTTATCTTCCGGTTTGACCACATCGCAGCTGCTGTCCAGTTTGACCGGAAATTCGTTGCTGATGCCGTTAAGCGAGTTCCAGCCGAGGTAACTCATCAGAGTGGCCTTGCTGCTGTCGAGATTGGCCTGATACTGCGCCAACTGAGAACGCGCGGACTCGATGCGCGCATCGGTTTGCACCACGTCGGACAGCGAGGTTGCCCCTTCATCATTGCGTTGTCGGGTCAGTCGACCAATGCCGTTTAAGGCAGTGAGCTGCTCTTCGGCGGCATCCACCATTTGCTGCCACGTCTGCACCTGGACTATCGCATTGGCGGTTGCGTGGGCGATGGTATCAATACTGAGTAATACATTCGCCTGCTGTTGCGCAGCTCCGGCGGTTTCGGCGCGAACCTGGCTTGCCACTTTGCCGAAGTCGTACAGCATTTGTGACACCGAAATAACCAGCGCCGGGCTAAAGCCGTGGTCGGTGTAGGTATTGCTGTAACCGTTGTTCATTCCGGCAGAAACCTGCGGATAATATTTCGATTTCGCCACGTCTATCTGCTCGTTTTGCGAAAGCAGTTTGCCGATCGATTCACGAATGGAAGGATGCCAGCTCACGGCGCGACTTACCGCGTCGTTGAGCGTCAGGCTGCCGGGGGCGGCAGTGCTCAGCGGCAGATCGGCAACCGCGCCGTCCAGCGAGGGAAGCATCTGGCTGGTAGCCAGTCCTTCCGGCGTAATAATTTGCGGTTCATCTTCGGCATTCACCCGCAGGGTACAGAGCGTTAATGCCAGCAGCAGGGCAACAGGCGCGACATTTCTCATAGTTTATCCCTTACAAAATACGGCAGCGACGACTGTTATTGCCCCGGACGTCATGGCATCCGGGGCTGTAGTTATGGCGCTTTAACGCATTGCGTTAACGTCAGGGTACAATGTGATTTTGTTGCACCAGCTCATCGAGCGTGGTGTGTACGTTCTCCAGCGTTATGAGATTGGTTGAGTGATAAGTGTTGCCCGTACCGTCGCGGTCGATAGCAATCACCGTGTTGTTACCGCTGGTGGTCACGGTGAGGTAGTTGCCGAGCGTAGCGTTCTGCCCGTTCCAGCCCACCAGCAGGTCGCCGATATCGATTTTGTCGCCCTGGGCCAGCGAGAAGTTGGTCCAGGTGTCCGCTGTTCCGTTACCGCCGGTAGCGTCGTTGGCATTGAGCAGGTGATAAATCAGCGTATCGCCGTAGGCGCTGCCAGTCAGGCGATCGGCATCGACGGTACTCACCACTTGCGGATTCATATTGATGGTCAGCGTAGCGGTATCGGTATGGCCATTCTGGTCGTTAAGGGTGTAGGTAAATGTCTCTTTGGTGACGATGGTGGAGAGCGAGACATCGCTGTTGAGGGCATAGGTGTAATGACCATCAATGCCAATGGTCAGTTTGCCGTACAACCCGTTAATGATGGCGCTGGTCGTGCTGCTCAGCGGATCC
Organism: Citrobacter sp. Ce129; assembly: GCF_030334545.1. Lineage (NCBI taxonomy): Bacteria > Pseudomonadati > Pseudomonadota > Gammaproteobacteria > Enterobacterales > Enterobacteriaceae > Citrobacter > Citrobacter sp. Ce129. Next base: position 11,546 of record NZ_JAOWDS010000066.1, read on the forward strand.
AGCGTGGCGGCGCTGCCGCCGGTGCCATTCACCGTTAGCAAGGTATGCACGCTGGCAATATGGTCTCCATCATAAATATTGCCGGTGACGCTGTTCGCTGTGGAAGTCTCGAAGTTTTGCAGGTCGATTATCGTGCCTTTCACGCTGGGGGTGATGGTGATATTCCCCAGCCCCAGAGCCCCGACGCTGCCGGTATAGTCGAGGCGATAGTTGCCGGGGTGCAGTACTACCCCGCTGAGGGCAATATCGATATTGCCGCCAATCAGCAATCCGCCATTGAATGAGTTACCGGCAATCTTGACGTTGTTGCTGTCATACAGCGCCCAGGTGACGGTCAGTCCGCCCAGCGTCAGACCTGAAGCGACGTTAAAATGCAGTATGGCGTTTTGCACCGCCGTTCCCGTCGCGACTTCAATGACGCCAGTACCATTTTGTGAGGTGGGTGAAAGGAGTTGGGCGCTCCAACTGGCGTTCCCAACGCTGTTGTCGGTAAACGACCTGGATGTATCGGCCTGGGTGGTGACCGCCATCTGGCTGCTGATGTCGTTTACGGCATCCAGCGCCTGTGGGGTTGCCGTAATGTTCAGCGATGCGCTGCCGGTATCGCCATTTGGCGCTCTGACCTTATACACGAAGCTGTCCGGCGTGTTGATACCGTCTGCGCCCAGTCCGCTTCTCAGCGTGTAGGTGTAGTTCCCTCTCGCATCGATAGTCAGCGTGCCGTACTGCCCGTTAATGGTGGTAGTGCCGGAGCCGCTAACGGCGACACCATTCACTTCGGTAATAACGGTATTGGCCGGAGCCGAATCGTTGACCAGCAGGTTTCCATTGGTTGTCGCTGTCAGACTGTCGACGGCGTAGGTGTGATCCGCCTTAATATCCAGGGTGTAACCGGTCAGCAGCGTCAGACCGCCGGAGGCGTTAAGCAGGAACAGATAGTCACCGCCCGGCAGGGTGATGGTGTAGTCCGTTGAGCTACCACCTAACAGCGCCGTGACCCAGTTAGGTTTCACGCGGAACTGTTCATACTGCTGAATAGACTCGTTGAAGCGATAAACATAGAGATCAAAACCGCCCACCGTGACGCCGAGCACGCTGGCCTTGACGGTTAGCGTGCGGGTTGCGCCGTCATCTACGTTAAATTTGATCGGATTGGTTAAACCGTTAACCAGGCTGACATCCAGCACATTACCCAGTCCGACGTTGGCGAGCGTGAACCCGGTTTGCTGTGATGTGCCATGATCAACTGCGATGACCTGCGTCCCGTAAGTCAGCGCAGCTACATCGTCTGCCGCGGTTACCGTACTGGTGGTTGGAGCCTGGCCGAGCGTTACCACCAGTTTTGCCGAGGAGTGATCGCTGCCATGCGTCAGCGTGTAGGTGAAACTTTCAGAACGACCATACACCGAGATTGACGTATTGGTCAGGGTATAGGTGTAGCTACCGTTCTGATTGATATGCAGAATACCGTATTTCCCTTGCACATCAATGCCGCCTGCCGGGATGTTCACAACGTTGCCGTTACCGTCGGTGATGGCGGTGACCAGCGTGCCGGAAGGCGCGTTATCCTGCCCGTTGGCGGGATCGGTATCGGTGATGATATTCCCGGATTCCGTGGTACCACCGATGATGGTCCCTGCGCTGGCTTTTACCACTGAGACATCAAGGCTGGTGTATGCCCCGGTCGCCAGCAGGTTGGTGTTGTAGCTGACCACGCGGTAATCACCGCCAGTCAGCCCGCTGTAATTGAGCGTTACGCCCGAGGCACCCAGGGTGAGCAGGCTGGCGAAGTCTGGTTTCCCGGTATCCACCACTGTCACCCAGGCATTCAGCCCGGTGTCAAAGCGCTGGATAACGACTTCAAGCGTGTTCAGCAGTGACAGCACCACGCCGGTCGCAGCGGCATTGATTGTAATGGATCCGCTGCCGCCAGAAGCGATGCTGAAATTCACGCTTGCCGTATCGTTCCCCAGTACGTTGGCGACATTCCCCAGCGCATTGACCAACAGGAAACCATAATCGCTTTGGTGCTCGGTGCTGACGGTCACATCGGTTTGTAGCGGCAGGCTGGTGACATTGTCTTCCGCCAGCAGCGGCAATACCGGTGCGAGAGCGCTTGTCGGCGATGAAGTATTTCCCGCCGCATCGGTCGCCGTGGCGGACAGCGACTGTCCTTCAATCTGGCGAACCGGCAGGTTTACGCTGTAGACCCCGCTGCTGTTGGCGATTGCCGTCACGCTGGTGCCGCCGGGCAGAGAAATGGTGACCGTGCTTCCCGCTTCGGCGACGCCGCTGACGGTACCGCCATCGGCGCTGATCAGTATTGTTGGCGCGAGCGGTGGCGTGGTGTCCACAATCACGCTGAACGAACCGGACAAGCCACTTGCGCCGTTGGCGTTGGTTGCAGTGGCGGTAAACGCGTGGTTACCTTCACTGAGCGCGCCGGATGGGGTAAAGCTCCACAGCCCGTTACCGTCTGCGGTCGTGGTGCCCATTAGTACGCCGTTGTTGAACAGGCTGACGATGGCGTTAGCCTGCGCCGTTCCGCTAAGGGTTGGCAGGGTGTCATTGGTGGTTTTGCCCGTCGCGACCGGCCCCGTGATCGTGCCGACGTCATCGAACACGCTGGCAATAACAGGCGCAGGCGGTACGCCGGTAAACGGTGCCAGCACGTTACCCGCCGTGCCGATGTTGCCTGCAGCATCTTGTGCGCTAACCAGCAGCGTTTGCCCACTGATTTGCGGTGGGTTCAGCGTGAAGGTGAAATTACCGGAGGCGTTGGCGGTTGCCGTGCCGAGCACCGTTCCGCCGCTGGAGGTAATAATGACCGTGCTGTTTGGCTCGGCAACGCCGGTGAGCGCGGTGCCGTTGGCGTTTACCGCCAGCCCGGTTGGGATCCCCGGGGCAACGGTATCGACCACGATCGCGGCCGCAGACGATATGCCACTGGTATTACCCGCACTGTCAGTTGCGGTGATGGTAAAGGAATGGGTGCCTTGCGCCAGCGCGGTAGCCGGGGTGTAGTTCCAGTTGCCGCTACCATCCGCCGTCACGCTGGCGACAAAACTGCCGTTATCATAAATATCAACCCGCGCGTTGGCTTCCGTGATGCCGTTTAACGTTGGGCGCGCGTCGTTAGTTGGCTGATTGCTGCCAATCGGCCCGGTATTTGGCCCAATATCATCAATAATGCTGCTGATCGAAGGCTGCGTCGGCGCTGTGGTGTCGACCACCACGCTAAAGCCTGGCGTCGCGCCGCTGGTGTTGCCCGCCGCATCGGTGGCGGTGACGGTGAAGGTGTGCGATCCATTCGCCAGCGGTGTGGTTGGGGTAAACGACCAACTGTTATTGCTTTGCACCACAGCGGTACCCAGCAGGGTGCTTCCGTCGTAGATGCTGACGGTGCTGCCTGCCTCGGCGGTGCCGTTCAGCGTCGGGCGCGCATCGTTGGTCAACTGTCCGTTGCTGAGCGCCGCATTGAACACGCCGCCTGCGATATCATCCACCACAGAGACCAGCAGTGGGACGGATGGCGCAATGGTGTCGACATTAATAGTAAACCCGCCTGAGACAGGACTCATGTTCCCGGCAGCGTCGGTGGCGATGGCGGTAAACACATGCTGGCCGTTGCCAAGTGTGGTGGTCAGATATTCCCAGGTGCCGTCTATCGTCGCAGTCACCGTTGCCAGCAGCGTGCCATTATCGTAGATGGCTACCCGGGCACCGGCTTCCGCTGAGCCGTTGAGTACGGGGCGGGTGTCGTTGGTAAAGGCTCCGTTCGACAGCGTTCCGGTTCCCGGCAACACGTCATCAAAAGCCTGGATAATCGTTGGCGCAAGCGGGGCGACGGTATCAACAACGATGTTAAATCCTGCAGACGTTGGGCTGATATTTCCGGCCGCGTCGGTGGCTGTTACCGTCAGCGCGTGGTTACCGTTGCCAAGTTGGGTTCCAGGTGTGAAGCTCCAGGCGCCCGTACCATCCGCGGAAGTAAAGCCGATTAACGATCCGTTATCGTAAATTCTCACCGTGGAATTGGCTTCCGCCGTACCGCTAAGCGTCGGAAGTGGATCGTTCGTGGCCTGACCGTTGTTCAGATTACCGATCAGCGGACCGACATCATCTGCAACCTGAGTAATCACCGGTGCTGTCGGTGCCAAAGTATCGACGGTGTAGGTAAAGCCGCCAGAAGGCAGACTGGTATTGCCAGCGCTATCTGTAGCCGTGACGGTCAGAGTATGCAGGCCGTTACCTAATGCCGCGGAGGGCGTAAAACTCCAGGTTCCGCCTGCGCCGACGATGGTGGTGCCAATGGGCTGACCATCGCTTAGCACGGTAATGGTCGCGCCAATTTCACCGGTACCGCTGAGCGCCGGGCGACTTTCGTTGCTGATTTGCCCGTTGGAGATAGGCCCGGTTGTCGGCGCGGTATTGTCCTGAACGGTCAGAATTACCGGTGCTGATGGGGCAATTGAATCGACCAGAACGCTGAACGAGGCGGAGGCTCCGCTGGTGTTGCCAGCCGCGTCCGTCGCCGTCACGGTAAAGATATTTTCGCCCTGAGCCAGCGCGCTGGTAGGGGTGAAGCTCCAGCTACCGGAGCCATCGGCATTTGCGGTGCCGATGATCGTACCATTACTGCGAATAGTGACAATGGCGTTGGGTTCGGTAATGCCATTCAGCGTGGGTTGGGCATCATTGGTCAGTTGGCCGTTGGTCAGCAGAGTGCTTCCCGGTTGATCGTCGATAACTGACTCAATCGTTGGCACTACTGGTGGGAGTGTGTCGACCAACAGTGAGAATGGCGCTGTTGCCGGACTGACGTTACCAGCAGCGTCCGTGACCGTGGCGGTCAACGCGTGATTGCCCTCGCCGAGCGCCGGAGAAGGCGTAAAACTCCAGATGCCGCTTCCGTCGCTGGTGGTTGTGCCAATCACCGTGCCGTTATCGCGGATGGTGACTACGCTATTGGCTTCGGTGGTACCTGCCAGGGTTGGCGTATTATCGTTGGTTGCCTGCCCGGAAATGAGCGTGGACGTTACACCTACATCATCGGTTACTGACACAATGATCGGCGCCGAAGGCAGGCCCGTATCAACCGTAATCGGGTAGGGGGCAGATGCAACTCCCTGGTTCCCGGCGGCGTCGGTGGCGCGCACGGTAAAGGTGTGAGTACCGTCGCTCAGGGCATTCTGCGGGGTAAAGCTCCAGTTTCCGCTGCTGTTTACGGTCGTGGTTCCGATGGACACGCCGCCGTCATAAACCGTAATGGTCGCCCCAATTTCGCCAGTACCACTCAACGTAGGACGCGTGTCGTTGGTGCTTTGTCCACTGCCGACATTGCCCGTCACCGGAGCCACGTCATCAGTAACGGCGGTGATGTCTGGCGCGAGCGGCGCGGTGGTATCGATGGTAATGGCATAGTTTGGCGACAGGCCGCTGGTGTCAGCGCCCACCGTTTGAGAGACCGCGTAGTTCCAGGTCGTGCCGTCCGCCAGCGCGCTGGGGATGGTGTAGCTCCAGGCACCGGTACTCGCGTCAGCCGGGACGGTGATCAGCAGGATTCCATTTTGGTAGATATGTACATCAGCGCCGGCTGTTGCCACGCCTTGTAAGGTTGGCTGCGTGTCATTGGTCGTTTTTCCGTTACCAATTTCAGTTAAACCGGAAGGAACATCGTCGATGATTTGCAGAGTCGGTGGGTGTGGAAGGCCCGAGATTGAGGCGGTAAACGATGTTTCTCCGCTTTGGTTGCCCGCCGGATCCTGAGCGATCGCGTTCAATGTTTCACCCGCCGTCTGAGCCGGTGAAATCGTGACGGTGTAAGCGCCGGTAATGCTGTCAGCAACGGCCTGGCCGAGGACCGTGGTGCCATTTCTGATGATGACGGTGCTGCCCGGTTCGGCTGTCCCGTTCACCAGCGTACCGTTATTATCTATGATGGTTACGATGGGGGCAGGTGGCGCTTGTGTATCGGTTGTTATAATTACCGGGTTGCCCGCCGGGAGGCTATTACCTGCCGCATCCTGTGCGCCAAAGGTCAGCGTATGTTGCACATTTGCAGAAAGCGGAACGTCCACGCTCCATTTACCATCGGCTCCTACCGTGATGTTTAGCGGGATGAGATTGCCATTATCATAGATTAGGATCGTACTGCCCGGAGTTCCCGTTCCGCTGACGGTGGGGGAGAGATCGTCCGTCACGCTTCCATTGCCGAGTGTACCGGTAATCACGCCGACGTTATCTGCAATATCCGTCACCTGCGGGGCGGTAAGCGGTGTCGAATTCACCGTAAACGAAATGCTGTTTGAGGTGCCGCTGGGGTTGCCTGCAGCATCGGTGGCGACTGCCGTCAGCGTGTAGGTGCCGTTGGGCAGCGCCGTCGTCGGTGTGATGCTCCACAAACCATTTACTACGGTAGTAGTGCCTATGACGGTAGTGCCGTTATACAGCGTAATGATCGAGCCGCTCTCCCCGGTTCCGCGCACGGTTGGCGTACTGTCATCGGTTGTGCCGTTTGCTGGGATATCTCCCAGAACAGTGCCTGCGTTGTCATTTGCAGCAGAGATCGTAGGTGTTGCCGGAGGCGTAATATCAATGTTCAGGGTGACTGCAGTCGACGGCTGGCTGACGTTGCCTGCCGGATCGGTTGCGGTGATGGTGACCTGATAACTGTCCGGGTTAATAGCCGTGGTCGGCGTAAAGCTCCATGTGCCGTCCGCACCAACCTTGGTGGTACCCAGCGGCGTAGCGTTGCCATCGAGATACACCGAAATAACATCACCTGCCGTACCGGTACCGCTAAAGGTTGGCGTGGTGTCATTCGTGTTGCCATTCGTCACGACACCCGTAACTGGAGCCACATCGTCGGTAATGATGGGCGCGCCAGGCTGTGCGGGAGGCGTATTGTCTACCGTCAGGGTAAAGCTTGCCGACGGGATCCCGGTGTTGCCCGCAACGTCAGTCGCTGTGGCGGTGAATTGATGCGGTCCTTCAGGAAGCGCATTTGGCGGCGTAAATGTCCATGTACCATCAGGTTGGACGATGGTGTTACCCAACGTTGTGCCGTTATCTGCAATGGTGATGGTAGCTCCCGGCTCGCCAGTCCCCGAAAGAACAGGGGTGGTACTTTTCGTACTGCCGCCGTTTGCCAGGGGGAGAGTGGCGCTGCCTATCAGTCCCTCCCCGGCGACGATAACCGGTGCGGCAGGTGGCGTGGTATCGATGGTTAACGTAAAGCTTCCAGGTTGGCTGGCATTCCCAGCAGCATCTGTCGCCACGGCGGTCAGCGTGTGCGGCCCTTCGCTTAGCGGTTGAGTCACCTGGATGCTCCAGTTACCGTTCGCCGGTACCAGCACGCTGCCAACAGGCGTCGTGCCGTCATACAGCGTGACGGTTGAACCTGCAGCGCCCGTACCGTTCAGTTTTGGTAGCGTATCGTCCGTACGCTGGTTGGCTGGTAGATCGCTTTGGATGCTGCCGACATTATCCGTCATGCTGAGAATGACTGGCGCGGCAGGTGCTTGCGTATCAACCGTGATAGCCACAACCGTTGGCGAGGTGGTGACGTTACCTGCCATATCCGAAGCCAATACCGTGAAATTATGCACCCGGTCAGTGAGCGGAGCGCCATCGGGCACCGTATAGCTCCAGGTCCCGGAACTGGTGACGAGGATAGTGTCCAGTAAAGTGCCATTGTCAAACAGGCTAACCAACGAGCCGGGCTCACCGGTGCCTGAAATCGTCGGCGTGTTGTCGTTGGTGATGCCGCCGTTGTTGGCGACATCGCCGGTTATGGTACCGACGTTGTCGTTCACCAGCGTGATCGCGGGCGCAGTGGGTGCAATGGTATCGACAATAATTTTCCAGCTTGCCGCGCTGCTGGCGTTATTCGCGGCGTCTGTGGCGGTCACCGTGAAGATGTGAGCGCCCTCGCCCAGCGCCGAGGCTGGCGTATAGTCCCAGTTACCGTTGATATCAGCGGTAACGGTCGTCAGCAGGGTGCCGTTATCGTAAATTTTGACCTGAGAACCTGCTTCGGCGGTGCCTTCCAGTTTAGGTTTGCTGTCGTTAGTGACGTCGCCGTTATCGAGAGGGCCCTGGTACATGGGCTGGTCATCCGTCACGGCGGTAATGATGGGCGTTCCGGGGGCTGTGATATCCGGCGCCAGCGCGGAAGTCGGCTGACTCTCGTTATTGCTGCTGTCCGTTGCGGTGACGTTTACCGTTTCGCCGTTCTTTTGCGATGGCGTAATCGACACGGCGAAGTTGCCGCCGCTGTCAGCCTGGCCTACGCCAATCTGATTACCGTTGCTGTCTTTGACGGTGACGGTGCTTCCCGCTTCAGCTTGTCCACTCACAGACCCGCCGTCACCGGCGACGATAACGCCAGTAGGCGCATCAGGAGCCGTGGTATCCGGTGCGGTAATCGCGCTGTTGTCGCTGGTATTGCCAGCCGCATCTGTCGCGTTGGCGACAAGATGTTCTCCGTTGGTCTGCGGCGGAAGCAGCGTGGCGGTGAAACTTCCGTTCGGGCCGGCGGTTGTCGTTCCAATGATTGTGCCATCTGGGTCCAGAATATGTACCGTGCTATTGGGTTCTGCGGTGCCGGTAACCTGATCGCCAGTGGGATTTATCAGCAAGTTAGCCGGCGGCTGCGGGGCCGTGATGTCTGGCGCAAGTGCAGTTTCCGGTGGGCTTGGGTTTCCGGCTGGATCGGTGGCGATAGCGGTAATGGTTTCGCCATTGGTCAGTGGCGGGTTAATGGTAATGGTAAATGCGCCATCCGTTCCGGCGACGCCGCTGCCGATCTGAACATTATTGCCGTCGGTAATAACTACGGTATTGCCCGGCTCAGTTGTCCCGGTGACGACGCTACCATCAGCGGAAACGCTGACATCGTCCGGCGCTGGCGGTGGCAGAGTGTCAATGCTGATATTAAATGCCGCCGACATGCCTCCTGTCCCTGACTGGTTTGTCGCCGTGGCGCTGAAGGCGTGTGGGCCGTCAGGCAAGAGCGTAGCGGAGGTCCAGGTCCAGTTGCCGCTGGTATCGGCAAGCACGCTTACAACAAACACCCCGTTGTTATAAATATTAACCGTGCTGTTGGCATCCGCAGTACCCGAGAGCGTAGGCGTTGGGTCGTTAGTGGCCTGATTATTGTTCAATGGTCCGGTTGAAGGGGCAACATCATCCATAATGCTGACGATAACGGGTACGCCCGGGTAGCCAGAGTTGGTGGCATTGAAGGACGTGTCTGGCCCGACGTTGCCTGCCGGGTCCTGAATCTTCGCGATCAGGGCTTCACCGTGCGTCTGTGAGGGAGAAATCGCGATCGAGAAATTACCGGTTTGATCAACGGTGGTTGAACCTAAAACCTGATTATTGCTGTCGATAATAATGACCAGGCTTCCCGCTTCCGCGCTCCCGGTCACCGTTGTACCTTCCGGATTAACGGAAGTAATGACCGCGGCGGCAGGCGGGGTAGTATCAACTGTGAATGTCGGCACGCTCGTTTCCGCGCTGACGTTACCCGCGGCGTCAGTTTGCGTCAGCGTCAGATTGTGAACGCCGTCGCTGAGCGGCGTGTCCGGTGTAAACGTCCAGTTACCATCGTCATCCACCTGAACCATGCCAATCAGAATGCCATTATCAGAAATGCTGATAAAATTACCTGCCTCGCCTGTGCCTGTGAGAGTTGGCGTGGCATCGTCGGTTATGCCGTTATTGGCGATAAGTCCGGTGATGGAACCAACATTATCGATTTCCTGAGTGACCACAGGGGCGTCAGGGGCAAGCGTATCGACAATAATCTCCCAACTGTCCGACATGCCGCTGCTGCCCGTACCGTCTGATGCACTGACGGTAAACTGGTGGGTACCGTCTGCGAGCGGAGATGATGGCGTAAACGACCAGTTGCCGTTGGCATCGATAGTGACCTGGCCTATTTCGACGCCGTTATCAAAAATATGCAATGTGGCATTTGCGGGACCGGTGCCCTGCAGAGTGGGCGTATTATCGTTGGTGGATTCCTGCTGATTAACAGGACCAGTAATCAGCTCCTGGTTATCGATTACGCTGGTAATAACGGGTACGTCAGGCATGTTAGGGGTTGTCGTTGGCGGTGTGCCGCCATCGCCGTCGCCACTACCGTTCCCACCGTTACCTTCACCGTTGCCGTTACCTTCACCGTTGCCATTGCCATTGCCATTGCCATTGCCATTGCCATTGCCGTTCCCACCACTACCGTTCCCGGCGTTATTATCACTTCCTCCACCGCCGCCACCGCCACCCACAGCAAGGCCAATTCCGCCCGCGACCGCGATCCCGCCAAGAACCCACGGCCAGACGGCGCCGCCTTCATGGCTACCTTCGGCCGTCATCAACGGAGTGAGATCGTCCAGATGCTGGAAATGGAATGCCCCGTCAGTATCCTGAACCCACCATAGCGCGCCATTGCTGTCTTCCAGAACAAGCTGGTTTTGCGCATCACCTTTTCCGACATAGAAGTTTTTAATGGTGATGGTTTCACCTGAGCGGAGTGTGACAACCAAGTCCTGATTAACGCGTGTCAGTTGGCTCACCTCCTCACGTGACACCGACAGTTTCACGATAGAAGGCGAACTGAGCGTAACTTCAGAGGATTCAACATTTGTGGAAACGCCAGTTAATTTTGATACAACGGCGAGTAGACGCATATGTTCACTCCTGATGGCATGCCGGGAGTATTAATCCGCAACAGCGCGTTGGGAAAATGAGCAGACAGGGGCCCGTTCATCATAAAGATGAATTTACACATGTAATTTCATTGATTAGGTCAAGCAGATGTTATTTTATTGATTAATTACGTTCGGGCCCTTTGGGTTGAATAGTTCTTTCGTATTAGATGATATAGTCAGAAAGATAGTATTCTGCAACTTATCCATATTAGAAAAGTATTTAGTGATTTGAAAAGGATACTTTCCAGTATGCTTTTAACGATCGCTGTTATTATAACACATTGTATTTTATGGTTTTTATTTTAGTGTGGATACGCATTAATATAATAAACACCAGTAATAATAGTGTTATTAAATAAGTAAAAATATGAGCGTAATGGTCTTGAACTTTTATTTTATTAGACTATGGACTGCTATCGTAACGTCAGGGAGGTTTATTTCATACCTGAACGATTCAGCACAAATAAACTATAAACCTGGTGAATGTATTGGGTGGGTTTCAATAACTAAAAAATAAGAACCAGCCTCAGAATGAGAGACTGGTCACAGGGAAGTTTCGTTTAGCGGCCAGCATTTTTCATAATACGCGCTTTATCTACCTGCCATTCGCGTTCTTTCACATCGGAACGCTTATCGTGCTGTTTCTTACCTTTCGCGACGCCAATTTTCACTTTGCACCAGGCGTTTTTCCAGTACAGCGAAAGCGCAACGACGGTATAACCATCACGATTCATACGACCATACAGAGAGTCGAGCTCACGCTGGTTTAACAACAGCTTACGGGTACGGGTGGGATCGCAGACCACGTGTGTTGAGGCCACCGCCATCGGCGTGAAGTTGGCGCCAAACAGGAACGCTTCGCCGTCTTTGAGAATGACATAGCTGTCGCCGATGTTAGCTTTACCCGCGCGCAGGGATTTGACTTCCCAACCTTGCAGGGCGAGTCCAGCTTCGAACTCTTCTTCAATAAAGTATTCGTGTCGTGCGCGCTTGTTCAGCGCGATTGTGGCTGAGCCAGGTTTGTGTGCTTTTTTCTTCGTCATAATGCCGCTCAGTATAGGTAATCTGGAATCGAAAAACACCCCATTTCATCCAGCGGGGCGCAAGGCGCTATCTTAGCACGAGTTAGGCTATAGCGTTTTTTTTAGCAGGTGATAAATGGTATTATTTGTGTGATTGATATTGATGGGAATTGTTATGCCTCAGATTAGCCGGACCGCTTTAGTACCTTACAGTGCGGAACAGATGTATCAGTTAGTGAATGATGTTAAATCCTATCCCCAGTTTTTGCCGGGTTGCACTGGTAGCCGCGTCCTGGAGTCGACTCCGGGACAAATGACGGCCGCTGTGGATGTTTCGAAAGCCGGGATTAGCAAAACATTCACCACGCGCAATCAACTGACCAGTAACCAGAGCATCCTGATGCATCTGGTCGATGGACCGTTCAAGAAACTGATTGGCGGCTGGAAGTTTACGCCACTGAGTCATGAAGCGTGTCGTATTGAATTTCATCTCGATTTTGAGTTTACCAATAAGTTAATCGAGCTGGCGTTTGGCCGTATCTTTAAAGAACTGGCTTCAAATATGGTGCAAGCCTTCACGGTTCGCGCGAAAGAGGTTTACAGTGTCAGCGTCGGCTAAAATTGTCGTTGAAGTGGCGTACGCGCTGCCTGAGAAACAGTATTTACAGCGCGTAACGCTGCAGCAGGGTGCAACAGTGGAAGAGGCTATCCGCGCTTCCGGGCTGCTGGAGTTACGAACCGATATCGATCTCAGTAAAAATAAAGTGGGCATCTACAGCCGTCCGGTAAAGCTTGCTGATGTTCTGCATGACGGCGATCGGGTGGAAATTTACCGGCCACTGATTGCTGATCCAAAAGAGCTGCGCAGACAGCGAGCAGAGAAATCCGCCAAAAAATAACAGACAATAAAAAAGGTGCTCATTGAGCACCTTTTTTTGATCTTCAAACCTACTTGTTGTCGGTCAGAGCGGGTTTGTTATCAATGTTGGTCAATACGCCGCTGCTGTTAAAGGTCAGCGTCAGCGTTTGCTGGGTTACGCCTTCATGTCCAGGCTGCTGACGGAACACATAAAACCAGGTGTTAGTGCCAAAAGGATCGGACATCATTGGCGTACCCAGAGCATAAGCAACCTGTTGTTGCGTCATACCCGTGCGCACTTTGGCGACATCGGTCGGTGTCAGATAATTCCCCTGGTTGATGTCAGGGCGGTAAACCACTCGCTCCAGAGTGGAACAGCCTGCAGTCAACATCAGTAGTACTGCTGCAGCAGCAGTCAGCGTTTTACAGCGCATAGTGATTTGATTCCTTTTCGGGCCCGAGCAGTACGCGGCTCATATGTAATATGCCGATGATAATAGACCTTTCACCACTTTAAAACCTTTTGCTGTCGGGTCGGTCGGCGATTTTATGTTGAACTCAGACCTTCACAAGGTAAAAAAGTTTATGCCGCCAGCAGTTCTTTTGCATTTGCGAGGGTATTGCGCGTCACTTCGCTACCGCCAAGCAGACGGGCTAATTCCTGCAGGCGAGCGCGTTTATCAAGCGGCTGCATGTGTGTTTCGGTCATCGCGCCATCCGTTTCTTTACTGACGTAGAAGTGTTGATGACCACAGCCAGCAACCTGCGGCAGGTGAGTCACACACATTACCTGAGTTGACTCGCCTAACTGACGCAGCATTTTGCCCACCACCGCAGCAGTTGGGCCGCTGATACCCACGTCCACTTCATCGAAAATCAGCGCCGGAGTTTCCATTTTACGTGCGGTAATGACCTGAATCGCCAGCGCAATACGCGACAGCTCCCCGCCGGAAGCCACTTTCGCAATTGGCTGTAACGGCTGACCCGGGTTAGTCGTCACTTTAAACTCAACGCGATCGGCTCCGTCTGCGCTCAGATGGTGCTCCTCAAATTTCACATCAATGCAAAAGACACCGTGCGGCATCGAGAGAGCATGCATGCTCTCTGTAATAAGTTGTCCCAGCTCCTGAGCATAATGCTGGCGCTGCTGGTGCAGCATTTTTGCCGTTTCCAACGCCTGCAAATGGTGATTGTTCACCGCCAGGGTTAAAGTTTCGAGCGAGTCGGCCTGATCGTCCAGTTGCTGTTGTTCATCCAGCAATGACTGATAGAACTGTGGCAGCGCTTCAGGGGCAACATGATGCTTACGCGCCAGCGAGATTTGTTTGGAAATGCGCTGCTCAAGTTCGAACAAACGATTAGGGTCTAAATCCAGACGATCGCAATAGTGGCGCAGCTCGTCACTGGCTTCGCTGAGCTGGATAGTGGCCTCTTCCAGCATATCCAGAATACCGGAAAGCTTGCCGTCCATGCCTGCCAGTTCAGTAACCAGGTGCTTTGCGGTGTACAGTTGGCTTTGCAAATTGATGTCTTCACCATCCGCCAGGATAGCCAGCGCCTGCTGGCTGGTGGTGAGCAATTGCCCGCTGTTAGCCAGACGCTTGTACTCTTCATCAATTTGCTCAAATTCGCCCGGCTGCGGGTTGAATTCGTTCAGTTCCTTTAACTGGTATTGCAATAGTTCCGCCCGGGCTGCGCGTTCCTGACTTTGTTGTTGATGATGCGCCAGGTCACGACAGCTTTGGTGCCACAACTGGTAGCGCGCAGCCATTTCTTGAGTCAGGGACGCTTCATTGGCGTAACCGTCCAGCAGGGATTTTTGGTGTTCTGATTTAGTCAGGAGCTGATGTGCATGCTGACCGTGGATTTGAATAAGTAACTGGCCCAGTTCGCGCAACTGCGACAATGGAACGGCGGTACCGTTAATAAAGCCACGAGAGCGGCCGTCGCTGCTGATAACGCGACGCAGTAGACACTCACGGCCTTCCTCAAGCTGGTTCTCTTCCAGCCAGCGCAGAGCTGCGGGGGTATCTTTTAAGGCAAAACGGGCGCAGAGGTCGGCTCGCGTGGCGCCTGCACGCACCATGTCGGCGTCTGCGCGTCCGCCCAGACATAAACCGAGAGCATCAATGGCAATGGATTTACCCGCACCGGTCTCACCGGTAATAACGGTCATTCCGTTCTGGAAATCGATCTCAAGTTCACGAACGATAGCGAAATTGCTGATGGTCAGTTGTGCCAACATAGCTGTTTTCCTGTATGAAAAACCATAACTGTAATTACATACAGTATAAACTGGTTTTTTATACAGTAAAGAGGTTAGCGTTAAATTAGAATAATTTTTTTGACCAGCCTAGTTTTGTACTTAATGTGTTGAAATAGCTGTAATCTTTTGGATGTATCAGGTTCAGATGATAATCACAGCGGCGAATCAATACGTCTTCACCTTCCTGTATAGGCAGGGCTATTTGGCTGTCACAGCTGATCTCGAGATCGTTCCGGCGATGAGAAAAACGCAGGCGTATAGTGCTGCTACTGTTGATCACCAGCGGTCGCGCGGAAAGCGTATGCGGAAACATCGGAACCAGCGTAATGGCATCCAGAGAAGGTGTCAGAATTGGGCCTCCGGCAGAGAGCGAGTAGGCGGTAGAACCAGTTGGTGTGGAGATAATCAACCCATCTGAACGTTGAGAGAAGGCAAAGATTTCATCGATATAGACTTCGAATTCAATCATGTGCGCCACTTTCCCGGGGTGCAGCACAACTTCATTGATCGCAGTGCTAATGCGCTTCTGGCAATCCTGTTGGCATACCTGGGCTTCGAGTAAAAAGCGCTTTTCGCTGATGTAGTGGCCTTCCAGCACGTCAGCTAGCTGCTGTTGGGCATTGTCTGGGTCAAGATCGGTCAGGAAACCAAGGTTGCCGCGGTTAATGCCAATAACCTTGATGTCATAACGTGCCAGAGTGCGTGCGGCGCCCAGCATATTGCCGTCGCCGCCGACGACCACGGCGAGGTCTGCCTGCTGGCCAATCTCTGCGAGCGTACCGGTTTTCACATTTTTCAGCTGTAGCTCGTGGGCGATTTGTTGCTCAACGATAACCTCATAACCTTTGGCGCACAGCCAGCGGTAGAGCATTTCATGTGTGGTCAGTGCAGTGGGGTGACGTGGATGCCCCACAATGCCAATACACTTGAAATGTTTGTTCATTTTCTCGAGGTCCTTGTAACGAAGATTAGTGACAATGTGAGTACTTCCCTTGAATCCCTGAATCTGATCCCCATAATAAGCCAAGTTAGCGAGATGAATGCGAAAAAAAACGCGGAGAAATTCATGAGTAGTAAAGAACAGAAAACGCCTGAGGGGCAAGCCCCGGAAGAAATTATCATGGATCAGCACGAAGAAGTTGAGGCGGTTGAATCGGACGCTTCTGCTGAGCAGGTGGATCCGCGCGATGAAAAAATTGCGAATCTTGAAGCTCAGCTTGCTGAAGCCGAAACTCGCGAGCGCGACAGCGTGTTGCGTATCAAAGCGGAAATGGAAAACCTGCGTCGTCGTACCGAACTTGACGTAGAAAAAGCGCATAAGTTTGCGCTGGAAAAATTCGTCAACGAATTGCTGCCGGTGCTGGATAGTCTGGACCGTGCGCTGGAAGTGGCGGACAAAGATAATGACGCTATGGCGGCGATGGTTGAAGGTATTGAGCTGACCCGTAAGTCAATGCTGGATGTCGTGGCGAAGTTTGGCGTACAGGTGGTTGCGGATATCGATGTGCCGATGGACCCGAATGTGCACCAGGCAATTGCAATGGTAGAGTCTGACGAGGTTGCTGCCGGGAATGTGCTGATGGTAATGCAAAAAGGCTATACCCTGAACGGACGTACCATCCGCGCCGCGATGGTCTCTGTGGCGAAAGCCAAAGGCTAATCAGCCTTCAGGTCGGGTAATGCTCACGCGCTACCCGGCCTGAATTACGCTCACTGGTCCGACACGCTTTCTCGTAGCGGCTTGACCGGCAATACCTGCACCTGTTTAATCATATTGTCCTGCACGTCGAGAATATCGATATCGTACTGCCCAATACGCACACGCGTGCCGGCCACCGGGATCTCTTCCAGCGCTTCAAGAATAATACCGTTTACGGTACGTGCGTCATCTTCCGGCAGATGCCAGTTAAACGCCTTATTGATTTCACGAACGTTGGCGCTGCCGTCAATGATCACCGAGCCATCATTCTGTGGCGTTACCTCTTCGGCAAGCGTGGGTGACATTGAGGTGGTGAAATCGCCGACAATTTCTTCCAGAATATCCTCGACCGTGACCAGCCCCTGAATATCGCCATATTCATTGACGACCAATCCCACTTTCTTCTTATTTCGCTGAAACTTAATGAGCTGGGTGCTGAGCGGCGTGCCTTCCGGTACGTAATATATCTCGTCGGCGGCGCGTAACATGGTCTCTTTAGTGAACTCTTTTTTCTCGGCCATCAATCGCCAGGCTTCACGTACGCGCAGCATGCTGATGGCGTCGTCCAGCGAGTCGCGATAAAGCACAATACGGCCGTGCGGGGAGTGCGAAAGCTGACGCACGATTGACTTCCAGTCATCGTTAATATCAATGCCGATGATTTCGTTACGCGGGATCATGATGTCATCGACGCTGACTTTTTCCAGATCCAGCACTGACAGCAGCATATCCTGGTTACGGCGTGAGATTTGCGAGCGCGATTCATTCACCAGCGTTCGTAGCTCATCTTTACTCAGCGAACCGCTCACTACGATATCCGTTTTGATGCCCATCATGCGCATCAGCAGCCGCGTGATGGTGTTGAGTAGCCATACCAAGGGCATCATCAGAATCTGCAGGGGAGCCAGCAGGACGCTGCTTGGATAGGCGACTTTTTCCGGATACAGCGCGGCGATGGTCTTTGGTAATACTTCGGCAAAAACCAGTACTACAAACGTCAGTACCCCGGTGGCAATGGCGACGCCTGCATCGCCATACAGGCGCATACCGACAATGGTGCCGAGCGCGGAGGCCAGAATATTCACCAGATTATTACCGATGAGCACCAGGCTTATCAGGCGATCCGGCTTGCGAAGTAACTTTTCAACGCGTTTTGCCTGACGATTTCCCTGCTTGGCCCGATGACGTAGACGGTAGCGATTCAGGGTCATCATTCCGGTTTCAGAACCGGAAAAATAGGCGGAAATGACCACCATGATGAGAAGCGTGACAATGAGCGTGGTGGTGGAGATGTGTTCCACGTAGGGTTCCTTAAAGATTTAACTCACGAACTGCTGCAGTATACGGCTGCCGAAATAGGCCAGCGTCAGAATGACTGCGCCTGCGACGTTAAACCATACGACGCGACGTCCGCGCCAGCCTTCATGGTAATGCCCCCACAACAGAACGATATAGACAAACCATGCCACGATAGAGAGAACGGCTTTATCAATGTTCTCGGTACTGAACAGGTTATGCATGTAAAACAGGCCAGTGCACAGGGTGAGCGTCAGCAGAACCACGCCAATTTGGGTGATATGAAACATTTTCCGCTCAATACTCATCAGCGGCGGCATCTCATTGCTGAAGGCCAGTTTTTTGTTTTTCAGTTGGTAATCGATCCATGCCAGCTGTAGCGCATAGAGCGCGGCGATAATCAGCGTGGCGTAAGCGAACAACGATAGCCCGATGTGAATCATCATGCCCGGCGTAGCCTCGAGATGAGTGATGAACTCGTTAGGCATAAACGTGGCGAAGGCAAGGTTTATCAGCGCAAAGGCGTAGACAATGGGCAGCAATAGCCAGCCACGATTACGGGAAGCGACGATGGTCATTACCGTACAAATCATCAGGCTAACCAGCGAGCCGACGTTCAACAGACTCAGGTTTTGTCCGCTTTCACCGCCGGGCAGAATACGCGCTTCCAGGGCGATAGCATGGCTTACCAGCGCGACGGCCGCAGAGAAAATAGCCATACGCCGCCAGCCGCTGTTTTTTTGCAGCAGAGCGGGAATAATCAGCGCGAGGCTGACTGAGTAGGCGACAAGGGCAAGCAGAGCAAAAACGGGCATATAGGTGTCGACAGTTGGCCAGTGATAAAGAAAAGCAGTATAGCGTTACGTGACCGCTGCTCCAACCGTTGCATAACAACAAAGGCGGCTTCATGTTATACTGCGACAAATTTCTGTTGATGTGTCGCTGTCGCGACCGACCGTTTCCACCCCAGGCGAGAGACAATGTTTGATAATTTAACCGACCGTTTGTCGCGCACGCTGCGCAATATCAGTGGCCGTGGACGCCTTACTGAAGACAACGTTAAAGAGACGCTGCGCGAAGTGCGCATGGCGCTGCTGGAGGCTGACGTAGCGCTGCCAGTAGTGCGTGAGTTTATCAATCGCGTAAAAGAGAAAGCGGTTGGTCATGAAGTTAACAAAAGCCTGACGCCGGGTCAGGAGTTCGTCAAGATTGTCCGTAACGAACTGGTTGCGGCAATGGGCGAAGAAAACCAGACCCTGAATCTGGCAGCGCAGCCACCAGCCGTGGTACTGATGGCGGGCCTGCAGGGTGCGGGTAAAACGACCAGCGTCGGTAAGCTGGGTAAATTCCTGCGCGAGAAGCACAAGAAGAAAGTGCTGGTGGTCTCCGCGGACGTGTATCGCCCGGCGGCGATCAAACAGCTGGAAACGCTGGCCGAGCAGGTTGGTGTCGACTTCTTCCCGTCAGATGTCGGTCAGAAGCCGGTCGATATCGTTAACGCCGCGCTGAAAGAAGCCAAACTCAAATTCTACGATGTGCTGCTGGTGGATACCGCCGGTCGTCTGCACGTTGATGAAGCGATGATGGACGAAATCAAACAGGTCCACGCTTCGATCAAGCCGGTAGAAACGCTGTTTGTGGTCGACGCGATGACCGGTCAGGATGCCGCGAATACGGCAAAAGCCTTTAACGAAGCGCTGCCGTTAACCGGTGTGGTGCTGACTAAAGTTGATGGTGATGCTCGTGGCGGTGCGGCGCTCTCTATTCGTCATATCACTGGCAAGCCGATTAAATTCCTCGGCGTCGGCGAGAAAACCGAAGCGCTGGAGCCGTTCCACCCGGACAGGATTGCTTCACGTATTCTCGGCATGGGCGACGTGCTGTCGCTGATCGAAGATATCGAAAGCAAGGTTGACCGCGCGCAGGCAGAGAAATTAGCCAGCAAGCTGAAAAAAGGCGATGGCTTCGATCTCAACGATTTCCTTGAGCAGCTCAACCAGATGAAAAACATGGGCGGCATGGCAAGCCTGATGGGCAAGCTGCCGGGCATGGGTCAGATTCCTGACAACGTGAAATCGCAGATGGACGATAAAGTGTTGGTGCGTATGGAAGCCATCATCAACTCGATGACGATGAAAGAACGCGCTAAGCCGGAAATCATCAAAGGTTCCCGTAAACGCCGTATTGCTGCCGGTTGCGGTATGCAGGTACAGGACGTAAACCGCCTTCTGAAACAGTTCGACGACATGCAGCGCATGATGAAGAAAATGAAGAAAGGCGGAATGGCGAAGATGATGCGTGGTATGAAGGGGATGATGCCACCAGGCTTCCCCGGTAGATAAATATATCGGGCTACCTTATTTGCCATTTTGACGCCGGAGTGTGCTCGAAATGCTCACGTACTGTGTGTACGCTCCGCTTTCTGCGCGCGCGCCGACGCCAAACTGGCTGCAACGGT
Organism: Citrobacter sp. Ce129; assembly: GCF_030334545.1. Taxonomy (NCBI): domain Bacteria; kingdom Pseudomonadati; phylum Pseudomonadota; class Gammaproteobacteria; order Enterobacterales; family Enterobacteriaceae; genus Citrobacter; species Citrobacter sp. Ce129. The sequence continues at coordinate 31,864 of NZ_JAOWDS010000066.1, forward strand.
AACGCCCTGGTATAAAGCTTCATCACATGTTGATTGCTTTTTTCCCAGAAATCAGTAAAATTTTCGGGCTTTTAATATGACACCCGGGCTCCGTTCCTCGATGGGGCCTGGGTGTTTTATTCACACAAGAGGATGTTATGGTTACTATTCGTTTAGCTCGTCACGGCGCTAAAAAGCGTCCGTTCTACCAGGTTGTTGTTACCGACAGCCGTAATGCACGCAACGGTCGCTTCATCGAGCGCGTTGGCTTCTTTAACCCAATCGCTAGCGAAAAAGAAGAAGGCACTCGCCTGGATCTGGATCGCATCGCTCACTGGGTTGGCCAGGGCGCGACTATTTCTGATCGCGTAGCTACGCTGATCAAAGCAGCAAACAAAGCAGCTTAATCTGTCACGGTGGTCATGATGAGCAAGCAACTCGCCGCACAGGCTCCTGTAGAACCCATCGTTTTGGGGAAAATGGGGTCTTCTTACGGTATCCGTGGTTGGCTCAGAGTGTTTTCTTCCACTGAAGACGCCGAAAGCATTTTTGACTATCAGCCCTGGTTTATCCAGAAGGCGGGTCAGTGGCAGCAAGTACAGCTGGAAAGCTGGAAGCACCACAATCAGGATCTGATCATCAAGCTGAAAGGCGTTGACGATCGTGATTCGGCGAATCTACTGACTAATTGCGAAATTGTCGTGGATTCCTCGCAGTTGCCAGCGCTGGAAGATGGTTCCTATTACTGGAAAGACCTTATGGGCTGCCAGGTAGTGACCACTGAAGGCTACGATCTCGGTAAAGTTGTCGATATGATGGAAACCGGTTCGAATGACGTCATCGTCATCAAGGCAAACCTGAAAGATGCGTTTGGTATCAAGGAACGTCTTGTACCGTTCCTCGATGGGCAGGTTATCAAGAAAGTCGATCTCGCTACTCGTACTATCGAAGTAGATTGGGATCCTGGTTTTTAAACCACCGGATAAACGGTAAAAGTCGGCGTTATGGGGATTGGCTTGTGTTTATAGGTATCGTTAGCCTGTTTCCAGAAATGTTCCGCGCAATTACCGATTACGGGGTAACTGGCCGGGCAGTAAAAAATGGCCTGCTGAACATCCAGAGCTGGAGTCCTCGTGACTTTACTCATGACCGGCACCGTACCGTGGACGATCGTCCTTACGGCGGCGGACCGGGGATGTTAATGATGGTGCAACCTTTACGGGACGCCATTCATGCAGCAAAAGCTGCGGCTGGTGAAGGCGCAAAGGTGATTTATCTGTCACCTCAGGGACGCAAGCTTGATCAAGCGGGCGTTAGCGAACTGGCCACGAATCAAAAGCTGATTCTGGTATGTGGTCGCTATGAAGGAATAGATGAGCGCGTGATTCAAACCGAAATTGACGAAGAATGGTCAATCGGCGATTACGTACTCAGCGGTGGTGAGTTACCGGCAATGACGCTGATCGACTCCGTTTCCCGGTTTATTCCGGGAGTTCTGGGTCATGAGGCTTCGGCAATCGAAGATTCGTTTGCTGATGGGTTGCTGGATTGCCCGCACTATACCCGACCTGAAGTGTTAGAGCAGATGGAAGTACCGGCGGTGTTACTGTCGGGGAACCACGCTGAGATACGTCGCTGGCGTTTGAAGCAGTCGTTGGGCCGGACCTGGCTTAGAAGACCTGAACTTCTGGAAAACCTGGCTCTGACTGAAGAGCAAGCAAGGTTGCTGGCGGAGTTCAAAAAGGAACACGCGCAACAGCAACATAAACATGATGGGCAGGCGTAAGCCCCCAATATCAGTTTACCCAGGATAAGAGATTAAATTATGAGCAACATTATTAAGCAACTTGAACAAGAACAGATGAAGCAGGACGTACCTTCCTTCCGTCCGGGTGATACCGTGGAAGTGAAAGTATGGGTTGTTGAAGGTTCCAAAAAACGTCTGCAGGCATTCGAGGGCGTGGTTATCGCTATTCGTAACCGCGGTCTGCACTCTGCATTCACTGTTCGTAAAATTTCCAACGGCGAAGGCGTTGAGCGTGTCTTCCAGACTCACTCTCCGGTAGTTGACAGCATTGCTGTTAAACGTCGTGGTGCTGTTCGTAAAGCTAAACTGTACTACCTGCGTGAGCGCACTGGTAAGTCTGCTCGTATCAAAGAGCGTCTTAACTAAGATTCGCGCAAGCGACATCCTGTTAGAAAAGGGCTGGCCGAAAGGCTGGCCCTTTTTTTATCCCGACATTTACTCTTTTGTTCTTTATGGCAATGGAATGACTGCGCGGTGCGCAGCCAGTGGGGAGTGATTATGGTGTCGCGATCACGACCGCAACGCGGCGGTTTTCAGCACGACCTTTTGAGGTCTGGTTACTGGCGATCGGGTATTTCTTCCCGAGGCCCTGGGTTGTCAGGTTGGTGCGGGGGATGTTGGCGCCCTTTGCCCAGGCATCGGCAACCACATTCGCGCGTTTGAGCGACAGCGCTTCGTTGTAGCTGTCTTCGCCGTAGTTATCGGTATGACCATCCAGGCGCGCATGGTTAAGCCCGGTAGCAGCCAGTTTGGATGCCATTTCCTGGATCTGCTTTTCGCTTTCAGGACGGAGCTTATAGTCGTTTTTGTCAAACAGAATGTTGTCAGACAGGCCAAGAGACCAGTCTCCGGAAGCTTCAGTAAATCCGTACGATTTCATGGCTGCAATTTGCTCTGGGGTAAATTTTCCCTGAGGTGCCTGACAGCCTGCCAAAACCAGTAAAAGCAGAAGAAGCGGCGACAATAGACGTTTTAGCATGTGTGTAATTCCTTATTTTTTAATAATGCGTTCAGCACGCAAATTTTTGGCCTGATACATATTTTGATCGGCAAGTTCTTGTAATTTCTCGGCAGAGGCGTGTTCCCACGTCAGCGCAAAACCAATGCTGAGTGTCATGCTTGCCAGATGACCATTATGCAGGTCAAAAGGTCGGTTAAACTCTTGTGACAGTGCCGCGCAGATCCGCTGAACTTCGTATTCAGAGTGAACGCTGTACAGCACCATAGCGAACTCATCGCCGCCAAGCCTGTATGGGTGATGTCGAGTTCCACCAAACTCGGACAGCCTTTTTGCCACTTCAATCAGGACCCGATCCCCCGCTGCGTGGCCCCAGGTATCATTTATAAATTTAAAATTATCACCATCAAGAAATAACAATGCGGAACTGCTGTGCGCGGCATCGTCATTCATCAGGGCGTTAATACTGCTACGAAATGCGGCACGATTCGCCAGACCCGTCAGAGGATCGTGTAGAGCGGTACGCAAAAGCTGGGCGTTTTTTGCCTGCAGTCGCAGCTGCCACTCTTCCATCTCGTCCAGCAGACTATTAAAGTCCTGGGCAAAAAGATGAAACTCTTCAATGCGCTCTTCTGAAACGCGTCGTGAAAAATTACGGTTGGTACGAACATCATGTACCACCTCGGTGATATTTTGCAGAGCTTCCACGACGCCATTATGTAAATAGCGAGTGAGCATTAATGCAATGCCAGACGCTAACAGAATGCACCCGGTAAGAACGGCCAGTGACAAATAAATGAAATGACTGATAACGCTATCGCGCGCAGTCAATCGTACTTCGCCGATGACGTTGCCATTATGCAAGATCGGCTGAGTAACCGGTTGTGGGAACAGCCAGTGGCTGATCATACCGCTGATTTTTTCGGTCGTATCCTGCGCGTTATAGCGCCAGGTGGCGATTACCTTCTGGTTTTTATTACGTACTTCTGCAACGGAAAATTGCCCCTGTTGGCCCAGCGCCGCCAGCGTTTCAGTTGCCGCGACACTATCAGAAAAGACGAGCGCTGCTTCAAGCGTGCGGGTCATGGTTGCTGCGGTCAGATCCAGGTTCTTTTGCGCATACTGCCTCAATGCCAGCACGGAAGATATGCTGAGCAGCAGCCAGATCAGCGTCATGGTTACCAGAACGCTGATTATGCTGATACGCCGCAATGTCCGCTTAAACGTCGGGCGTGTTATGGGAGAATGGTCCTTATCCATGCTTATTATTCCGTGCAAGCATCAATACGTCTGGACTGACCCTTACGCCGCTGCGTGAAAGGGAATCCATATTTACGGAAAATCTCACATCTTCATCTTTAATTATGAGGCAAAAAGCGCTGCCAATAACGCATTCGGGATTCTGTTCAGCAATTAATAGCAATGCCTTAGACGGATATTTATTCTTTAATTCCACCTGATAAGTAGGGGATTCTTTTCCAAAATAAAAACCGTCACACTGCGAAACTAATATTTCTTGTTCCGTACGAATGATGACGGGAAGATAGGGTAATGCACCAGCACTGGTATCTTTCAGTACACTGGAAAAACGCGATGAAGAGAAAATACACAGTTTGGGGGGCCCGGACAGTGCGGGCCAACGTGTATAACTGACGATGCCGGAAACCATAGCGCGTACAGATTTCGCTTCTTCCGTAACGCTTTGGGCGTACAGCGGTAATCCGGTCAGGAGCAGTGCCAGTAGAAGTATGAGTCGGTAAGAATAGCTCATGAATAGTTACCTACCAGCGTTTGCCGTAAAACGTCGAAATACATTCAAGATTGTTTAGGACAAAATAACATTATTTTCCTAAGCCGTCATTATGCCAGGGATAAAGCTACAGATGATTTAAGTAAAATCTTAGTGATTAATAAAATATAACCTATTGTTTAGTTTAATCTTATTGAGGCAGCACCTTCGGTTGCCCCTTTTTGCCAGGCGCTGTGTAACTGGTCAACATTTTCGACCGTATCACAACTTGCGGGAAAGGTTTTCCCGGTCAAACCCCTGGCATAAACAAAATCCTGCTGGCAGGTTTTACGTTGTCCCTCGGCGTAACCCTTAAGATATTTCGTACGATCGACTTCAGGGTCATTGTAGTTGTCGGCAAGAGTTTCATTATCTTTAACGGCATACCCCGAAATGGCATCTTGTATCCCAGCATCGTACCAGTCGGTACCCGTCCAGGTTGGGGCGTGGGTATAGGGATCTATCTGGCATCCGCTAATAAATAATAGAAATAAGGTGCTGATGAATTGCTTCATTGCCTGTACTCCTTCGTTTTTGTAAGCATAGCGGATCTGAATATTGGTTGGTGTAAATTTAAGTGTACATTCGTGATGGCTGATTTTGGCTTTAAATTGCATGTTGTAAATTAAAATTTACGGATTGTGGATTGAAATCTTTACCCATTATGTTATCGTTATCTCCTCCTCGCTGAGGATCAACTATCGCAAACGAGCTAAACAGGATCACCATCATGCAAAAAGACGCGCTGAACAACGTACATATTACCGACGAACAGGTTCTGATGACTCCGGAGCAGCTGAAAGCTGAATTCCCGTTGAGCCAGGCGCAAGAAGCGCAAATCTCCCAGTCGCGTAAAACCATTTCAGATATTATCTCCGGTCGCGATCCGCGTCTGTTGGTGGTATGTGGCCCGTGCTCCATTCACGATCCTGAAATGGCTATTGAGTACGCTCGTCGATTTAAAGCCCTTGCCGCAGAGGTCAGCGATAGCCTCTACCTGGTGATGCGCGTCTATTTTGAAAAACCCCGTACCACCGTCGGCTGGAAAGGGTTAATTAACGATCCTCATATGGATGGCTCTTTTGATGTTGAAGCAGGCCTGAAAATTGCGCGTCAGCTGCTGCTTGAACTGGTGAATATGGGACTACCGCTGGCAACTGAAGCGCTTGATCCAAATAGCCCGCAATACCTGGGCGATCTGTTTAGCTGGTCTGCAATCGGTGCCCGAACCACGGAATCGCAAACCCACCGCGAAATGGCTTCCGGTCTTTCGATGCCGGTTGGCTTTAAGAACGGTACCGACGGTAGCCTGGCGACCGCTATTAACGCCATGCGCGCGGCGGCACAGTCACACCGCTTTGTTGGTATTAACCAGGCCGGGCAGGTTGCGCTGCTGCAAACTCAGGGAAATCCAGACGGTCACGTGATCCTGCGCGGGGGTAAAGCGCCGAACTACAGCCCGGCAGATGTCGCCCAGTGCGAAAAAGAGATGGAGCAGGCGGGACTACGACCTTCTCTGATGGTAGATTGCAGTCATGGTAATTCCAATAAAGATTACCGCCGTCAGCCTGCCGTGGCTGAATCCGTGATTGCACAAATCAAAGATGGCAATCGCTCGATCATTGGGTTGATGATTGAAAGTAATATTCACGAAGGCAACCAGTCCTCTGAACAGCCGCGCAGCGAAATGAAATACGGCGTGTCCGTAACCGATGCCTGCATTAGCTGGGAAATGACGGATGCGCTACTGCGTGAAATTAGCCAGGATTTAAACGGCCAGCTGTCGGCGCGTGTAGCATAAGAGGTTGGTTATGGTTGCTGAATTGACCGCATTACGCGATCAAATTGATGAAGTCGACAAGGCGCTGCTGGATTTACTGGCACGCCGCCTGGAGCTGGTTGCCGAAGTCGGTGAAGTAAAAAGCCGCTTTGGACTGCCAATCTACGTGCCGGAACGGGAAGCCTCTATGCTGGCCTCCCGCCGGGCGGAAGCGGAAGCACTTGGCGTGCCGCCGGACCTGATTGAAGATGTGCTGCGCCGTGTTATGCGCGAATCTTATTCCAGTGAGAACGATAAAGGGTTTAAAACGCTCTGTCCTTCTCTGCGACCGGTGGTGATTGTCGGCGGCGGCGGTCAGATGGGGCGTCTGTTTGAAAAAATGCTCACCCTGTCAGGTTATCAGGTACGGATCCTGGAACAGCAGGACTGGGATCGCGCGCCGGAGATCGTCTCTGATGCCGGCATGGTGATCGTCAGTGTGCCGATCCACGTCACCGAGCAGGTGATCGCCAAATTACCGCGTCTGCCGTCCGACTGTATTCTGGTGGATCTGGCTTCGGTGAAAAACGGTCCTTTGCAGGCGATGCTGGCGGCGCACGACGGCCCGGTGGTGGGATTACACCCAATGTTTGGTCCGGATAGCGGCAGTCTGGCCAAGCAGGTCGTTGTCTGGTGTGACGGACGCCAGCCGGAAGCTTATCAGTGGTTTCTGGAACAGATTCAGGTGTGGGGCGCGCGTCTGCATCGGATCAGCGCCGTTGAACATGACCAGAATATGGCGTTTATTCAGGCATTGCGTCACTTTGCGACCTTTGCTTATGGTCTGCATTTAGCGGAAGAGAATGTTCAGCTTGAGCAGTTGCTGGCGCTATCTTCTCCGATTTACCGCCTTGAGCTGGCGATGGTCGGACGTTTGTTTGCCCAGGATCCGCAGCTCTATGCCGATATCATTATGTCGTCTGAGAGCAACCTTGCGCTGATCAAACGCTACTACCAACGTTTTGGCGAGGCGATCGGTTTACTGGAGCAGGGCGATAAGCAAGCGTTTATCGACAGCTTCCGTAAGGTGGAGCACTGGTTCGGCGATTATGCCAAACGCTTCCAGAGTGAAAGCCGTACTTTGTTGCGCCAGGCGAATGACAGCCGTCCTTAAGTAAGATGTCGGATGGCGGCTTCGCCTTTTCTGGCCTACAAAAGTCGCATGAATTGTAGGCCGGATAAGCGTAGCGCCATCCGGAAAATTAAGATTGTCAGCTCGGATCCACCGGCACCACGTTCTCGCTCGGATAGCAGCCCAGTACTTTCATCGAACGCGTAATCTCACCCAACTCCTTCAACGCTTTTTGCATCTGCGGGGATTCCAGGTTGGCCTGGATATCAAGATAAAACATCTCTTCCCACGGATTGCCGTGAATTGGGCGTGACTCCAGTTTAGTCATAATCAGATTATGGTTACGCAGTACCAGCAGCGCTTCAACCAGTGCACCGGCTTGTTGTCCTGTCGCCATCAGCAGCGTTGTTTTCGCCGGAACCTGGTCGGAAACATTGATTGCTTTGCGCGCCAGTACCACGAAGCGGGTGATGTTTTGCGTCTGGTTAGCTTCAATGTGTTCAAGCACCTGCAAACCATACAGTACGCCTCCGGCTTCGCTCCCCAGCGCCGCCACGCGGGGTGAGTTAGCCTGCGCAACTTTTTCCATCGCCGCAGAGGTGCTTTCGGTGTACTCAATCTTCCAGTGTGGGTAACGACCCAGGAACTTGCTGCACTGCTGGAACGGCTGCGGATGGCTATATACCGTTTCAATGGTCTCGAGATCCGTCGTGCCAGACACCAGGACACAGTGGTCTATCGTAATGGTCATTTCGCCAACGATAGACAGGCTGGTGTGCTGTAGCAGGTCGTAAACGTCGTTAATCCCACCGGAACTGGTGTTTTCAATCGGAACCACTGCGTAGTCAGCTTGTCCGGTTTCAACCTGATTAAAGATATCGGCAAATTTCGCGCAGCCGCTTTCAATAAATTGCTCAAAATGACGGGCAGCATACTGACGTGCGGCGAGATGGGAATATGACCCTTTTGGTCCGAGGAAAGCTACGCGCGCCGAGTGCGGGTTAATTTTGTTCAGATGCTGCTGCAGCAGTGCCTGTTGAGTCAGGACGGAGTCTTCGATGATGAGCTGGAACAGGCGAGTAATGTAGTGAGCATCGAGATGATGTGCTTTGCCAAGCTGAATGAGTCGGTCCAACAGATCACGTTCACGGTCGATATCACGAACCGGACGATGAGAAAGCAGTTTAGCTTTGCCAACTTCTACGGCCAGTCCACGTCGCTCAGCCAGCAGGGCCAGTAATTTTTCATCCAGCGTGCTGATCTTATCGCGCAGCGCCAGCAATGGGTTTTCCGATGTCATAGTGTTGCCTTTCTTGTTATCAATAAAAAAGGCCCCCCGTTTTGGGAGGCCTTATTGTTCGTCTTCGCATTCTTTATCACACGACGAAACGCCTCCCATTCAGGGGAAGGTAAAAAAGAATGCGAAGAAGAACGGGATAAGTTTCATGTAATTTTCCTTTGGCTACGTCAGTAAAGTACCCGTACTGTTTTCACCCTGTCAACAAAAAACGCGCCCGAAGGCGCGTTGGCGATACACTCAATGTAAGGGACTACTCTTCTTCTGCTTCGACGAAGTTGGCGTCTTTGACTGAAGTTGTGGCACGACGGGCTTCGCCTTTGTGCTGCACTTTATTGAGCTGCCGTTCCAGCTTGTTGATCAAATCGTTAATTGCGGTGTACATATCCTCGTGTTTTGCGCTGGCGACCAGATGTCCGTTCGGTGTATTGATGGTGGCATCAGCAATGAAACCCTGTGGCTCCTTAGACAGAATGATATGTGGATTAATCAGATGAGTTTGCCATTTTTCTAGTTTGGCGAGACGGTCTGCGACATGCTGGCGAATTGCCGGAGTAATTTCCATTTGTTTACTGGTAATGTTCATTGTCATAAATTTTACCTCTTGTCTTTCCCGTCTTGGTGATTCCAGCATACCGTTCCTAATGTCAAAATGTGTGATCTAAATCACATTATTTTGTCGCTTTTTGTCAAGAAAACCTTTTTGTGAGGCATCGCAGGAACAAGCGATTTTTTACTTGAGGAATACCTGAAAGCAGGCCATATTTGATGAGATGCGTCGAAGCTAAACCGCTTCAGTGATGACGTTAATGGATAAAAAAACGGCAGCCGTTGGGCTGCCGTTTTGCATTCTGAGGTAAATCAGGTGTTGCTGCTGTTGGCGGCAATAATTTTTGCTACTTTTTCTGCCTGCGCATTCATCTGCATCTGGCGATAAGCGTTTTCCATCAACGGCAGAGCATTACGTGTTGCCTGAGTATCAGGGAAGTCACGCAGCATGCCTTCCACACGGTTTACCACGGCAACCCATGCACCGCGGGCAGTGTAATATTCCGCAACGGAATATTCATACTTCGCCAGACGATCTTTCAGGAACACCAGACGTTTAGTGGCGTCAGTGGTGTACTGGCTGTTCGGATAGCCACGTACCAGCTTGGAAAAGTCATTAAACGCAGCTCGGGCATGTTGCGGATCGCGATCGCTGCGATCAACACCAAAGAATCCTTGCAGTGCGCTATCATCCAACGCCATATTGGTCAGGCCACGCATATACATGACATAATCAATGTTAGGGTGTGTCGGGTTAAGACGGATAAAACGATCGATGGCAGCCTGAGCAAGTGGCAGATCGGCGTTTTTGTAGTAGGCGTAGATGAGATCTAATTGCACCTGCTGAGAATACGGTCCAAATGGATAACGGTTATCCAACGCTTCCAATTGCGTTATTGCCTGTTTCCAGTTACCGTCCTGCAGCTTTTGCTGAGCAGTCGCGTAGATTTCATTTGGCGGATTATCGGGCACCTCTTCCTTTGAACCAGAGCAACCCGCCAAAAACAGGCTCAACGTGGCTGCTGCCACCAGATATTTCATGCGCGTCATGACGTTTTGACTTTCCTCAAAATGTTTTACGGGAGATTCTCTGTTCCTGCTCCCGGTTAAGACCAGCTACAATAGCACACTATATTAAACGGCAAAGCCGTAAAACCCAACGTTAAACGAAGAAGCAGTTTATGGCACAACGAGTAGAACTCACCGCAACAGTCTCCGAAAATCAGCTCGGTCAACGCTTAGATCAGGCTTTGGCCGAATTGTTCCCTGATTATTCGCGATCGCGCATAAAAGAATGGATCCTCGACCAGCGCGTACTGGTAAATGGCAATCTTTGCGATAAACCGAAAGAAAAAGTGTTGGGCGGAGAGCGCGTCTCCATCAATGCAGAAATTGATGAAGAGGTTCGTTTTGAGCCTCAGGATATCCCACTGGATATCGTTTATGAAGATGACGATATTCTTGTCATCAACAAACCCCGTGACCTCGTAGTGCATCCGGGCGCCGGGAATCCTGATGGTACGGTATTGAATGCGTTGCTGCATTACTATCCGCCAATCGCGGATGTTCCTCGTGCGGGTATCGTACATCGTCTGGATAAAGACACGACCGGATTAATGGTGGTGGCAAAGACCGTTCCGGCGCAAACACGTCTGGTGGAGTCGCTGCAGCTGCGTGAAATCACTCGTGAGTACGAAGCCGTGGCGATTGGTCACATGACGGCAGGCGGAACCGTTGAGGAACCGATTAGCCGTCACCCGACCAAACGTACGCACATGGCGGTGCATCCAATGGGTAAACCGGCGGTGACGCACTATCGCATTATGGAACACTTCCGTGTGCACACGCGTCTGCGGTTGCGTCTGGAAACCGGACGTACGCACCAGATCCGCGTGCATATGGCGCATATCACCCATCCGCTGGTAGGCGATCAGGTCTACGGCGGCCGTCCGCGTCCACCGAAAGGCGCTTCAGACGAATTTATCTCCGTGCTGCGTAAATTTGACCGCCAGGCGCTGCACGCGACTATGCTGCGCCTGTATCACCCAATTTCCGGTATCGAAATGGAATGGCACGCGCCTATACCACAAGATATGGTGCAATTGATTGCAGTGATGCGCGCTGATTTCGAAGAACATAAGGATGATATTGCCTGGCTATGAGTAAGCTAATTGTCCCGCAGTGGCCGATACCGCAAGGTGTTGCGGCGTGTAGTTCTACCCGTATTGGCGGTGTCAGTATGCCGCCTTACGATTCGCTGAATCTGGGCGCCCATTGCGGCGATAACCCGGAGCATGTTGAAGAGAACCGCAAACGACTGTTTGCTGCGGGCAATCTGCCGTCAAAGCCTGTCTGGCTGGAGCAGGTCCACGGTAAGGATGTCCTGAAACTGACCGGCGGGCCTTACGCCTCCAAACGTGCAGATGCTTCATACAGCAACACGCCGGGCACCGTCTGTGCGGTGATGACGGCCGATTGTCTGCCGGTGCTGTTTTGTAATCGCGCGGGAACGGAAGTCGCGGCGGCACATGCGGGTTGGCGCGGATTATGCGCCGGCGTACTGGAAGAGACGGTAGCGTGTTTTGCCGATAAACCTGAAAACATTATTGCCTGGTTAGGCCCGGCGATTGGCCCGAACGCGTTTGAAGTGGGGCCAGAAGTTCGCGCAGCGTTCATGGCGAAAGATCCGCAAGCGGACCTTGCATTTGTACCGCATGGCGACAAATACCTGGCGAATATTTATCAGCTTGCGCGCCAGCGGCTGGCAAATGTCGGCGTAGAGAACGTCCACGGCGGCGACCGCTGCACCTTCAGCGAAAGTGAGACGTTCTTCTCTTATCGTCGCGACAATACCACGGGTCGTATGGCAAGTTTTATTTGGCTGATATAACCTAAAGAATCAAGACGATCCGGTACGCGTAATTTTCTTTTCACATAATTCAGGTCATTCACCTTGAATAATTGAGGGATGACCTCATTTAATCTCCAGTAGCAATTTTGGCCTGTTATGGGAGGAGTTATGCGTCTGGATCGTCTTACTAATAAATTCCAGCTTGCTCTTGCCGATGCCCAGTCACTCGCATTGGGGCACGACAATCAATTCATCGAACCACTTCATCTAATGAGCGCCTTGCTGAATCAGGAAGGGGGATCGGTACGTCCTTTATTAACGTCTGCCGGCATTAATGCTGGCCAGTTACGTACAGCCATAGACCAGGCGTTGAGCCGGTTGCCGCAGGTAGAAGGTACCGGCGGTGACGTTCAGCCTTCTCAGGATCTGGTGCGTGTACTGAATCTTTGCGACAAGCTGGCGCAAAAACGTGGGGACAACTTTATTTCGTCAGAACTGTTCGTTCTGGCGGCGCTTGAGTCACGCGGTACGCTGACCGACTTATTAAAATCAGCAGGTGCTTCGACCGCCAATATCACTCAGGCAATTGAACAAATGCGTGGAGGTGAAAGCGTGAATGATCAGGGGGCTGAAGACCAACGTCAGGCCTTGAAAAAATATACCGTCGATCTGACCGAACGTGCCGAACAGGGCAAACTCGATCCGGTAATCGGGCGTGATGAAGAAATTCGCCGCACCATTCAGGTGCTGCAACGTCGTACTAAAAATAACCCGGTGTTAATCGGGGAACCCGGTGTCGGTAAAACCGCTATCGTGGAAGGTCTGGCCCAACGTATCATCAATGGTGAAGTGCCGGAAGGCTTAAAAGGCCGCCGCGTGCTGGCGTTGGATATGGGCGCGCTGGTGGCTGGGGCTAAATATCGTGGTGAGTTTGAAGAACGCTTAAAAGGTGTGCTGAACGATCTCTCGAAACAGGAAGGCAATGTCATTCTGTTTATTGATGAGCTGCATACCATGGTAGGTGCAGGTAAAGCCGATGGCGCCATGGATGCCGGGAACATGCTGAAACCGGCGCTGGCGCGTGGGGAACTGCACTGCGTAGGCGCAACAACGCTTGATGAATATCGCCAGTACATCGAAAAAGATGCGGCGCTGGAACGTCGTTTCCAGAAAGTGTTTGTGGCTGAGCCAAGCGTTGAAGATACCATCGCGATTCTGCGCGGCCTGAAAGAGCGTTATGAGCTGCACCACCATGTGCAGATTACTGACCCGGCGATTGTTGCGGCAGCAACGCTGTCTCACCGCTACATTGCCGATCGTCAGTTGCCGGATAAAGCTATCGACCTTATTGATGAGGCGGCATCCAGCATTCGTATGCAGATTGACTCCAAGCCGGAGGAACTCGACAGGCTCGACCGCCGTATTATCCAGCTCAAACTGGAACAGCAGGCATTAATGAAAGAGTCTGATGAGGCGAGTAAAAAACGTCTCGATATGCTCAACGAAGAGCTGGACGACAAAGAGCGCCAGTATTCTGAGTTGGAAGAAGAGTGGAAAGCTGAAAAAGCATCCCTCTCGGGAACGCAAACTATCAAGGCTGAGCTGGAGCAGGCAAAAATTGCCATCGAACAGGCGCGTCGCGTCGGCGACCTGGCGCGGATGTCTGAATTGCAGTACGGCAAAATTCCTGAACTGGAAAAACAGCTGGAAGCAGCCACCCAGTCTGAAGGCAAAACCATGCGTCTGCTGCGTAACAAAGTCACGGACGCAGAAATTGCGGAAGTGCTGGCGCGCTGGACCGGGATCCCTGTTGCTCGCATGCTGGAAGGCGAACGGGAAAAACTGTTGCGTATGGAGCAGGAGCTGCACAGCCGCGTGATTGGCCAGAATGAAGCGGTGGAAGCCGTTTCTAACGCCATCCGTCGTAGCCGCGCGGGCTTGTCCGATCCGAATCGTCCGATTGGCTCATTCCTGTTCCTTGGCCCAACCGGTGTCGGTAAAACTGAGCTGTGCAAAGCGCTGGCAAACTTTATGTTCGACAGTGATGATGCAATGGTGCGTATCGATATGTCCGAGTTTATGGAGAAACACTCGGTGTCTCGTCTGGTTGGCGCGCCTCCGGGATATGTCGGTTATGAAGAGGGGGGGTACCTGACGGAAGCGGTACGTCGTCGTCCTTACTCTGTCATCCTGCTGGATGAAGTGGAGAAAGCGCACCCGGATGTATTCAACATTCTGTTGCAGGTGCTTGACGATGGTCGTCTGACTGACGGGCAGGGGAGAACGGTCGATTTCCGTAATACGGTTGTCATCATGACCTCGAACCTGGGGTCGGATCTGATTCAGGAACGCTTTGGTGAGCTGGATTACGGCCACATGAAGGATATGGTGCTGGGCGTCGTGAGCCATAACTTCCGCCCGGAATTCATCAACCGTATAGATGAGGTTGTTGTATTCCATCCGTTGGGTGAGCAGCACATTGCTTCTATCGCTCAGATCCAACTGCAGCGTCTGTACAAACGTCTGGAAGAGCGTGGCTATGAAATCCATATCTCTGACGAGGCGCTTAAGCTACTGAGTGCGAATGGTTACGATCCGGTGTATGGCGCACGTCCATTAAAACGCGCTATCCAACAACAGATCGAAAACCCTCTGGCGCAGCAAATCCTGTCTGGTGAGCTGATTCCAGGCAAAACGATTCGCCTGGAAGTGAATGACGATCGTATTGTGGCAGTGCAGTAAGTCACAAAACGACAATAAACGAGCCCTACGGGGCTCGTTTTTGTTTAAAAACCAGGCGAAAATTGAACTATTGATTGAAAAGTAATCGCTTGATAAGTTTTTTGTATTTTTAACTTGTCAGCCTGAAATAACTCCCTATAATGCGCCTCCACTGACACGGAACAACGGATTACAAGCCGCCGGGTCAGCGGGG
>NZ_JAOWDS010000067.1:0-30678 GCF_030334545.1 Citrobacter sp. Ce129
CCCATTGGGTAAACAGGTTTTTATAGTCTGGCCATTTAGCATTGTCGCGCGCCTTCTGACGCACCCAGGCCAGGCATTCGGTCTGTTTTTCAGGAAGCATGGCAAGAATGCGGGGTTCTTTGGCAAGACCCTCTGCCTGTTCACGTAAAGGGCTAAATTCATCATCATTCAGCATGTCGATTAACTGGCCATACTGAGAAGGGGTGATTTCATCAATGGCACCAAACACCGCAAGGCAGTATGCGCGGGCCAGCACATCCAGCTCTTTCACTGGTTTCATTTTGTCTTCTGTCGAGTCAGCATTAAGTTGTTCATTTCCGCCAGCAAGCTCTGGCCCAACGATGATGCGCTCTGGTTCGCCTTTCTCAGCATTCCAGATAATGTCACCGGTGAAGAGGTCGGTATAGAACTGCCCTTCAACAGTGCAGAACATTCCTTCCTCTACTTCCCATACCTTGGGAGCAAAATAATCATCAGCATAATCTGGCGCGAACTGTATAAAATCCGCATGCAGTAATGTTTTTGCTATTGTTTTATTCTTGGCTTGTTTAAAAGCAACATAAACCGGAAGCGTACTATCTTTTTCAAGCGCACTTTTTTTCGGTTCGAATCTCCCACCAAACTTTTTTAATCCAGTTGTCATATTAGCCTCAATAATGTTTATGTGAATGGCTCGCATTGCTTCTGCTTAAATTACAGCGCCGTGGTTCATGAATTTTTTTGTAGGAGATAGCATGCTCAAGGCTACAGAAATAAGCAGTCACTACTCTCTTATTCATTCTTTTTGTTGATTTATACATGGAGTCAACAGAACTCCATTTTTTGCAATATGGACAGCACTCAAGTGTCACTTACCCTCCCTGCATGGCTGATTATGACAAGGCCATCATTGATGGATGTAGTTAGCCCTGCCAGTTAAGGCATAAATAAAAACTCTCTTAATTGCTTAAAGTTATCGAAGGGGGTAAATAAAAGTTCAGCGTAAAAATTCGCTAATATTAACCCTCTGGTCGTTAACTATTTTTGACATTACTTTGATGAAGCACATATCCAGCACCGCCTCATCTTTGTATTTTTGAACACCGGTTATATCAGCCACAGCTTTTTTATATTCAGCTTCAGTTGTACGCTGGGCAATATCGTCGCTGGTAAATTTAACCATGGGTACGCACCATCCTGAGCAGAGATTCAGTGTGATCGAGAGTAGCTTTCTGTTGTTCGTACAGTGCTTCGAGCTCAGCTGTAAGGCGGTCGCGAAAAGCAGGAGCTCTTAATTGGTAAATAAAATTATTAACTGAGCTTTCCAAATCAGGATCCCCGCCCGGTATAACTGGCTGTGAATTTTTCATAAACCCTCCGGTAAAAAAGGTGCCCATCGTGGGGGATGGGCAAAGACCACGCGGCACACACAGCAATTAATCACATCTGCAAGCGCACTCCGCCTCTTTCAAACCTGTCACCCATAACTGGTAAGTGAAGGAGTGCGCTTGCACGTTGTTCCCTGAAAAAGCTGGCGGTGACCGGATACATACGGGAAAACACCGGGCCGCCAGAACAGGGTTCTACTTGTTATTGCTTTAGCCTGCTTTTAACCACATCAGGCGTGGTGGATCCTGCTATTCCCCAACAACAAGGATTCGGTTAATCTGGATATCCCCAACAATAATATGAGTATTCAAAGTGATCGCTGAACTATCGGCTGCTATGGCCGCGATAAAGGAGACTGCTGGTCTCGCTAAAGTCATCAATGATGCGAAAACGGATGCTGAAGTTAAAGCGGCAACTATCGAACTCCAGAGCAAACTAATTACGCTTCAGGCAGAATGTTTTTCGCTTGGCGACGCGATCCGCTTGCGTGATGAAGAAGCAGTACTTCTCAAAGCAAAAATTGCAGAGTACGAAGACTTTAAAAGCCAGACTGAAGGTTATGTTCTTAGCAAGCTTGACTCTGGTTCTTTGGTGTATTCGAAAAAGCAGATTGTGGGTGATACTGAAATAATTGTGCATCTTTGCCCACATTGTTTTGCTACTAAGAAAATATCGATACTGCAGCCATTGCAGGTGAGTATGTATGCGAGTTTTAATCAAAGCAGATGTCCTTCCTGTAAGAATGTATTTGATACAGATTCAGCTCCAATGGTCAGCTATTAACGTTAAAGATATCCAGATTGTTAAAGAGCTAAGCGTCCAGTAGGGCGCTTTTTTGTTTCTGGCCCTGTATCGCCAGGGTAAGCGGAACATTTTGATTCTGAGTAATCACTGCGTGTGGTTACTTGATGACATGAGATTAACTAAAGGTAATTTAAATGGCAAGATCAAAAATAACAAAAGTTAAGTTGCGAGGTGTAAAAAAACGCAAGCCATTGACTGACTTGCTATTTTTTATTTGTTTGGGATTTTCTAACTTTTAGAAGTTCTTCAAAGAGGCGGTTAAAATTTTCAACTCTTGCTTCTAACTCATTGAGATAGGACTCTTTTTCTGATTCAGGAAGAGAATCAAACAAATCTAAAAGACGTTGCTGCCGTTCATCTAACGCCGTAGGAAGTGACTCCACTGGGGTGGGGATTTGTTCTTCATCACCGAAAAGTAACCAGGTCGGAGAACAGCGCAGCGCAGTACTTAATGCAAAGAGACTTTTCCCCTTTGGCTCAGTTTGGCCGCTTTCCCATTTGAATACGCTAACGCTGGACTTCTTAACCAGATCAGCAAGCTGCTGCTGCGTTAGTCCAAGCTCTTTGCGCCGGGCGGCAATGCGATCACTCAAAGTTTCAATTTTCATAAGCCTAATATAAGTTAACTTGACATAACTTTTGTTAGTATTTATTTTGCTAACATTAGTTATGCGGAGGACGCATGTTCACAGAGACAGTGATTAAGTTTTTTGGCTCCAAAGCTGCCGTTGCGCGAGCGCTTGGCATTTCTCAAGTCGCGGTCACTCGATGGGGGAGCGCCATTCCTGAAAAGCGAGCAGTTAGGTTAGAGCGTCTAACAGGTGGAGTTCTGAAATATGACCCGTTGTTTTATGAAAACCAGGATAAAGCAAAGAAAGGGAGAAAATTGAACGATGAAAATCAATGAGATCAAATTGCTGGCCCTCGAGCTGGAAGAGTGGGCGATGAAGGATGGCAGGAAAGGGGGCTGGAAAAAGATAGTCCCGCTGATTACAGCGCATCACTACGGTGATTTGCTGGACAGCTTGGCGGATATTGTCGACCCGTCAGAGTATGCGCGTCGCCTGCATAACAATACGCAGATCATCCAGCGGGCATTTCGAAATGACACGCCAAACTATCGTGGTCAGGCAGCTGCGCTGGCTCCAGCAATCAGAGCTGCGATGGATGCAGAGCTGGCTGGTCAGCATGACTTACATAACCTGGTGGCCATTGCGAACCGCGAGTGCATAGAGGCGACCAGCGCGGTGCTGACTGGTAAGCCAGTGCAGGTAATCCGCAAAGAAACGGCAGAGGCAATTCAGGCGCTGGCCGATCTCATTCCCGGCGTCAGTATCCAGTTTAAACATATCAGCACGCACGCGGTGTAACAGGAGACTCCCATGCTTGCCCAGGAATTAGTAGACCGCATGAAAAAAGCGATGAAGCACAGAGTACCGGCGGAGACAGTCGATCGCAGCGCTGAACTGATTCCGGGGATGAAATACCGCAACGAACGCGGACGCATGGTGACGGTAATGAGAGTTTCCCATCTTCGGGTTATGTACCGATACGAAGGCTATCAGGACATCTGCGAGACAGGTCGGAGAGAGTTTGAACTCAAGTTCAGGAAGGTGCAGTCATGACAGAGTGCACAGCAGGTACGGAGTTTTGTGTGAGTAGAATTTTTGAGATTGTCCAGTCGATGTCCGGTCAGGGGAACAGCATCACGATCCCTTGTCCCTACCTGGATTTTTTCGCCGGTGACCGCCAGCAGCATTTACTCGCGGCGATCCTGAATCAACTGGTGTTCTGGTCAGGTAAATCCCACCTCGAAAATGGCTGGTTTTACAAAGAGCATGCGGTAATTGCTGCGGAAGTTCGTGCGTCCAGCGAGGACGTGATTCGCAAGGCAATGAGCAAAATAATCAGCCAGTATTTGCCCGGTGTTATCGAAGAGAAGAAACGCAAGGTAAATGGCACACCTAAGATGCATTATCGCATCAATGAAGAGGCATTAATTGCCCTGATATTCCCGCCAGTGCTGGATTCGGCTCTTAAGCCGAATGGAAATGGCTCTCAAGCCGAATGGAAACGGCCTAAGAGCCGAATGGAAACGGCCCAAGAGCCGAATGGAAATGGCTCTCAAGCCGAATCTATTCTTTATACAGATCTTAAAAATACAGATCTAAAAGATAAAAAGACTTCTTGTCCGGGAACTGCGTCCCCGGAAGCTGATTTATCCACAGGCGAAGAAAAAAAATCATCTTCTGAACAGCCAAAGGGCAAATGGGGAACACCTGAAGATCTCCAGTGCGCTGAATGGATTTTTTCCCGAATCAAAACACTCTACGAAAAAGCCGCTGAGACGGACGGTGAAGTTACGCGCCCAAAAGACCCTAACTGGAATGCCTGGGCAAACGAAATACGCCTGATGCGCTGCATAGACGGGCGTACTCATCGCCAGATTTGCGATTTATTCAAACGCGTACAACGCGACCCGTTCTGGTGTCGCAATGTCCTGAGCCCGTCAAAGCTGCGGGAAAAATGGGATGAATTGATTATCCGACTTGGCGGTAGCACGCAACAACGGGATGTTAACGCCATTTCAGTCCTGGACAACATCATCCCTGAAGGTTTCAGGGGCTAAAAAATTAACCTGGAGAATTATATGGAAACCATTTTAGATGTACTGAAAGCGATGGAAAAAGCGACTGCCAGTGAAATTGCGGCACGTATGAAAATTGAGCCTGCGGCGGTGATCGGGATGCTGCGTGAGCATGAAGAACGTAACGAGGTTATTCAGGTTAACGGGTACTGGAAAGTTGCTACCGGGGAAGTTAAATCACAGCCCACGGCGGCCAGTTCTGTCAGCAAAACACCGGCAAGTGTATCAGTCAGCGACGTCATCGCATTACTGGCGGAACATGGACCACAGACATCCCTTGAGCTGGCAACACTGGCAGGTATTGAATCTAAACGTGTGGCGCCAATGCTGACCCATCACATGACAAAAGGGCGGATCATCCGCGAAAAAGTGGGCAGTAAGTTTGTTTATTCGGTGCCGGCCATTGCGTCAGTGAAACACAAAAGCTCTGCTCCACGGAAACCGGAGACATCAACTCCACCAGTACCAGAAAAATCTGTCACTGAAATTGTTGAGGAAATCCCCGCTTTCGTCAGCCGTCCTGATGATCTGCTGATCCCTACGATACGCGGTATTTCAAGTGAAATTCGCCGCACGAAAGCGAAGCTGGCCAACCTGGAAAAACTTCGTGAAGCCGTTCGCAGCATTCGCAAACATGGCGCGCTGATGCAGGAGCTGGTGCAATGAAACAAAGCGAATTACCACGCTGTCCGGAGTGCGGGAACATGCCTGAATACGCGCTGAAGCTCAATCATATGGGTTGGGTATGGGGCGGATTGAAATGCCCGTATGACCATTATCGTGTGAGTTTGAACGGTCCAGTCGGCAACCGCGCACAGGCAGAAAAAAGCTGGCGCCACAGTGGGTTGAACTTGTCGAAAAAGTTGCCGCCGCTGGTATTGGTGTGAAGGGGGGAGTGAGATGGCTATTGCTGAGCGAATCGCTATTAGTCCATCTGGCGATACCTACGAAATTCATTTAGGCGCTAACCGTATCACTACCGGACTGACGGAAGGGCTAATTTAATGAAAGAGGGAATGAATCACGCTTACCCATGCAGGGTAACGAGTGAGACGATTAAATATGCTCTGGCAGCAATTGTCGATTTACAGCAGAAATTAACCGACACTGGCATTGAGGACTAACCCATGACAACTAACAACCACCCGGCGAACGGTCCTGTATCACTCGATCGCCTGCACCAGATACGCGAAATACTCAGCAAAGCATCAGCACAAAGTGATGGCGGTAATCTCGGTTACGCAATGGCTGATGCTGTGAAGGTGATTGATGGGGTGATTGCAGTGTTTGATGCTGACGTCTATGTACTGACTTATGCCGAACCTGTTACCAAAAAACTGTTTAACTATGGGCATCAACAAAGCCAGCAGGGTAAGGCGATCACAGAGCACGACCCGTATGTATAATCACAATTTGGGATTTTTGGGGCTAGGAGCGAAATTGGGGTTATCGTTATTTTCTTTGTCAAAGATGAAAGTATTTTTATATGCCTGTCCATTTAATACATTTGTAGCGATTTCCCCAATCTGCAATCCCTTGAGTTCATTAAATCCACCAGACAAGGGGGGGGATACTGTAGTGCGGATTGTGTTCTTATAACCATCACATTCAATTTTCAAAGAATCATATTCATTTTTTAATAAGCTATAGCTTTTTGATACTCTACCCAAGTCGTTTCTTGTTGTTTCTAACGTTGAAGATAGTTGGTCTATTTTTAATTTATACTCATGTAGTAAATTATCTTTTTCGTTGAGTTCTGCTGTCAGTATTCCCATTCTGTCTTTTGACTCGGCAATATGTTCCTTCATGGCTTGAATGTCTTTTTCAGCTCCAGTTTTAATCTTTTCGTAAGTCACATCATGCTTGGCCTGAAGACGTTGCAGACGCGTAGCTCGATGAATAAGTTTCGCCTTACGACGGTTTTCTATGGAATCACTGTTATCCAGAGGCTTAGCTTGCCAAACAGAAATAAGGTTGTTTGCCCACGGCAATATACCGCAGATAACAATTACTGATACACATGGGTAGCCGATTACTGTTTTCCAGGTGCTGTTTTCAGAAATGTATGCGATTTTATCGATTACCTTTGTGTCACTTAGAAGAAGATAAAGAATTGACTTCCAGTTGAAAGCGCACCAAGACAAGACGAACGCACCAATTGCTGGGTTTCTAACACGTTGCGCAGCAGTGCTGACGGTAGAAGAAAATAGTTCTTTGAATGATTCAAGCATACCCGATCCCTTTTTTATTTTGTCTGATTCTACCTTTAAGGTTGTCGGCGGTCACCTGGGAAAAAAATGTCCACCGAAGTGGGCGATTGGAAGCAATGAGGCTGCCTATCTTGGCTGGTTGTCACTGCGTTTACAGCATGAAGTCATTGTAACGGCGCCCTGCTGTAAAAAGGGCGGTGGTCAGAAAGGGAAAACTGCCGAAGCAATCTTGCTGGAACTACGGTGGCCACGAGTCTAAGCCGTCATTTTGTTGTGGCATGGAAAAGGTTTTACTGTTTTGTCGAGACTGCGTGGGGAGGCGTCCGGGAGTAGCCAGGACTGGCTTAACAAGCAAGTTTCTGCGGAATTTGTGGGATTAGCCTCTGGGAGATACACAGCAAGTTCGAACCATAGCCACCACAATAATATATGATACCCTTCATTCCGGATTGGTTATTATGTCACAGTGGAACATTGCATCCAAACCAAAAGACGAGCAGGACAAAGTGAACATCGACCTTGCGCTTTGCGTGGTGTTCAAGGAGCACCTAAACATGTCGGTTATCGCTGAGCAGGTAGCACCTGAGTAGCCTGAGTATCTGCGGGATTATTTTTTGAGAGGCTGACGTTTTATCGGGAAGTGTCACCAGTTTTACCAAAACAATCTGATCCGCGATATGTTGAGATGACAAAACTTAACTTGAAGAAGTAAGAATTAAATGAACTTAACAAAAATATCTAAGACTGACGAAGAGCGTGGCTGGTCATTTGACAATGCTAAGGTAAGAACAGACCTGTTTCATCTTCTGTCTATTTTTTTAGCAGAAAAGCAACTTGCAGAAGAATTAACCGGTACTGATGATCCATTGTGGATATTGGCATCTCTTGGGGAACCTGAAACCACTCGTTTGTTAATCTCTACAGCTATAGTTGGTCGTGTTCTTGATGACAAACGATGCCGGGACGAGCATAGAGATGACCTAATGGTTGGAAAGTTGTTCATGAATGATGCTGTTAGTGATTTAAGCATGAGAGAGGCTTTTAACAAAATAATTCATGCTGTTGAATTCTCGCTATTTATGGCAGAGCCGAACGAAAGAGGCTTTTGCTACTTGGCTCCAAGTATCGAAGTTTCTGGGGTGTTAGGGCGAAATCAATGGAGTGCCGAGATTAACATCATCGAATACGTCAGACAGTTTCAAAGGATATTTTTGTCAGACTGACTAATTATCGGGGGTAGAAATACGCGAAAGACAAGCAGGTTGCGCGATACGGTAACGCGGTTCTGTCACAGTTTGCGAGGCACTGGTGCGGGCGAACCTACCGGAGATGCGTCACAGAAAATCCATTGCAACCTAATATATAATCATTTCAGTAACATGATTATGTTTTTATGCTAGCTGAGAATATGCAGTAAAGTCCGATGTGATTGATCAAAGGAGTGTTATGAGCGTTGGAAATGCAGAACCAAAGAACCCGGATGCGGCGGATTACAAAATTTTTGCGCGTCTTGATGCTGGAGAATCTCTGGATAGCATAATCGCTAACCCGCCGACGACTAAGTACGGAAGGATTACCTGCGAGAGCAATATCAGGCAGGAGTATGGTTTTTGGAAGCGATGGCGAAAAAAGACCCGGTGAAGTAAAGCAACCCGCCTCGGCGGGTTTTTTCTTGCCCATTTTGCTTTACCTTTCTTAATAAATATGTTCTGAATACTCTGAAAAACTTAGCAAATACAACGGCATGGCTTTGGCGAAAAGTGCTATTAACCACTTGAATATTAGGTGTAATAGGTATACTGTATGAATATACAGTGCATTGGTGTAGAGGGAATTATGAAGATAGAACTTACCATCAACAAATCAAAAGACCTGCCGAGTGGCGTCATACCCGCACTTGAGAAAGAGTTGCTAAAACGACTTCAGAATCAATATGAAAATTGTTCTCTGGTTATCCGCAGAGCTGGCGGCGATAGCCTGACTGTTTTCGGTGGCGATAAGGGCGATAAAACGAAGGTGGAGGAAATCCTGCAGGAAACATGGGAAAGCGCCGACGACTGGTTTTTCAACTGATCGCACCTGGATGGTGGCTGATGCCGCCATTTGTTACACCTGATTGCTAAAATTCTCGTTGCGCACCGCGCTACTGCTTAGAAGCAATTTCCGTTGTCTTAACGGTGTGGATATCACCGCAAGGGGCATCTCATGCAAATTCCGGATGATTTAATTCCCGGACTGCCGGAGCATACTGGCCCGGTTCTGATTTATGTCGTAAAGGGCAGGGCAGAAAGGGGATTCGCGCTGCGCAAAGATGAATTTGTGACGTCTTTGCGAGCTCTGGAAGAAGCAAGAAAGAAAGCTGGCCTTCCTGTTTCAGATGCCTGATAAGTTGGGTTATACTCAAACACGGGTCTGAACAGCCTGCTGAGTAACACTGCGCCAACCGGGAAAACGCGATGGCGCATAAAACTGAATTACCCCATTCACACCATTTCTTCGTGAGCGGTGTCTTTGTTCATGCTGGTGGTGCAGCATGAGCAGAACAAAAAATAAATCTGAAAAACTCCACCTTTCCCGAGTAGCCGGGCTGGGCTGTATTGTCTGCAAAAACCTGAAGCAGGGTGAAACTCCAGCAGAAATACATCACATCCGAACTGGTCAGGGAGTTGGCCAGCGCGCTGACAATTTCGAAGTTATTCCTCTTTGCCCAATCCATCACCGCCAGGGCGGATACGGCATAGCCATTCATGCTGGCCGCCAGTCCTGGGAAAACAATTTCGGTACTGAAACAGAGTTGCTGGTGCAGGTTCTCTACGAACTGGGGGAATCAGCGTGAGTATTACTTATGGTTCAGTATGTAGTGGAATTGAGGCAGCAAGTATAGCGTGGGAGGTTTTGGGCTGGCGACCGTCATGGTTCTCTCAGTTCGATCCTGAACACAATTATAAAAACGGTCCAGATTTCCCATCTGCTGTTCTGGCGTATCGCTGGCCGCACGTAACAAACCTCGGTGATATGACAAAAATCGCCGCAGCAATACGGCGCGGAGAAATCCATGCACCAGATGTTCTGGTAGGTGGCACACCGTGCCAGGCATTCAGCATCGCTGGTCTTCGTAATGGTCTGACTGATTCCCGCGGTCAATTAACTCTCGCCTTTGTAGAACTGGTAAACGCAATAGATGAAAAACGAAGAGAACAGGGAAAACCTCCCGTCATTGTCGTCTGGGAAAACGTACCCGGAGTATTCAGCAGCAGAGATAACGCTTTCGGATGTTTTCTTGCAGGGCTTGCCGGTGAAAGCTGTGAACTGGAATCACCAGGGAAAAAATGGACAAACGCTGGTTATGTGCTGGGACCAGAAAGGTCTGTCTGCTGGCGAGTGCTCGACGCTCAATTTTTCGGAGTGGCCCAACGACGTCGCCGTGTGTTTGTTATCGCAAGCGCTCGAGGGGATATCGATCCCGCAAAAATACTTTTTGAGTCCGAAGGCTTGCGCCGGAATACTCCGCCGCGCAGAGGTGAGGGGCAAGAAGTTGCCGGAACTCTTAAAGCTCGCGCTAATTCAGGTGGCTGGTCACAAGATGTAGATATGGCCGCTGGTGGTTATATGCAGGTTGTTGGTGCGCTTACAGCTCATTCATTTATTGGTGGTGCAGGTGGCAAGCCTGAATCCGCAGCTGTTGGGCATTACATTCCAGCAGCTGCGTATCGCATGCGCTCATTTTGTGAATATGTGGATGATGGAACTGCATCCACAGTAAAAGCGCGGGACCATAAAGACGCAACCGATCTTACTGTTACCTATTCAGATACCAGCAGGACATTGCTGGCCAAACCAAATGACAGCATGACTGAAGATTTGGATACCTATGCTATTCACGGCACACAAGACCCAGACACAAACTTTAATTTTGCTCACACCCTTGGACGAAATCACGGACAGGAAAATGCTGTTGCTTATGCCTTCAAAGCTGGACAGGGCGCAAAAGCCGGGGGTATTGGATGGGCAGAAGAGCAATCCCCAACTCTGACCGCCGCCAGTAGCGGATCGAATTTATCCCCTTCAGTAATGAAAAACATGGCCGTTCGTCGCCTGACACCAGTTGAGTGCGAGCGTCTGCAGGGCTTCCCCGATAACCACACTTTAATCCCCCGTGATAAGCGTAAGCAGATCACTGCTGATGAATATGCTTACGTGCGCCATCACAACCCAAAAATAACTGCAGAAGAAGCCTACCGACTGGCGAAAGATGGTCCGCGCTACAAAGCGATCGGCAACAGTATGGCTGTACCGGTTATGTGCTGGCTCGGTAAAAGAATCAAGGAGGCTCTTAATGCCTGAATATCCAATTACACCCGTCGGTAAGCCCAGAATGACGCGCGCTGACAAATGGAAAAAGCGCCCAGAGGTTCTGCGTTACCGGGCTTTCTGTGATGAAGTTCGTCTGCAGGGTATTGAGTTACCGGAAAGTGGCTCGCATGTCACCTTCATCCTTCCGATGCCAGCGAGCTGGAGCAAAAAGAAACGGGCTGATTTCAACGGTAAACCACACCAGATAAAACCTGATTTCGACAACATGATGAAAGTCCTGATGGACGCTATTTACGAAAATGATGCTCATATATGGGATGCATGGGTATCAAAATTATGGGGTGAAACAGGGAGAATTATTATTGAGGAGCTAAAAGCATGACGCCACGCCAACGAAGACTACAGCAGTCAGCATTTGAAAAAGCAGCAGCTGCGCCGCGTAAAAGCTGGCTGGGTAAATGTATTCTCCTGACGGGGATTCAGTCCGGATGGATTAAATCCCTGCTCACTACATGGGGCGAAGGTGTAGGAGGAAATACTGCACCCCGCATGCCGCGGGGCCATGCGTGCTGGAATGTGCTTAAGGGACGGAACTGGTCAGATAAAGCACTCGAACGATTCACCGTTGCGTTAAATCAGGCTAGAGAGGAGGGATTCCGTGGACAGCAGGCAATGAACAGGGCGCACAGTATTCTCTGGCCGCAGTCACCTGCCAGTGTAATTGATGAAGCTCTGCATAATGATGATGTCGATTTTGTTGAACAATGCGTATTGCAGGCGCTGGATATTAACGATCCGGTTTATGTTGTTGGTCTTCAGTATTACACCACCCGAAAAAAAATCTCAGACATAACCCGGGAGCTGCAGGCGATTGCGCCATGGTTAACCGACGGGGAGGCGAGAAAGCGTGTGCGATGGTGCCTGGAAATATTCAGAGCAAAAACATTCCTTGCGGTTCGTAACCAGATGAGAGCTGGGTTAGAGGATGGTTAGTCATACCAAAAGAGGAGCTGACCGGGAGACTAATGAGTCTGTAATTCGAAACAAAAACCCCGGTCAGTAGCTGGGGTAACTGGCTATTACTGACGATTCTGTTTAAACCGCTCATAAATCTTAATACAGATAATAGCAACGGAGTAGAAGGGCCACATAATGGATGTTATCACCGTATCAGCCAGGTCAAATTCGAGGCCGTGTAATCTATCCCCACGAACTAACAAAGCAAACATTACGATGAAGCCCGCGATATATATGGCCAAATAGTGATAAAGGCTCATGATAATTCCATTTATTAGGTTTGGCCCTGAGTCTACGTGCGATAACCACACAATTAAAATTGGTATTGCAGATCGATTTTCATTTATCGATCGTTCAAAGCGATCGTTTTGTAACGAATAGCTCATTTGTTGAGTGATATTTGTACAAAATGTCAGTGAGAATTAGTTATAAGTGCTTTATGACGTAAAAACGTTTGAAAACGGGCCAACAAAGTGAATAATTAATTCATGCTTGGCAGAGCTGCGCCACGATGGCAGCGACGAAAAGCGAACAATTTGAACATAACGAGAACCCCGCCGACGCGGGGTTTTTGCTTTCCGGCGATACGACAGGGGTATTCGCGAGGTGCATAGCACCAGTACCCCTGTCATATCGTCGATCCGCAATGGCCCACAAGATAACCAGGCCTCTCAACCAAGCGTGGCTATTTTTTTTCGCTCATTCTGAGAGGACTCACAGCAATAAGGTGAGTAAAATGCCTTTTGTAGTTTTGAATGTAATGCTCTAAAAGCTGATGCCACAAAGTTGCTGCTTAATTCAACATGTAGAATTTCTAACGCCAACTGCAAAGTTGAAGGCATATACTGCTTTGTAACTAGGGCGGGATGGACACGCATATGAAAGAGGGCTATTACTGGATTCAGCATGTTGGCATTGTACAGGTGGCGTACTACACGAATGACACTGTTGATGATCTGGATACGGGTAAAACAATCACAGGTGTCTGGCATCTGACCAGAGGCGATGACATTTGCCATAACGGTGAAGCAGAGGTGTTAGAAGGTCCTCTCTCTCCGCCAATGTAAACAACTTAACTCACTTCGAGGCTGCCAACTGGCGGCCTTTTTTATTCCCCTCATTCCTGAGAGGACTCACAGCAATTAAGAGAGGGGTTAAATGTCCGATCCGATTTTCGGTACTGGGCTGGCTGGTGGTGTCCTGACGGGGGGCAGTGCTTATGGGATGCAATGAATCGCGAAACCCAGGGTACTTGTAGAAAGTGCTGTAGTGTGTTAATGGTGATGACTTAAAAAACAACTAAATCAAAGATCAAAGAACCCAAACAGCAGATTATTATGGACTTTCCCCTGGGAGGTAGTTGGTTATGGAAAACAATGAAAGCGTCTACGACTTCTATGAGAGTAACTTCGACGAGGCAAACCGCTTCAAAGTAAATCAGCTGGAGTTTATCCGCTCTCAGGAGATTATTAAGCGATTTTTAACGCCTTCCCCTATGCTTATCGCTGATATCGCCGGCGCAAATGGTTTTTATTCATTCTGGCTGGCAGAGAAAGGGCATCATGTACATCTGTTGGACCTTTCCAGCAAACATATTGAGCAGGCCAGACAGCGCGGACAACAAAGTGCTTTCAAGTTGCAATCGTACACCTGCGGCGATGCGCGAAAACTACCATGGGATGGTAACACTTTTGATATGGTGATGCTTATGGGGGCTCTGTATCACCTGCAGGAAAGCGTTGACAGGATGCAATGCATTGAGGAATGCCTTCGTGTTCTGAAACCCGGCGGCGTAGCTATTTTTACATATATATCGAGGTCAGCATCGCTGGTGGATGGATATAAATACCAGTTTATAAATGACCCGGTGTTTCAACGTATAGTGGAAACCGATCTGCTGACGGGAAACCATGAAAACCCTTATGACACCCCAAATTATTTCACTACTTCTTTTTTTCATACCCCGTCATTAATTATGCAAGAGCTTCAGCAAACAGGGTTTCAGGATATCAGACTGTTCGCTGTAGAGGGGTTTGCCAGCATCATTGACACGGATGAGATAATGCAGGTGGAGGACAAAAAGGCCCTTTTGCTGAAGTATCTACGCTTAACTGAGGAATTTCCTGAATTGCAGGGTATTTCGTCGCATCTGCTGGCTGTCGCAAGAAAAGCCTAAGTCCGTTAGAATCGCCAATATTAATCACATTCACTTTGAGGCCTCCATTCGGAGGCCTTTATCATTCAGGCTCACAGGAATCATCCGCTACGTGCTGTTTGATAAATTCAGCCCGTGAAGCCTGCCACTTTCAGAATAATAGTGCTATTTGTTTGCAGGCTTTTCTCATTATTTCTAAAGTTATAGAGTATCCAGTAAAAGCTCTTGTTTTGAAGTGGTTGTGATGAGTCCTCCCCAAGCGGATGGGTGAAACTGACAGTAAACAGTGCCAGTGAATGACATGCTTAGCGCTTACGGGGCATGGTTTGTCAGCCAAAGGACCACCGGGAGATACCCGACACCACAACTGAACTTAAACCAGTCATACTGTTATCATCGTGGTGGAGAGATAGCGTTATGAAAATGCCTTTCAGAAATACCGTGATCGGGCTCAGCCTATCGATAGGCATTGCACTAATTATTGTTTCCCTGGTTGTTGTTCTGAATGGCATTGGATTATGGTAACCCGGACTCTTAGCGTTCTGGATACCGACATTTTTCGGTGCCTTTCATTTTCGGGCTGACGTTACATAATTAACAATAAAATCATTTATTTTCTGTCAGAGCTTTCGTTATCAAGGTTGATAGTGCTTCAAGCTGGATTGCAAGCTGGATACTTAACCAGACATATCCATGAACGGCACTTTCCATTACCTCATCACTTTCATTTGCGAGTAAAAGGCAATGCAACTCTTGTGTGATTTCATTAAGACGTTCGCTGTTTGATGCTATTGGAGACGGGTTACCTTCATGCAGTGCATGAGCCAGCGTACTGAGAGTGTTGCGAGTCATTTGTTCCATGTCGGAAAGTGTATGCGAGTTCAATATCAGAAACCGGCTACCGCGCGATGCCCAGTGGGCATTAATCTGAAATTTTTGGGCTGCTATCATATCTCGGGTTATTGACTGAATATCCTCGAGCAGACTCTTTGCAATATTTGTTTCCTTATTCACTGGTGTAATCAGACCGCGCATTTTGACGACATTAGTTAACGCACGTGTTTGAAGCCCGGTCATTCTGGGCTGATTCAGAACGTTTCGTGAGACCCCGGCTGAAGTAATTTTTAAGTAATCAGCAAGAAAGTCAGCAAGTTGGATACGCCAGTTAATGAATGCTCTTTGGGGATAAATACTGGTAAACAGCATAGCCAGAATACATCCCAAAATAATATTGGTGCT
Organism: Citrobacter sp. Ce129; assembly: GCF_030334545.1. NCBI lineage: Bacteria > Pseudomonadati > Pseudomonadota > Gammaproteobacteria > Enterobacterales > Enterobacteriaceae > Citrobacter > Citrobacter sp. Ce129. The sequence continues at coordinate 15,755 of NZ_JAOWDS010000067.1, forward strand.
TCGCCATAATGCTGTCTGTAAGTCCCCGGCAGGAGCACTGCTGACTACGGCAAGCGTTATCCCAACAAGTAATGCAGCATACGGGCGTTTACTCATGGCCAGATAGCCGCAAAGGAAAGCAGCGCATCCACACCAGAGCATCATCAGAGTAAGAGAGTACATTTCAATGTGTAATGCAATGATCCCCAGAATCGCACCACCTACAGTTCCTGCCATTCGCTCAAGTGCTCTGGGGATAACGTTACCCATGTAGCTTACAGGTCCCATGACGACTACGAGTGTAATCAGGGGCCACGAGTGGTCTGGCAAATTCAACATTCTTATCAATAAGAACGTAATAACGAACGCTACAGCAATTCGTATCCCATGCACTATACGGTAGTTGCGGTAGATCTTTAGTTCTAATGGACTTATCGGTTTGTTCCGTTTAACGGAAAAAATGTTCTTTTTCATTGTTTAAAGTCTTTAACTAAGAGCAAACGATAAAGAATATTCAGGTATACACTGAAAAAAACAGCTAGTCTTACTTTTTTAAATTATAAAACCGCTGCGTGCTATTCAGGCTTACTGTTGTTAATTAGTTGCTAATTGAGTGATTAAGATGGGAGCATTCTGTAATACTCATTCTATCTTTGGGATTATCATTATGAGTATAAGTGCAGAGAACAGATTGAATGATAATCTGACATAAATTTAACTTGTTGACTTTAATCATTATTAAATTGTTGTGTGGTTTCCAGAAAATGGTTAGCATGATTCAGATGAAGTACCTTCTTCGGTCAGGTAAATCTGCTTTAATGGTGTCTCTGGACGATTTCAAATCGGTAACAGTATCTGGGTAAAATGCAGGATGAGCAAATACAAAATAGCAGCTCTGATGACTACAGCATCAACGGTCGCACTGTTCTGGACAGTGGCATTAATCTTTGGGAAGCTTCATTCTTTGGGTCTGTAGTCGAAATTGATTTAAAGTTTATAAAACATAACATTACACAGGCAGTTATGAAACGAGGGAGTATTAACATTAGAATGTCTGATATTCTTATCGCTGTATGTTTTTTATGAGCTAAGGTTTGAGCCAAAGCTCATTATATAAAATAAAGTTATATCAGAAAAAGGTATGCAACTAAACGATGCGTATCATCGAAATGCAACTGTATAAAGAGAAAGTGCAATAGCCAGAAATATCCAGTATTGGGAATGATAATGGAAAAGTTTAAGCATTAATATCCTCCACAGAGTTGGTTGTTAATTAATGGCATATTTAAATGTCAACAACAAACAAAAAATCATGCTCACTGATTATTTAATTATTTCATAATATTTCAACCGGGATCTATAGCGGTGCAATTGCACCAGTGATGGGATTTTTGCATCATTATGGTGAGATTAATGGCAGATGTACTTTATGAACTGCTCAATCTACCGATACAGACGACAATTATCATTCGAGGCTGCCAAACGGCGGCCTCTTCTTTTTCAGGCTCACGGGTATCACTCACTACGTGCTTTGTTGATAAATCCAGCCCGTGAAGCCTGACCCTTTAATCACACACAACACCATCCGAAAAATCGGAGGTAGGGCTATGACCAGAATGAGCACCATTTACAGCAGACTTTCATATGGAACAGGAACCACGCTGACCGGCTGCGGTGTATCAGCGAAGGCATATGCCGAAACAGCTAAAACAGCAAAAGAGGTGTCCTGGATGTTGGCCGACAGAATTGCAGGGTTAAGCCTGAGTGACTGGGCAATTATTGTCGGTATCGCATGCACTGTTATCACTTGTGCAGTGAACTGGTATTACAGGAAAAAGGAAAGGGAGGACCGGCTTAATGGCCATGTCACCAAAGCTGAAGAATAAACTGAGCGCAGCGGTCGTTGGTTTGATTTTTGCGGGGGCTTCCGCGTCCGTAATTCTCGATCAGTTTCTGGATGAGAAAGAGGGTAACAGCCTGAAAGCATATCGCGACGGCGGCGGAATCTGGACTATTTGCCGTGGCGCTACAATGGTTGATGGTAAGCCAGTAGAGCAGGGTATGAAGGTATCTGCTGAGAAATGCGCCCGGGTGAACGCCATAGAACGCGACAAGGCGCTGGCGTGGGTTGAGCGAAATATCAAGGTACCACTGACCGAACCACAGAAAGCCGGGATCGCGTCCTTCTGCCCATATAACATCGGCCCCGGAAAATGTTTCCCATCTACGTTCTATAAGCGAATTAATGCGGGCGACCGTAGAGGTGCCTGTGAAGCGATCCGCTGGTGGATTAAAGACGGTGGCCGCGATTGCCGTCTGACCAAAGGCCAGAAAAACGGCTGCTACGGACAGGTTGAACGACGAGACCAGGAAAGCGCGCTGACGTGCTGGGGGATAGACAAGTGAACCTGCGCTATCAGTTCATTGTTATTTTGATGCTGGTGGCTGTCGCATTCATCGCCGGAAACGTATGGAGCAATCACGGCTGGGAAAAGAAGTGGGCTGACCGTGACAGCGCGGAATCATCGCAAACAGCGAACGCGCAGACCGCCGCCCGCATGATTGAGCAAGGGCGCATAATTGCCCGTGATGAGGCTGTAAAAGATGCACAAGCACAAGCCGCTAAATCTGCTGCCACTGCTGCTGGCCTGTCTGCCACTGTTAACCAGCTGCGTACCGAAGCAACAAAGCTTGCCACCCTCCTGGACGCCGCAAAGCATACCGCAAATCTTGCCACTGCCGTCAGAAGCAAAACAGCCGGAGCCGACGCCACAATGCTCGCCGACATGCTTGGACGCCTTGCAGAAGAAGCTCGATATTATGCTGAACGATCTGACGAACGCTACCGGGCAGGAATGACGTGTGAGCGCATTTACGACTCAGTGAGGCAGTCAAACAACAACATGGTTAGACGATGAACGCAGAAAACCTAAGTGAAGCGTATTACCTCAATAACGATATAAAAGAACTACAGCGTCAGAAAAGCATACTGGAAAGTGGTGCCGGACTTGGTGTGACAATCCAGTCTACCTCTCAGGATAACGCCTTTCTTGATACCATACGCTCGCATGCAGTGGCTGAACTTGATCGCCGTTGTGGAGAAGAAAAAATCCCTCTCCACTCTGGGTGTTACATTCTCTTAAATGAGAACAACAATAAAAGGTTATGTCTGCTTTGCCACATTCTGAGAGTATGGGGTTTATTTGGCATTCAATCAGTTACTTTATTGGTTTGCTTTCCGATGGAAGATAGATGTTTCCACAGAAGGGACAAATTAACGTTATATTGTTTTTTATTCTCGACAGACTGTGCATTGACTGGCGGGAGCAATGAGGACAAGTACTTTTCACATGGCGTAAAGTACGCATCTTGATATCTTTGAGTATCGACATGTTGATTGTCCTGGTGGGCGGTTAACAACCATACACCACATGTTGGCTAATAGCTTCTTTTATAACCGTTACGATGTAATTGTTAGCCATAATCAATCAAGCCTCGCAATAGCGGGGCTTTTTAACAACTGAGGAATGAGCATTACAGTAGTTCTTACAGCTAAGCAGATTGAAGACCTGTCGGCCTTCGCAAAAGAAGATGGCCAGCCACAATACACCATCACTACCGGAACAATCCCTGAGTTCGAAACGGATGATGGCGAGGTTATCCCTGAGTACACCGGGCTGATTGCCTATTCCGAGTCGCTAGAGCACAGCGTTCTACAGCTCGATAACTAACGAATCAACAAAACTTTCCATCCGCCATGACACCACAATGCTCGTAGACATGCCTGGAAGCCTGGCAGAAGAAGCTCGATACAATGCTGAGCGCGCTGATGAAAACTACCGGGCAGGAATGACATGTGAGCGGATTTATGAGTCCGTAAAAATACTAACAATGAATCGTAGAGAAAAAATAATAGATCTATAAATTAAGATGTTGACGGTTTTCGTGGATAAATTTGTAAATTTTTACTATGAAAGAAATACGACTCTTCCTTGAGTCAAAATCCCTGACAACTTAGGGTGATAGATAAAGGTCTTACGCAGCATGACATAATTTTCGATTTAAGCTATTTAAATTAATTTTTATGGTCAAAACCCACTGAGATTTACTTACAAAACTAAACCTTGCTATGTTTGGTTAATCATGCGTTAATGAATGTCTGGTTTGTAACGAATTTATCTGAAGCAGTCGCTGTAATAATTTTATTCCTTGTTCCTGTTGAGATTTCCTTGTTAGCTTTTCTCTCTGATAATTTTTTTCGGACCATTCTGCCCAAGGGCTTACTCAATAAAGGTAATGTTTATGTCTAATAAAATGACTGGTTTAGTTAAATGGTTTAATCCTGAAAAAGGTTTTGGTTTTATCACTCCAAAAGATGGCAGTAAAGATGTGTTTGTTCACTTCTCTGCTATCCAGAGTAATGATTTCAAGACGCTGAATGAGAATCAGGAAGTTGAATTTAGTGTTGAACAGGGACCTAAAGGCCCCACGGCAGTTAATGTCGTGGCTGTATAAGGTAACTGATATTACTAATAATATTCACTTCAGATGTCCGTGTTGCCACGGATCTCAGTACCGAACGTCAAACTTTGATGTTACTGAAAAAAATCCTTTCGGAGCAAAATGTATTTTTTGCAAATCAACAATGATTACATTTGATAATATTGCACTGTACATTCGTTCTGGTCAGTCTTCTTTAGAATTCAGAAAATAAATTTCAGGTTCCTTATGGAGCCTTTTTTGTATGCTGAACCGACAATCTCTGTAAGAGACATCACGGTAAAATTATGAAAAAAGTCATCGTTTTTTTTAATGCAGAACCTGCAGTTGTTGTAACCGTAATGAAAGGTATTACTACGATAATGCGTGAGTTTCCCAATGGGGAAAAAGCACACCTACCCGTGATGTCAGCGGGATTTCCATCTCTGACAGGAGACCATAAAATAGTTTATGTAGCCTCTGATCGTGATGTCAGTTCAGAAGAGATCCTCGAGGCAGCCTCGAAGCTTTTGAAATGAGATCTGGTTGTTTCGTGACCGACCCGGATTTTAGTACAGTGGTTTGTGTGGTCGCGAGCTCTTTTGCATGAAGATTGTACTGCAAACTATTGATAATTGAGTCTTTCTATTCTATCTTTTAAACATATCAGCGCTTATACAAGTGCTCTACGGGGAATGTAACATGCTTGGCGTTGATACGTTAGAGATCAAGAGGGTAAACAATGAACGTCGAAGATTTAAAAAGAAAAACTGAAGCGGATATTTCTGAATTCATCACAAAAAAAATTATTGAACTCAAAAAAAAGACAGGAAAAGAAGTTTCCGATATCCAGTTTAATGCTCGTGAAAAAATGACTGGGCTTGAAAGCTATGATATTAAAATCACATTAATCTAATTGTTATAAGACTCAGTTCGAGTGAAAAAGCATTATCTTGAAAGGTAATGCTTTTTTATTTCTGTCATAAAATTTAGAACGTTGTAAAAGCCTTCACTATAACCATAGATTTTCTGCTTACCTTTTAACGGGTCCTCCTTGACGATTCTGACCATCGAGGGGCAGCAGCGGCGCGGGATTTGGAGCATTTTTGATTCTTCATGCAACCATTTCAGCATTTGATGCTGATGACGGAACACTATCTCCGAATACACTGGGTTGGTTGCATTCTCTGATTCAAAAGAACACGGTGTGCTTCAACTTGACTGAGCAGGCATTACAGCAGACATTCACTGAGTGCCTGCTGTAATGTTAAACATTAAAATTTGTATTTATTTCTTATCGTTACAATCAGGGATCATCCTCAAAAGAGTGTTATCTTTCTGGACGTAGTGATGGAATAACGCTGCACCAGCATGCGCTGCGATTAAAAAATATCCGATGTTTGCCAGTGTTTCGTGAGTATCTTTGATAAGTGATTTTGTTTCCCCGTCAGGAGTAACGAACGATGCAACGTTAAAACCTAAGAAACTCCAGTCCTTTCCACCGTAAGCCATAATTGCAATACCTAATAATGGTAGAGCCAAAAAAGAAATGTACAGCAGGATATGCATTATTTTAGCAGCCATCATCTGCCAGGCTGGTGGGGGGGGAGTGATAGCTGGATCATGATACTTATGTTTAATAATTAATCGTATTATCATTAAAAACCAGACAAACACCCCAACATTGTAATGTGTTTCTTTCATGAGAAGGTAGGTGTTACTGCCTTTGGGAAACCAGCCACGAAGCTCCATAGCTGCATAGGTTATCGCTATTAATATCAGGGTTAGCCAGTGTAAGCGAATCTGAAGTTTTGAGAATTTGACCATTATTCTTGCCTCAAACGGTGTATTACATCGACCATAAATCATGAAGCTTAACAAATCCTTATTTTTGTTGAGAGATTAAGAGTTTGTTATTCCAGCGATCTCACTTGAATGTTTTGATAATAATTCTCATTTTTATTTCTTTCTGATAATCCTTGATGTTACGGGGCAAGAACCGCGCAGATTCTCGCTATTTATGAGAACTTTCAATCAACTACTGGTTCATTTTTACTTTCCGCCTATTACACAATTTGTATCCAACAAACAGGACTATGCCGATGCCAGCACGTGCTAAACGCCCATGCCGACACAAAGGGTGTGCGGCAATCACCAACGATGTCAGCGGATATTGTGACCAACACCGAAAGCAGCATGCTGGTGACGGCTGGCGGAATTATCAGTCGGGAAAGAGCAGGCAAGAACGTGGATATGGGCGACTCTGGGAAATCAAACGAGCGCGTATCCTTCAGCGTGATAAATACCTGTGTCAGAACCATCGCCGACAGAGGATAGCGAAGAAAGCGGCAAGCGTTGACCACATCATTCCAAAAGCTCATGGCGGTACTGATGACGATTCCAACCTTGAGTCGTTGTGCTGGGAATGCCACAGAGCAAAGACAGCAAGAGAACGTATTCGATGATAATATTCACTGCTGTAATGCATAAGAACAGTTTCTACATTCATGCAGATACCCGGAAGGAATTTTGGGTGTTTTTAAGTAAAACATTGGGATGGGGCAAATTTGAGTTAATTCGCCCCTCTGACGAGTTTAGCCCTACTGGAGGGTTGTTTGAATTAGTCGAAGTGCGTTCGGCAGATTCAGAACCCCCTGAGTCAGTAACTGTAGGGTCAAATGTTTTATGGCGTCTCCCGGAAGCTCTCGGAGTTTTGAAATCAATCCCTTCTTCTGATCTTCAGATATATTTGCGACACGGATTATATCCTCAAGGGCAACAATCGTGTCATTGTGTAACCGAACGGTTTGAACCTTAAGGATCGCACTTAAGCCGCCATCATCAAGAAGAAAATCAATTCCTTTCTCTGTAATGTTGCAGTATGGGGCGTTGAAGATAAAATCAACGCCAGCCATGGTTTCGCTACGTACGAAGGGTGTAGAAACAAGACCATGCATTTCAAGATATAGCATGCACGCCACAAAGTGATCATAGTTATCAAACTTCTCAATGAGGTCTCGCTCCTGTGCCTTGTTTAAAAAGTTAGGAGCACAATCTATAAGAGCGTTGAGGATCTCAAGTTGTAAGGCTCTATCATATTTTCTAGTTTTATCCATTTCTTAGACTCCATCGTTTATTTATTGAGATTAACTGAAGACACTATGCTGAACATCCTGATGGATGACCAGTATCTGCTTTTGCATGCTTTCTTGCTGTCATCTTCAAGGGGGGAGGGGGGATCAAATCCCTGACCCCTTTCGCGCTTTAGGACTGCCCGCTTCCTCGTATTTTTATACCCGCGAAAAATGAAATTTAACCAGGAGTGTCGCTTATGGCTGGAACGGCGGGGCGTTCCGGGCGTCGCCCCAAGCCAACGGCGCGCAAGGAGCTGGCAGGGAACCCCGGCAAACGAGCACTGAATAAAGAGGAACCTGTATTCACACCGATTAAAGGTGTGGCACCACCTGACTGGTTTTCTGAGGATGATGGTCTACCAATGGCGGCCGTCATGTGGGAACTGACCACGAAAGAATTATGTGGACAGGGATTACTGTGTGTTACCGATCTTGCCGTACTTGAGCGCTGGTGTGTTGCATATGAGTTCTGGCGCAGGGCGGTTAAAAATATCGCCAGAGAAGGGCTGACTATTACTGGTGCTATGGGGGGGAAGATAAAAAACCCTGAGCTAACCGCAAAGAAAGAGCAGGAATCGGAGATGAGCTCTACCGGCTCCATGCTTGGCCTTGATCCCAGCAGTCGACAACGCCTAATCGGCCTTGCCGGACAGAAGAAAACCTCTAACCCATTCCTGAAGATGATCAACTCATGAGCCGGAAATCGTACCCCAACGTAAACGCCGCGAATCAATACGCCCGCAACGTTGTGCGGGGGAAAATTCCGGCGTGCCAGTTTGTCATTCGGGCCTGCCAGCGTCATATCGATGACATGGCGGCTGAAAAGAGTAAGAAATTTCGTTACCGCTTCGATAAAGACATGGCAGAAAAGGCCGCGAAATTTATCCAGTTGTTGCCACATACAAAAGGAGAGTGGGCATTCAAGCGGATGCCGATCACTCTGGAGGCATGGCAACTGTTTATTGTGTGCTGCGCCTTTGGCTGGGTCCAGAAAGGGTCGAAGCTTCGACGATTTCGCGAGGTTTACACGGAGATACCGCGTAAAAATGGAAAATCAGCAATATCGGCGGGTGTGGCGCTGTACTGTTTTACCTGTGATAACGAGTTTGGTGCCGAAGTGTATTCCGGGGCCACAACTGAAAAACAGGCGTGGGAAGTATTCAGACCAGCTCGTCTGATGTGTAAGCGCACCCCGCTGCTGGTGGAAGCGTTCGGGATTGAAGTTAATGCGTCCAACCTGAATCGGCCAGAAGATGGCGCGCGTTTTGAGCCGCTGATTGGTAACCCTGGGGACGGCGCTTCACCGCACTGTGCGATTGTTGACGAGTATCACGAACATCCCACAGATTCGCTCTACACCACTATGCTGACGGGTATGGGGGCGCGGCGACAACCACTAATGTGGGCGATCACGACGGCGGGTTACAATATTGAGGGTCCATGCTACGACAAACGGCGTGAAGTGATTGAGATGCTGAACGGCACAGTACCGAATGAGGAATTGTTCGGCGTGATATACACCGTCGACGAGGGGGATGACTGGACCGATCCTAAAGTGCTGGAAAAAGCTAACCCGAATATGGGCGTGTCGGTCTATCGTGACTTTCTCCTCAGCCAGCAACAGAGAGCTATTAATAACGCCCGTCAGGCTGGTGTATTTAAAACTAAACACCTCAACATCTGGGTTGCAGCCCGTGCCGCTTTCTACAACCTGGTTTCCTGGCAGAACTGTGAGGATAAGACACTTACGCTGGAGCAATTCGAAGGACAGCCATGTGTTCTGTCTTTCGACCTGGCGCGTAAGCTGGATATGAACAGTATGGCGCGGTTGTTCACCAGGGAAATTGACGGCAAGACACATTACTACAGCGTTGCTCCCCGCTTCTGGGTTCCCTACGACGCAGTATTCAGCGTTGAAAAGAACGAAGATCGTCGTACTGCGGAGCGATTTCAGAAATGGGTTGAAATGGGACTGCTTACAGTTACTGATGGCGCTGAAGTTGATTACCGCTACATCCTTGAAGAGGCCAAGGCGGCAAACAAGCTCAACCCAGTCAGTGAGTCACCGATTGACCCGTTCGGCGCGACGGGGCTTTCACATGATCTGGCTGATGAAAGCCTTAACCCGATCACTATCGTACAGAACTACACCAATATGTCTGATCCGACGAAGGAGCTGGAAGCCGCCATTGAGTCAGGCCGCTTTCATCACGACGGGAACCCGATTATGAGCTGGTGTATCAGCAACGTCGTCGGGAAGTATTTGCCCGGTAATGACGATGTGGTTAAACCCATCAAAGAGCAGAACGAAAACAAAATCGATGGCGCGGTTTCGCTGATTATGGCAATCGGACGGGCAATGTTGAATAGCCGGGCAAGTAATTCATCCGTTTACGACGAGGAAGATGTAGCATGCTAATGACGTTTTTAAGTTTTTTTATCGGCCTCGCCGGAGCTGCATTACTGTCTGCCGGTGCCTGGCTTATTTCACCTGCAGCCGGGCTTATTACTGGCGGTTCAATCTGCCTGCTGTGGTCATTTTTAATCGCGAAATCAATGTCTGCCAGCGTAATTAAATCAGGGGGTGAATAATGTTCATTCCCCAGATGTTTCGGGGTAAATCTCAGTCTGGTGGTAGTTTCTGGCAGGCGATGCTGGGTGGTGTGAGTTCCAGCCAGAGCAAGGCGGGGATCATTATCACTTCTGAAACCGCAATGGCGTTATCGGCGGTCCGGGCATGTGTAACGCTTCTGGCAGAATCGGTGGCGCAGCTGCCGTGTGAACTTTACAGGCGAGGCGCTAACGGAGGCCGTGAACGGGCGACTGACCACCCTGTTTATGATCTGATTCATTCCCAGCCCAACAAAAAAGACACTTCATTTGAATACTTTGAACAGCAGCAGGGCCTGCTTGGTCTGGAGGGGAATTGCTACTCGATCATCGACAGGGACGGGAAAGGTTATCCCCGCGAATTAATCCCGGTTAATCCCCAAAAGGTCATTGTCCTGAAAGGCCCGGATGGGATGCCATATTATGAACTACCCGAAATTGGCGAAACGTTGCCAATGCGCATGATGCATCATGTGAAAGTATTTTCGCTCGATGGCTATATCGGCAGTTCTCCAATCCAGACAAATGCTGATGTACTTGGGTTAAACCTGGCTGTGGAAGAACATGCTGCTCAGGTTTTTCGTCGAGGTACGACGATGAGTGGTGTTATTGAGCGTCCAAAAGAAGCCGCGACAATAAAAAACCAGGATGCAATAGACAGACTGCTGGCAAAATGGACGGATCGTTATTCTGGTGTCAGGAATGCTTTCTCTGTTGCACTCCTCCAGGAGGGGATGAGTTATAAACAGTTATCTCAGGATAACGAGAAAGCTCAATTATTGCAGTCCCGACAATGGGGAGTGGAAGAAGTGTGCCGGCTCTATAAAATCCCGCCTCATATGGTGCAGATGCTGGAGAAAGCCACGAATAACAACATTGAGCACCAGGGGCTGCAGTTTGTGATGTATACGCTGTTGGCCTGGCTGAAGCGTCATGAAGGCGCATTAATGCGCGATCTGCTTTTACCCAGCGAGCGCAGTGATCTGTACATTGAATTCAATGTATCCGGCCTGCTGCGCGGTGATCAGAAGTCACGTTATGAATCTTATGCACTAGGCCGCCAGTGGGGCTGGTTATCGGTTAACGACATTCGCCGCATGGAGAACCTTCCACCCATCGCCGGAGGGGACAAATACCTGACGCCTCTGAATATGGTCGACAGTAAACAAATCTTACCTAGCGATAACGCGCCAACAGCAAATCAACTGGCAGAAATCAACTCTATTCTGTCCAGAAACTGAATATCACCCGCAGTGCGGGCTGACCTGGTAAACATCATGACAAAAAATTTAATTAATCTGCCGCACCTGGCGGCTATGGTCTTTGGTGTTCCACATTACGTGACACGACAGACAATGGATTCTGTAAAAGCTGTGCTGGTTCCCCGTATTCAGGGATTATCAGAAGAGGCTGGAATTCACATGACGCAGGATCCTGATAACAATCAGGCGCCAGATTTGGTTCAACCAGCTGGTGGAATGGCAGTTATTCCTGTTCACGGCATTCTGGTTCCGCGTCGTGGGCAAATTACTGCAATGTGTTCTGAACTTACCAGCTATGAGCGCATACGTAGCCAGGTGCATGCTGCATTAAATGACCCTTCCATCAGTGAAATTGTGCTGGATATAAATTCTGGTGGTGGTGCGGCGGTTGGATGCAAGGAACTGGCCGATTATATTTTCCAGTCACGTCAAACTAAGCCTATTACTGCAATTGTGAACTACAGCGCCTATTCTGCGGCTTACTTTATCGCTTCGGCCTGCAGCAAAATTGTAGTCAGTCAGACCAGTGGAGTCGGCTCGATTGGAGTGATCATGGAACACCTGGATACTTCCAAGATGGAAGAGCAAATGGGGTTAACATTCACCACGATTTTTCGGGGAGATAATAAAAATAACGGTACACAACATGAGCCACTGAGTGAAGACGCTCGGGGAATGTTCCAGAGGATGATTGACGATATGTACGAGACGTTTATTACCTCTGTAGCGGAATACCGGAATCTTGCCCCTCAGACGGTGATTAACACGCAGGCCGGAATCTATTTCGGCGCTGATTCCATTTCTGCTGGTCTTGCCGATGAAGTTTCGGATCCTCAGTCTGCGATTAATGCCATTGCAGCAAAGTACAAACAACCTCAACAAACCACTTCCATAAAGTTGCAGGCCGCCGCGATGGACCTGCAAACCAGAATGTGACCCGGCGCTAATGCGTCATTACCAGAAAGCAGCCTGTTGGCTGCTTTTTTTATGCCAAAAAGAGAGAAAACTATGCCACAGATTGAAGAATTACGTCGTCAGCGTGCGGGTATTAATGAACAGGTACAGGCCCTGGCCACGATTGAAACTACCGGTGGAACGCTGACAGCGGAGCAGTTAACCGAATTTGCCAGCCTGCAGCAGCAGTTTACAGATATCAGTGCCAAAATGGAGCGTCTGGAAGCAGCTGAACGTGCTGCAGCGCTTGTTGCCAAACCGGTTAAAGGTACACAACAGGCTCCGGGTATCAGCGTTAAAGCAGAGCCAAAGCAATATACCGGCGCAGGAATGACCCGTCTGGTGATGTCGATTGCGGCAGCACAGGGTAACGTCCAGGATGCTGCTAAATTTGCAGCTGAAGAACTGAATGACCAGTCTGTCTCGATGGCCATCAACACTGCCGCCGCGTCAGGTGGCGTTCTTATTCCGCAAAACCTGCACAGCGAGGTGATCGAACTGCTGCGCGATCGCACCATAGTCCGTAAGCTGGGCGCGCGCTCCATTCCGCTGCCGAACGGCAATATGGCGCTGCCGCGTCTGGCCGGTGGTGCGACGGCGAGCTACACCGGGGAAGGCAAGGATGCGAAAACATCAGAAGCGCGCTTCGATGATGTGAAACTCACTGCGAAAACCATGATTGCAATGGTGCCTATCTCCAACCAGCTGATTGGTCGTGCTGGCTACAACGTGGAGCAGCTGGTCCTGCAGGATATTCTGACCGCGATTTCTGTTCGTGAAGATAAAGCCTTTATGCGTGATGACGGTACTGGTGATACGCCTGTCGGTATGAAAGCGCGGGCAACTGAGTGGAACCGCCTGCTGCCGTGGGAAGCTGCTGCAGAGGTTAATCTGCAGACGATTGATACCTATCTCGACGCCATCATTCTGATGGCGATGGACGGCAACAGCAACATGATCAGCTGCGGCTGGGGTATGTCGAACCGGACTTACATGAAACTGTTCGGGCTGCGCGACGGTAACGGTAACAAAGTCTACCCGGAAATGGCCCAGGGGATGTTGAAGGGATTTCAGATTCAGCGTACCAGCGCTATCCCGGCAAACCTCGGTGACGCAGGCAAAGAGTCGGAAATTTACTTCGCTGACTTTAATGATGTGGTTATCGGTGAAGACGGCAACATGAAGGTGTCGTTCTCGCAGGAAGCCTCCTATCAGGACGGGGACGGCAATCTGGTTTCCGCGTTCTCCCGTAACCAGTCGTTGATTCGCGTGGTGACGGAGCACGATATCGGCTTCCGTCATCCGGAAGGTCTTGTTCTCGGGACAAAAGTTCTGTTTTAACCGGTCCTGCACTCTGTGCGACCACGGTCGCACAGAATAAAAGCACGTAATCCCCCAGGCCCGCAGTAGCGGGTTTTTTCTTTTCAGGAGCAAAACGATGACAACGAAATCAGCAAAAGCAGCGGCAGCGGCGGCTGCAGCCGGTGATGTGAAAAAGCCGGATGAACTGACGCCGGAAAATTCAGTGGACGGGGATGACGGTCAGAATACTGCAGCGGGTTCAGATAATGCCGGTGTTGATCTGACCGGAAGTGAAGCAAACGGGACTACGGGCCTGACGGGAGCAGAAGTGGCGCGGAAAGCGGTTTTTTTCCTGGGACCCTATCATCGTTATTCACGCGGTGATACGGCCTGTTTTGATGCTGAGTACGCAGAAAAACTGGTTGAACGCCATATTGCGGTATGGCCAGAAGATGCGGAAAAGGCGCTGAGTCCCCGCAAGGGAGCCGATGACCATGATACTGACATTGGATGATGTGAAAACCCAGCTCCGTCTGGAGCCGGATTTCACAGAGCATGACGGCATGCTCACTAATATGGTGGCGGCTGCGCAAAAGAGTATTGAACGTGACTACTACTGCAAACTGGTGGGAAGCGATGACGAACTGCAGGCGCTGCCGGAAGGTGTACGCGGTTTTGTGGCGGATGAAGATATCCAGTTGGCCATGCAGTACCTGGTCGGGGATGCGTATCTGAATGGTTTCACTGGTCAGTGGCTGGAGACGGCTGCGGTCCGGCATCTTCTTTTCCCGTTGCAGGAGAACACCGTATGAGCCTGAAGCCGGAAGAGATGACCTGCCGTCTTTCGATTGGGTATATGCAATCCGGCCGGGGGCCGCTGGGTGAACATCTGCCGGAACAACTGGTCGCGACCGGGAAAGCCTGGGCGAAGCGCGAGCTGGTATCGGGCAGAAAGGTCCGCACACTGGATCAACAGCAGGTTGTTGAAACGTGTCTTTTTACCACTCATCCGAACCTGAATATTGATATCGACTGGAAAATAACGACGTCTGACCGGGTTTATACCGTTCGTAACGTCGAACGTCTTGCGGACCGCATCATCATCACAGGGGAGGCAGACGCACGTCATGATCGAGCTGGCATTAAAGGCAGCACTTGAACGCCTGACCGGGCTGGATGTTTATCCTCTGCTTCTGCCCGATGA
>NZ_JAOWDS010000068.1:0-23012 GCF_030334545.1 Citrobacter sp. Ce129
CCCATTGGGTAAACAGGTTTTTATAGTCTGGCCATTTAGCATTGTCGCGCGCCTTCTGACGCACCCAGGCCAGGCATTCGGTCTGTTTTTCAGGAAGCATGGCAAGAATGCGGGGTTCTTTGGCAAGACCCTCTGCCTGTTCACGTAAAGGGCTAAATTCATCATCATTCAGCATGTCGATTAACTGGCCATACTGAGAAGGGGTGATTTCATCAATGGCACCAAACACCGCAAGGCAGTATGCGCGGGCCAGCACATCCAGCTCTTTCACTGGTTTCATTTTGTCTTCTGTCGAGTCAGCATTAAGTTGTTCATTTCCGCCAGCAAGCTCTGGCCCAACGATGATGCGCTCTGGTTCGCCTTTCTCAGCATTCCAGATAATGTCACCGGTGAAGAGGTCGGTATAGAACTGCCCTTCAACAGTGCAGAACATTCCTTCCTCTACTTCCCATACCTTGGGAGCAAAATAATCATCAGCATAATCTGGCGCGAACTGTATAAAATCCGCATGCAGTAATGTTTTTGCTATTGTTTTATTCTTGGCTTGTTTAAAAGCAACATAAACCGGAAGCGTACTATCTTTTTCAAGCGCGCTTTTTTTCGGTTCGAATCTTCCACCAAATTTTTTTAATCCAGTTGTCATAATAACCTCAATAATGTTTATGTGAATGGCGCATATTGCTTCTGCTTAAATTGCAGCGCCGTGGTTCATGGATTTGTTTGTAGGAGATAGCATGCTCAAGGCTACAGAAATAAGCAGTCACTACTCTCTTATGCATTCTTTTGGTTGATTTATACATGGAGTCATGAGAACTCCATTTTTTGCAATACGGACAGCACTCAAGTGTCACTTACCCTCCCTGCATGGCTGGTTATGACAGGGCCATCATCGATGGGTATAGTTAGCCCTGCCAGTTAAGACATAAATAAAAACTCTCTTAATTGTTTGAAGTTATCGAAGGGGGTAAATAAAAGTTCAGCGTAAAAACTCGCTAATATTAACCCTCTGGTCATTAACTATTTTGGTCATTACTTTGATGAAGCACATATCCAGCACCGCTTCATCTTTGTATTTCTGAACTCCAGTTATATCAGCCACTGCCTTTTTATATTCAGCTTCAGCTGTACGTTGGGCAATATCTTCGCTGGTAAATTTAACCATTGGCACGCACCATCCTGAGTAAAGATTCCGTGTGATCGAGAGCTGCCTTCTGCTGTTCGTACAGTGCTTCAAGTTCAGTTGTAAGGCGGTCGCGAAAAACAGGAGCACTTAACTGATAAATAAAATTATTTACTGAGCTTTCCACATCAGGATCCCCGTCCGGTATAACTGGCTGTGAATTTTTCATAAACCCTCCGGTAAAAAAAGGTGCCCATCGTGGGAGATGGGCAAAGACCACGCGGCACACACAGCAACTAATCACATCTGCAAGCGCACTCCGCCTGTTTCACACCTGTCACCCAAAACTGGTAAGTGAAGGAGTGCGCTTGCATGTTGTTCCCTGAAAAAGCTGGCGGTGACCGGATACATACGGGAAAACACCGGGCCGCCAGAACAGGGTTCTACTTCTTATTGCTTTGGCCTGCTTTTAACCACATCAGGCGCGGTGGTATGCTGGAGCTCTCACACAGCCAGCAAGGAAACCTAATGAACAAGTTTTATGTTCACGTTCGTCTATTTGAACCTACAGCAGAACAGACCAAAAAATTTGAAGAATTTATGCTTAACTTTCTGTACCAGAAAACAATCAAAGAGTCTGACGATAGCTGCTGCAGACTGATTCCAGAGGGATATATCCTTAAAAGCACAATGAACTGCCAACAAATCCTTGATCAAACATTTTCAATTGCTAACAGCGTCGGTGTTGACGCAAATATATTTGTCTGTAAATTTGAACAAAGCGCATGCTTACTTCCGTCTGCTTCCTTAGTTGGCAACGATTTCGTTCATCACGATCTTACGCCTAAGCCCATCAAGCTCGATTCTTAAAGCTTTAACCATTGTGTCGTGATAAACACGGCTCACCCTCTCTCCATTGCATGGCAGAGGGGTGATCGTGTCAGCCATGAAATTCATGAACTTGGTTCGATCAGGGGTTTGCGCCCCGCAATTATTTAATGCCTGTTTTGCTAACAAAATACGGGCCTCAGTGCCTGCATTTGGCTCGATCTGCTGCAAACGCTTAGCGTCTTCCAGCAATAATGCGATCACATGTTTCAAATCCTGTTCATTCATCTTTTCCATCTCCTTTGAAATCATCTGCTAGCGAATCATCCCGGTTTTCATACGCCCCTGGCGGCTACTTCGTGGGCATCCTGCCTGTTCGCTGTTAAACCCATTAACGCCGGGTTGGCGGAACATTTTGATTCTGAGTAATCACTGCGTGTGGTTACTTGATGGGATTTAGATTAGACATGTCTAACGAAATAGGCAAGATATTTTGTTAGATATAACTAACAAAATAGGCGGAATTAATTTAAATCACTGATAAATAAGTGTTTATTTTTTGGTTTGGCGTTGTCTGGCCTGTAGAAGCTCTTCGAACAATTTATTGAAGTTCTGCACTCTCGCTCGCATCTCCTGAAGTTGGGCTTCTTGCTCTGATTCAGGCAATGAATCAAAGAGATCTATCAACTCCCGATGCTTGTCAGTCAACTGAGTGGTGGTTGGTAATTCACTGGCAGGGACAGGATTTTGCTGTTCATCTCCAAACAACAGCCAGGTCGGTGTGCATGATAGCGCTTTTGCGAGCGAAAACAGACGCGTGCCGACAGGTTGCGTTTCATCACGTTCCCATTGCGAAATGGTCACGTGCGCAACACCAGCAAGTTTGGCTGCCTCACGCTGAGTCAGCTTGAGCTCCTTACGTCTGGCAAGGGCTCTTTGTCCAAGGCTGTTTAAATTTTTCATAGTTAGACAATTCTAAATTTTATTGACTTAGATATCCCGCGCAAGCTAGTGTTAGATATGCCTAACAAAAAGGAGGTCACATGCTCACATGTGAAGCACTTGCTTTCTTTGACACCAAAACAAAACTCGCGAAAGCCGCTGGTGTTGAACTTCAGTCTCTTTACAAATGGGGAGCTCTTGTCCCCGAAGGTCGGGCGCATCGCCTGGAAGAAGCCTCGGGTGGCGTACTTATCTACGACAAAGACGTTTATGACCGTTACCGCCAGGCTAAACGCCTTGGTAAACAGAATACCTGCACAACCAAGAAGGAATCTGATTGATGAAAATCAACGAGATTAAATTGCTGGCCCTCGAGCTTGAAGAGTGGGCGGTGAAGGATGGCAGGAAAGGGGGCTGGAAAAAGATAGTCCCGCTGATTACAACGCATCACTACGGTGATTTGCTGGACAGCCTGGCGGATATCGTCGACCCGTCAGAGTATGCGCGCCGCCTGCATAACAACACGCAGATCATCCAGCGGGCATTTCGAAATGACACGCCGAATTATCGTGGTCAGGCAGCTGCGCTGGCGCCAGCAATCAGAGCTGCGATGGATGCAGAGCTGGCTGGTCAGCATGACTTACATAACCTAGTGGCCATTGCGAACCGCGAGTGCATCGAGGCGACCAGTGCGGTGCTGACTGGTAAGCCAATGCAGGTAATCCGCAAAGAAACGGCAGAGGCAATACAGGCGCTGGCCGATCTCATTCCCGGCGTCAGCATCCAGTTCAACCATATTGGTCCGCGTGCGGCGTAACAGGAGGCTCTCATGCTTGCCCAGGAATTAGTAGACCGCATGAAAAATGCGATGAAGCACAAAGTACCGGCGGAGACAGTCGATCGCAGCGCTGAACTGATTCCGGGGATGAAATACCGCAACGAACGCGGACGCATGGTGACGGTAATGAGAGTTTCTCATCTTCGGGTTATGTACCGATACGAAGGTTATCAGGACATCTGCGAGACAGGCCGGAGAGAGTTTGATTTGAAATTTAGAAAGGTGCAGTCGTGAGCAGCAAATTACACGGTCTTGTTTGGGAAGGATGCGCTCCTGCTGGATTGGGAATTTCCCGCGTTGCGCTTATGGCCCGCCTGGCTGATTACAGCAATGCTGACGGCATATCGTGGCCAGCGATTGAGACGCTCAGGATTGAGATCGGCGCTAAAAGCGATACGACAATAAAAACTGCTTTAGCTGAGCTTGTTAAGGGCGGCTGGATTAAAAAAACAGAACGCAAGCTGGGCGGCAGAAATCTGACAAATGTTTATCAGATTGATATCGCAAAACTTGAAGAAGCGGCAGCAGCGGGGCGTAAAAAAATACGGGAAGAGAGAGCCCAAAAGAAAGGTTCCCGTTGCCTGCCAGCAGGGCAGGAAGATAAGGAGTCAATTTTTGACCCGTCAAATAATGGCCCCTTAAAAGAGGATAGTAAGGGGGCAGATTTTGACCCGTCAAAAATTGAGGGATCAAAAATTGGTGAAAACAGCGATTTAACCCCCCCAAAAATTGACCCCGATCCGTCATTAAAACCTGATCCGTCATTAAACCCCACACATAACACGCGAGGGGAAGAGGTCGAACCAGTTAATAACAACCCGGTTCCTGAATACCCTGGACAACCTGGTATGAATTTTCCCGCCGGAGAGTCATTTGGGAAGGTCCCGATGACCATTGACTGGAAACCGTCGGCTGACTTCCGCCAGCGCGTTGGATTCTGGGGCATAACGATCCCGGATGGACTGAACCTCAGAGCCGAACTGAACAGCTTCATTGCCTACTGGCAACCAGAGAACAAAGTTTTTTACCAGTCGCAGTGGGAGCAGAAATTTGCCCGCCACCTGCAACAGGCCAAACCCACTAAACCGCGAGGTAACTCACATGCAGGACTGGATCCAAACTCCACAGCAAACGCAGCTGTACAGCGAGCACGCGCAGCACGCGCTGCACAACTCCGCGCTCGAGGAGAAGGCGTGGAAGTTCTGGGTTCTCATGCTGGAAATTTACTCCAGTCGATGGGAAACCAAAAACGGATCGGCTCCGTCGGACCTATGGATTGCTCAGATTGGGAGTTTGACCAGCGACCGGATGACGAGCGTCTGTAACGCGATGGTTGCTCGCTGTGCAGCGGGTAATTCATGGCCACCTGACCTGGCTGAGTTCGTGACGCTGGTGGCTGACTGTGACGGTGGGAAGCTTGGACTGAAGGTTTCGGACGTTATGGCGGAATACAGGAACTGGCGCAACGAATCTTACCGTTACGCCAGCACTGAGGAATATTTCATTGCCCGCGAATGTAATCCGGTCCTGTACCAGATTTGCACTGAACTTCGCCGAACTGGGGTTGAGCGACAAATGACGCAACCCGAGCTGGAGAGACTGGCAGCGGACCAACTGGCGAAGTGGGAAAAACACCTGGAGGACGGCAAACAGATCCCTCCGGTAAGAAAACAGATTGCGGCGCCACTCCATCCGGCAGGACCGACACCCGCGCAGCAGCTGCTTGAAGAATACAAACGCCGTAAAGCGGCTGGCTTAATTTAACCAGGAGAATTTTATGGAAACCATTTTAGACGTACTGAAAGCGATGGAAAAAGCGACTGCCCGTGAAATTGCGGCGCGCATGAAAATTGAGCCTGCGGCGGTGATCGGGATGCTGCGTGAACACGAAGAACGTAACGAGGTTGTTCAGGCTAACGGGTACTGGAGAGTTGCTACCGGGGAAGTTAAATCACAGCCTGAAGTGATCAGTTCTGTCAGCAAAGCGCCGGCAAGTGTATCAGTCAGCGACGTCATCGCATTACTGGCGAAACATGGACCACAGACATCCCTTGAGCTGGCAACACTGGCAGGTATTGAGTCAAAACGTGTGGCGCCAATGCTGACCCACCACATGACAAAAGGGCGGATCATCCGCGAAAAAGTGGGCAGTAAGTTTGTTTATTCGGTGCCGGCCGCTGGGCCAGTGAAAAACAAAAGCTCTGCACAGCGGGAACCGGAGATATCAACTCCACCGGTACCAGAAAAATCTGTCACTGAAATTGTTGGGGAAATCCCCGCTTTCGTCAGCCGTCCTGACGATCTGCTGATCCCAACGGTACGCGGTATCTCAAGTGAGATTCGCCGCACGAAAGCGAAGCTGGCCAACCTGGAAAAACTTCGTGAAGCCGTTCGTAGCATTCGCAAGCACGGGGCGCTGATGCAGGAGTTGGCGCAATGAAACGGTCTGAATTACCACGCTGCCCGACCTGTGGAAACTCGCCGGAATACGCATTTAAAAAAGACCAGTTCGGCTGGCACCGCGGCGGACTGAAATGCCCCTACAACTGCCACCGCGTACAGCTGGATTTTCCGGCTGGTAGCCGGGAGCGGGCCGAAGAACGGCTGGCGCCGCAATGGATTGAACTTGTCGAAAAAGTTAGCCAGGAGGCCCAATGACAGCACTCAACAAACAGGTACTGCGTATGCGCAACTATCTCGATACGGCTCTTAAATCCGGGGTAAAGCTTTTGCACCTTTCGACTGATGAGCTTAAAGGCTTGCTGGATGAGCTGGAGAAAGAAAAAGGCTACGCCAGCGCATACGAAGGGGAAAAGTGGCATTACCACCAGTTAGCAGAATCTGAGGGCGAGCGTGCGAACCGGGCAGAGACCAAGTTGGAAGCCGCAGAGAAGCGCATAGCAGAACTGGAGGCAAAGTTAGCTAATCCCGTTTTGCTGCCAAAAACAAACGGCTATCCTCAACGCACTCATACTAACAACCCGCTTCGGCGGGTTTTTTCTTGCTCATTCCGCTTCAAGCTTCTTAATTAATAAGTTCTGAATATTCGGAAAAACTTAGTGTATACAACGGCATGGCTTTGGCGAAAAGTGCTATTAACCACTTGAATATGAGGTTCAATAGGTATACTGTATGAATGTACAGCGGCTCAAGGCGGAGGGAATCATGAAAGTTGAAATTACAATTGATCGCACTAAGGAGCTTCCGAAAGGAGCTGTGCCAGCGCTTGAAAAGGAACTTTTGCGTCGAATCAGCCAAGACTATTCAGCCTGTAAATTAACGATACGTCGAACCGGTTCTGATGGATTAAGTGTCATCGGAGGCGATAAGAGCGATAAAAAACGTATTGAAGAAATCCTGCAGGAAACGTGGGAAAGTGCGGATGAATGGTTTTTTAACTGATCACCCCTCGAAGGCAGCCTTGGCCGCCATTTGTTACGCCTGATTGCTAAATTTCTCGTTGCACGCCGCGCTGCTGCTAAGAAGCAATTTCCGTTGGCTTAACGGTGTGGATATCACCGCAAGGGGCATCTCATGCAAATTCCGGATGATTTAATTCCCGGACTGCCGGAGCATACTGGCCCGGTTCTGATTTATATCGTAAAGGGCAGGGTAGAAAGGGGATTCGCGCTGCGCAAAGATGAATTTGTTACGTCGTTGCGGGCACTGGATGAAGCAAGAAAGAAAGCTGGTCTTCCTGTTTCAGATGCCTGATATGTTGGGTTATACTCAAACACGGGTCTGAACAGCCCACTGAGTCACACTGCGCCAACCGGAAAATAGCGATGGCGTATAAAGCTGAAATATCCCAATCACACCGTTTCTCCGTGAGCGGTGTCTTTGTTCGTGCTGGTGGTTCAGCATGAGTAGATCAAAAAATAAATCTGAAAAACTCCACCTTTCCCGCGTAGCCGGGCTGGGCTGTATTGTCTGCAAAAACCTGAAACTGGGTGAAACCCCAGCAGAGATACATCACATCCGAACTGGTCAGGGAATTGGCCAGCGCGCTGACTATTTCAAAGTTATTCCTCTTTGCCCAATCCATCACCGCCAGGGCGGACACGGCGTAGCCATTCATGCTGGCCGCCAGTTATGGGAAGACAGTTACGGTACTGAAACAGAGTTGTTGGTGCAGGTTCTCTATGAACTGGGGGAATCGACTCATGCCTGAATATAAAATCACGACTGTCGGCAAGCCCAGAATGACGCGCGCTGACACATGGAAAAATCGCCCCGAGGTTCTGCGTTACCGTGCTTTCTGTGATGAGGTTCGTCTGAAGCGGGTTGAACTGCCGGAAAGCGGTTCGCATGTCACCTTCATTCTTCCGATGCCAGCGAGCTGGAGCAAAAAGAAACAGGCTGAGTTCAACGGTAAACCACACCAGGTAAAACCTGATTTTGACAACATGATAAAAGCCCTGATGGACGCCATTTACGAAAATGATGCTCATATATGGGATGTTCGGGCATCAAAAGCATGGGGCTAAACCAGACAGATTTTAATTTAATCAATTGAGAGGGGCGAATAATGAAACTGGAATCTTCGCTTAAACACTTCAGCCCACAGAGTATGCACATCTCAGATAGTGTGAGAGATACTTCTCCCGATCGGATTACCGGGACCGATGTTATGGTAGCCATCGGTACGACCAGCAGCCGCGCGCGGTTCGGTCTGGCGGCGTTCTTTGGTAAGGCGGGTATCAGTAAATCGGATGAACAACTGGCTGTACAGGCGCTGGCGCGCCATGCGATGAAGACAGCACCAAAGAACGTGCGCAAAGCAGCCGGTGGTGAGTTCGAATGGTGCATGCTGATGCTGGCGCAATTTGCCTTTGCTGAATACTCCCGTTCGGCTGCAGCCAGCGTGATGTGTCACAGTTGCAGCGGTAGCGGGAGAACATATCGCACAGAGACCACGCGCAAAGTATCTTACCCGTGGGGTAAAGCGCCGTATTGGGCCAGCCGTTCGCGAGCCGTTCGTCCGTCAGACTGGGAGCAGTGGACAGAGGTTACAGAGATTGTGCCCGCTGTTTGTGACGTTTGCGAAGGGAAGGGAGCTATAAGCGCCCGATGCCGCTGTGGTGGAAAGGGGGAGGTACTCGACCGTAAAGCGACTAAAGAGCGGGGCGCACCGGTTTTCAAAACGTGTGAACGTTGCTCTGGTAATGGATTCTCTGCTATCTCCTCTGCGACGGTACACCGAACCATTCTGAAACGCCTCCCGGATCTCCATCAGTCCTCATGGTCGCGTAACTGGAAACCATTCTATGAAATGCTTGTTGATGTATTGCACAAGGGAGAGCGTCACGCATCATCAGAATTTGAGAAAGTAACCAGTAATTAATACGATCGGAACAGATGCCGACAAGTTTTCGCATGATAGTGTTGACTTTGCATACTTCTGTCCTGTACGATTTGAATCGTGGGGTATAGCGCCTGCACGAAATTAATCATTGAAACCCTGCCTGGGCGGGGTTTTATTTTCTAAGAACTCGAAAATTGTAAGCATTCCCGTATTGCAAAGATTCATTTTAATGACGGGTATGAAGTTGATGAGAATAGTGTTCTGTGGGATATCAACATCCTGTGCAAATGGACACCAACAACCGGAAGCAATAAAAACGACTTTCAGGATATAAGTAAGAGTAGTTTTCTTGAATCATCCGGTTTTACGACACAAGAATTTACCTTTAATAACGCCATCAAAGAAACGACCTTTAGATTGTACTGCTAGAAAAGAATTATAGATGCTTTGTGGGACACCAACGTACTGGAAGGTTGAAGAGTTAACGAATCCTATCTCGAGGATTTTTTCTAATGGGTAGTAACCAACAAATTTTATTTTCGATGATATCATTTTCTGTCGTTGCATTTTTTCTCCTTTGAAAGTTCTGATTTCCTTTACCTAATAATACACATATATGAAATAAAAGTTGCATAGTTTTGTAAATATTTTTTTGGTTGGATTAAATAATTTCCTTTGTTACCACCAATTCCCTGGACTACGAAAACATAGAACAAAACCTCGTTACTGGATTTTTTCAGAGTGATTGAAAGTTCTTTATAGGTTCTTGATAAAAATGATGTATTCTGTTTCTGTTCATAAAGGGGACAATCACTCATATGTTATCGAGGTCAAAAAAATCACTGATTATGCTGTCACAGCATCCATTTCTAAGATGTTCTGAACAATTTAATAAAAAATAACTTGCTATTGTTTGTGGGTTGTGTGATTAATGAATGGTTGTTTTGGTACACAGACCCATTAAAGCGGTTTAGTAAAGCAGTTCTCATCTCAAGCGTTATCCACTGATAATCCTTCCTTTTGAGCCTTCTTATCGTTACTAATTAGATTGTGTGCGAAAACCTTTTCGCCGTAAGGCTACATAGAATTTAAGGAATGATCTGTGTCTAATAAAATGACTGGTTTAGTAAAATGGTTTAATGAGTCTAAAGGTTTTGGCTTTATTACTCCTGATAATGGTAGCAAAGATGTGTTTGTTCACTTCTCTGCCATTCAAAGTGGTGGTTTTAAAACACTGAATGAAGGCCAAAAAGTTGAGTTCAGTATTACTGCTGGTGCAAAAGGGCCTTCAGCCGAAAACGTTGTTGCTGCCTGATTTTTTCTGAACTTAAACTAATATGCGATAACGAAGACGGTTTAGACCTGAGTAGACATACTGACAGAAGTAATGGAAGTATTGTTGGATCAGTAGAGTTAAAATGTTACTGATCCGGCATTAAAGGTAACGGTAAGCTTATTTCATCTCAATCTCGAATGAGAAAGTATGCTGACCATTGTCGTTGAGTGTAGGTTCACTGCACGAAAAGTATAACGGTAGAGACTGACTGCTTGCTTTACACGATAAAGTACGCAAGGGGATGGTTTTCCCAGATATCACCATAATTGCTATTCATTGAATACGAAAATACTAAACCCGCAGCCAGCGGGTTTTTTATTATCTGTAGCTTGATCAATCTTAAAATACAGATGGTAGTGACTCTGTGCGAGAAACGGTATCTCAAACAGATTCAGGCTGCTTCTTTTTGATTTGTCTGGAATACTTTATTGCAATGAGGGCAGATTAAAAGGGAACCTTTTTGTACTCTTGAAAAACTGTGTTCAGATTGCTGGGTACAGTTTGGGCAGGTGCATTTGACTAGATAGTTACGGCGTGATTTAGAGTCTTTACGTTCTGACATAGGCTTTTCCTTGATGGATGGACTTCAACTTTACCTTAATTTGCCCAGGAAATCTTAATTTTGTGAAAATATGTGGGCTGATAAAAATATCGGTGACTGAATTGATATAGCCATTAGTAAGATAACGCGTATAGATTGATTGTGATGAGTCACTGAGAAGATAGTGTTGAGCGGTGAATAGCACTAGAAAAAGTCTCGTAAAGAACGTGAGTATGAGAATGCCTCTCTCTGAGAAAACTGACAGTGAACTAATGGGACGTCTCACTCTTGGCCGCTGTGTTTTCTTGCACAAACAGCATATGAGCTTTCCTTTACAGTATAATTTTTAGTTATTGGGGGCGATATGAAGGAAGGGTATTACTGGATTCACCATTTAGGTGTTGTACAGGTGGCCTATTAGACGAACGACACAGTAGATGACCTGGAGACGGGGAAAGTCGTTACAGGGGTATGGCATCTGACCAGAGGTGATGATACTTGCCATAACGGTGAGGCAGAGGTCCTAGAAGGGCCACTCACTCCACCAAACTAGACAATCGGACTTACTTTGAGGCTCCCGCATGGTGGCCTCTTTTATTTCAGGCTCACGGGAAGCATCCACTACGTGCTTTGTTAATAAATCCAGCCCGTGAAGCCTGACCTCCTTAATCGTAAAGCGCCATCCGAACTCTCGGAGGTGAGGCTATGACCAGAATGAGCACCATTTACAGCAGACTTTCATATGGAACAGGCACCACGCTGACCGGCTGCGGTGTATCAGCGAAGGCATATGCCGAAACAGCTAAAACAGCAAAAGAGGTGTCCTGGATGTTGGCCGACAGAATTGCAGGGTTAAGTCTGAGCGACTGGGCGATTATTGTCGGTATCGCATGCACGGTAATCACCTGTGCAGTGAACTGGTATTACAGGCAAAAGGAAAGGGAGGACCGACTTAATGGCAATGTCACCAAAGCTGAAGAATAAACTGAGCGCAGCGGTCGTTGGTTTGATTCTTGCCGGGGCTTCCGCGCCCGTTATTCTCGATCAGTTTCTGGATGAGAAAGAGGGTAACAGCCTGACGGCGTATCGCGACGGCGGCGGGCTCTGGACGATTTGTCGTGGCGCCACGATGGTTGATGGCAAGCCAGTAGTACAGGGCATGAAGCTGTCAGCTGAGAAATGCGCCCAGGTAAACGCCATTGAACGCGACAAGGCGCTGGCGTGGGTTGAGCGAAATATCAAAGTACCACTAACCGAACCACAGAAAGCGGGTATCGCTTCTTTCTGCCCGTATAACATCGGCCCCGGAAAATGTTTCCCATCTACGTTCTATAAGCGGATCAATGCGGGCGACCGTAAAGGCGCCTGTGAAGCCATTCGCTGGTGGATAAAAGACGGTGGCCGCGACTGTCGTCTGACAAAAGGCCAAAAAAATGGCTGTTATGGGCAGGTAGAAAGACGGGACCAGGAAAGCGCGTTGACGTGCTGGGGGATAGACCAGTGAACAGAAGCCTCGTTGTTGTTGGGATGACAGCTATCATCTTCATCGCGGTGCTCTGCGTGCTGCTGTCCCGCAGCGATGCCGCTTTGGCCACATCCGAAAGTGACAATCGGGTACTGCGCAGCGACAACACACTACAGGCGACGGTAATAACCACACAGGCTTTCAACTTCAACCGGTTTAACCAGGTAGCCGAGAACGCCAATCGCCTTAACTCACTGATAGATGCCAGCACCGAGAAAACAGTGATCGAATACCGGGAGATTCTCCGACGTGAAAAAACCTGTGATATGCCTGTTCCTGCTGATGTCGCTGGTGGGCTGCTCAACTACGCGAACCGTTTACGTGCCAGCGCAATGTACTCCGATTCCGGGGACGCTGACGCAACCAGTGATAGTCCCGTTGCCTCCAGCGCGCTGACGTACTGCCAGGCCGTACTCTGGATTAAACCTCTTCTTGCAGCAATAGAGAAGGCAAACAACCAACTTACAGGGATTAGAGAAATTGAAGAGATAAAAAGGCAGAGGAAGGTTGGAAGCGATGCGGGTAATTAGAAAACATAAAAATAATCTCGCTCTATAGGATTATGTAAATTAATTGTAAGTATGTTTTTTTAATTTCTCATTAATTAATGACATGGATGTATTTGCGCGAAATAATAACCGCCTCGTTAATTTTTATGGTTTTTTTAAACTATACTATAACCACAGCGACTTGCTGGAGAATAAATTGGAGTTTTCCATGAAATTTTACTCAATTAACATATCTCCTGATCAATCTAAGAACAAGGATAGAAAAAATGATGATGAGGAAAAGAATAAAACTAAAAAAACACAAAAGTAAACATAATGCTTTGTTGTTTTCTTAGTAATTTAAAGGTGGTTTTATGACAGACCGTCCTGATATAGTTGATCCGATGCCTGAAGATTTACCCTTCCCTGGAGAAGATAAACCTATTTATCCAGATGACGGAGAACCCTCAGAGCCAGATAATCCCGAAATTGAAAGGGATTCTCCTAAATGATACGCATCATAATAAACCGTCGTAATCTAGGCGGTTTTTTTATGTGTTGAGAATTCGATTAGAACTTCGTATAAATGAAATTTAAAAAATAAGTAATATTGTTTATTTTTGCTACTT
This sequence comes from Citrobacter sp. Ce129, assembly GCF_030334545.1. Taxonomy (NCBI): domain Bacteria; kingdom Pseudomonadati; phylum Pseudomonadota; class Gammaproteobacteria; order Enterobacterales; family Enterobacteriaceae; genus Citrobacter; species Citrobacter sp. Ce129. The sequence goes on from NZ_JAOWDS010000068.1 coordinate 13,553, forward strand.
AAGTGTTCTACGGTTTAAATGGCTCGGTGTGAGCCATTTATTATTTAACGCCGCCCAATCAAAAAACCAATTATAAACGCGGTGGTCGCAGCTACGGCGACGCACGTTATTGGATTGGACTCTATCTGACTCTTGATGTTATCTGTACTTGTTCGCACTGCATCCCCTGCTCTGGATGCGTATTTTTTTGCTGTATCATTAAATTTATGGTCAGGTGACTCCAGAGCCTCACCATAACTTTCCTCCAGCTCACCATGAATAATATGGTTTTTATCTTTTTTTATACCAAACATAAACTAAATCTCCAATAATTAGTGATCTACAAAGTATAGCAGTTAAAATAAATGCACATGGAAAACGCTGATAATGATTTGATATATATTAAAATGTTCTATTAATTTTATTTGATATATTTTCAGACGCTATAGGAGATATGCTAAGTGATATCTAACCTATAATCAAAGTGAATCGATTCCTTAAATTACCGGCTAAATAGCTATGACTATTTTTTTGCGTAGTACTGTAACAGGAAAAATCGTGACACAGGATGAATGGTTACATTCGTTAAATGAGTGGGAAGATGAAGGTGGTTCATATTCTCATGCTGATGAATTTATTGAGGTTGTAAAGGACAGGAAAGGTGACTGGGTTGTGAAGAATCACGATGATTATTCCAGCGCCTAATGAAGTGCTGTTACAATTACGGTGAAAAAAGAAAAAATCTTCATTGCTAATCTTCGGGCTAACTCAGGGTATGACTGGTATTGCTGTAGGCATGCATGACTATGATAAATCGATATAATCTCAAATATACGAGAATAGTTGGTTAATAAATGAACTGGTTATGATATGGTGAACCACACTCATTTAAAGGTTAACCATCATGTCATATTTTGATAACGCAATGCGTCGCGTTGGCCTTGTAGCCAGCATGACTGTTATGTGTCCGATATGTGGGCATAATTCCACACAGTCGACCACGAAAGTACGACAGCAACAGGCGTTGCTTTGTCCTAAATGTAAATCGCTATTTGTCATTCACAACAAGTAGTTCGCAAGAGAAATAAACTCAAGCCTCGCAATTGCGGGGCTTTTTTATGCATATTGCACGCGTACATCAAAGAGATGTATTTCAGTTGGTGGGACAGGGAAAACAGTTTACTCCTAGAGGTGCTGCCGTGCGACGAACTCACTCGTGAAAGGAATTGAAAATTAACGACACTCACCTGAGGCTGATTGCCCGGAAGGGCAGATGTCTGAATTTGCAGGTGTTATACCCCAATAGCATCCTGCTGCGCCTGCACATCCAGACAGTAGAAGAGCTGAAATTAAAACGAAATATTTCACGATACTGTTCCTTATAAATGAATAAATGCCGTTTTAAACCCTATCTATAACTATCTGATTACGTTTATATCATCAGAGGGTGCTGGATGGAAACTAAGAGTGAAAAAGGTACTCCCGAACAGACTGCCAGTCACTGGGCTAGGGGCAATGGCACAGAGTTTGGTGCAGTTTGTTCATGTAATTTGATAATCATTATCATTTTCGGATCCTTTCCGGCAATCCGGGCTGTTACGGGGCGGCGACCGCGCAGATTCTCTCTATTTATGAATGTTCTCCGCTAGTCGTCGTTTCTGTTTTTCTCTCCGCGTACTACAAAAAGTTTATCCAAAAGACAGGACAATACTGATGCCACCACGCGCTAAACGCCCATGCCGACACAAAGGATGTGCGGCAATCACCAACGAGGCCAGTGGGTATTGTGAACAACACCGACAGCAGCATGCCGGCGATGGCTGGCGTAACCATCAGGCAGGTAAGAGCAGACAGGAACGAGGGTACGGTCGGCCCTGGGAAATCATACGGGCGCGTATCCTCCAGCGTGATCAATACCTGTGTAAGAACCATCGCCGGCAGAAGATAGCGAAGAAAGCGACCAGTGTTGACCACATCATTCCAAAAGCTCATGGCGGCACTGATGACGATTCCAATCTTGAGTCGTTGTGCTGGGAATGCCACAGAGCGAAGACAGCCAGAGAGCGTATCCGATGAGTTATACCCATTGCACATACTGTGGTTCACGGCTCAACACAAGAGCTAACTGCCCAAAAACATGGGGTGGTTCATCGCGCCGCGCCAACCTGCGCTGCGGCTATTGTGGGCTGTCAGGGCATAACTCTAATGCCTGTCCACACAATGCAAGCAGCGGTCGTCGTCGCAGCCTGAATGATGACTTCCATCTTGATTGATGCCAGCATAGGCCAGGGGTTAGGGGGGGTAAAATCCCTGACCCCTTTCGCGCTTCAGGACTGCATCCTGAAGGCCATTTTTGCACGTCATAAATAAGGATCTTTTTTCCGGTAGGTTTCACCTATTAAAAGAGGAGTTATGGCTGGTGGAATTCGATCGTCTGGAGGGGGTAGAAAACCCATCTTACCCGCCGGGCAAAAAAGTAAATTAACCCGAATTGCACCTCCTGCAGAGTTAATGGGGGAGGCTGCTATAAGAATGTGGAAGACCCAGAGCAAAATCCTGATCGAAAGAGGCGTATTTGAACTTGAAGATGCCCCCTTACTTTTAGCCTACTGCAATGCCTTCCATCTCATGCTTGAAGCTGAAAAATTACTGGCTTCAGGGCTGACAACTGAAAGTGAAATGGGAGGATTAAAAAAACATCCTGCAGTTAACGTCCGAAATGATTCAGTTTCCCAGATTGCCCGTCTGGGCTCACTTCTGGGATTAGATCCGCTCAGCCGTATCAGAATGACCAGTGGCAGAAATGCTCCTGACGATGACGGGAATGAATTTGATGAGTTTGACTGATGGCTACATATCCGAACGTCAATGCAGCGAACCAGTATGCAAGAGATGTTGTTGGCGGGAAGATCGTTGCTTGTCAGTTAACTGTGCTTGCCTGCCAACGACACCTTGATGATTTGGAACGTGCGAAGGATCCTGCCTGGCCTTACCGGTTTGATAAAAACAAGGCCGAGCGATTTTTGCGCTTTGCTCAGAAGATGCCTCATACGGCTGGTGAATGGGCCAGGAAGAAACTACGCATAGAATTTGAGCCCTGGCAAAAGTTTGCTCTTGGTGTGCCATTTGGTTGGGTTAATAGGAAGTCCGGATTCCGCCGTTTTTCTGAAATATATATTGAGGTTCCCAGGAAAAATGGGAAGTCCGCAATTGCAGCTGCCGTTGGTAATTATATGTTTTGCGCTGATGGGGAACATGGTGCAGAAGTGTACTGTGGCGCGACTACAGAAAAACAGGCCTGGAAAGTCTTCTCTCCCGCTCTGCAAATGGTAAAAAAACTTCCTGCATTGCGACAAAAATACTCAGTCAAACCCTGGGCGAAGAAAATGACCCGTCCGGATGGCGCTGTTTTTGCGCCAGTCATCGGCGATCCTGGTGACGGCGATTCCCCTTCATGTGCAATTATTGATGAATATCACGAGCATCAAACAGATGCTCTTTATACGACAATGACAACAGGAATGGGGGCAAGGGAACAACCTATCACTCTGATCATTACAACTGCGGGTTATGACATTACTTCTCCGTGTTATGAGAAACGTGCGCAGGTGGTGGAAATTCTGCGCCGGAATCGGGTGGGGGAAGAAAATGAAACGATTTTCGGTATTATTTACGGTCTTGATGATGATGACGACTGGACAAAACCTGAAGCATTAATCAAAGCAAATCCAAACATTGGTATTTCCGTAAAAGAACACTTCCTGCGCGCAAAACAATTGCTTGGAATATCTAACCCCAGCCAGACGAACAAAATTCTTACCAAGCATTTTAACCGGTGGGTAAGTGCCAAGACGGTTTTCTATGATCTGCAAAAATGGATGGCTGCAGCGGACAATAGTCTCAAGTTGTCTGATTTCGCCGATGAAGATTGCTGGTTGGGGATAGACCTTGCGTCTAAGGTTGACCTGAATGCGGTCGTACCAGTTTTCAGACGGGAAGTGGATGGTATTACGCATTTCTACTGTGTCAGTCCGATGTTCTGGGTGCCTGAAGATACGGTTTACTCACCAGATCCCACATTGAAAACCACTTCTGACCGCTATCAGTCATTTGTTAAACAAGAGGTTCTGATACCGACAGAAGGTGCGGAAGTGGACTATCGGCTTATTTTTGAGTCAATCCTTCAATTACGTCAGCGTGTAAAAATCGTTCAGTGTCCTATTGATCCTTACGGTGCAACATCATTACGACACATGCTTGAAGAGGAGGGGCTGGAGCCAGTTGAGATCAGGCAAAACTTCACCAACATGAGTGATCCAATGCGTGAAATCGAGGCCGCGCTGGCATCAGGACGTTTTCATCATGACGGTAACCCTATCATGAACTGGTGCATCCAGAATGTCATCGGGCGTTATTTGCCTGGAAGCGATGATATTGTCCGCCCCGGCAAGGAGGGTAAGCAAAATAAAATTGATGGTGCTGTAGGATTACTTATGGGGATCGGACGGGCCATGCTGAACAGTACAGTAAGTAAATCGGCTTATGATGAGGAAGATATTACATGTTAATCACAGTCCTGAGTTTTATTATCGGCCTCGTTGGTGTCGGCTTATTGTCGACCGGCGCCTGGCTTATTTCACCCTCCGTCGGATTTATTACCGGCGGCTTAATTTGCCTGCTGTGGTCGTTTTTAATTGCGAGATCCATATCTACAGGATTTCACAAACCAGGGGGTGAGTAATGTTTATCCCCCAGATGTTTCGGGGTAAATCGCGATCAGGTGGTGGATTCTGGGAAACCATGCTGGGAGGTGTGAGTTCGAGTCAGAGTAAGGCTGGGATAATCATAACTCCTGAAACTGCGATGGCATTATCAGCTGTACGGGCATGTGTAACTCTTCTGGCTGAATCCGTAGCGCAACTGCCGTGTGAGCTTTACAGACGAGGTGCTAACGGAGCCCGTAAGCGAGCTTCTGACCACCCCGTTTATGATCTTGTACATTCCCAGCCTAATAAAAAGGACACTTCATTTGAATACTTTGAACAGCAGCAGGGCCTGCTTGGTCTGGAGGGGAATTGCTACTCGATCATCGACAGGGACGGGAAAGGTTATCCCCGCGAATTAATCCCGGTTAATCCCCAAAAGGTCATTGTCCTGAAAGGCCCGGATGGGATGCCATATTATGAACTACCCGAAATTGGCGAAACGTTGCCAATGCGCATGATGCATCATGTGAAAGTATTTTCGCTCGATGGCTATATCGGCAGTTCTCCAATCCAGACAAATGCTGATGTACTTGGGTTAAACCTGGCTGTGGAAGAACATGCTGCTCAGGTTTTTCGTCGAGGTACGACGATGAGTGGTGTTATTGAGCGTCCAAAAGAAGCCGCGACAATAAAAAACCAGGATGCAATAGACAGACTGCTGGCAAAATGGACGGATCGTTATTCTGGTGTCAGGAATGCTTTCTCTGTTGCACTCCTCCAGGAGGGGATGAGTTATAAACAGTTATCTCAGGATAACGAGAAAGCTCAATTATTGCAGTCCCGACAATGGGGAGTGGAAGAAGTGTGCCGGCTCTATAAAATCCCGCCTCATATGGTGCAGATGCTGGAGAAAGCCACGAATAACAACATTGAGCACCAGGGGCTGCAGTTTGTGATGTATACGCTGTTGGCCTGGCTGAAGCGTCATGAAGGCGCATTAATGCGCGATCTGCTTTTACCCAGCGAGCGCAGTGATCTGTACATTGAATTCAATGTATCCGGCCTGCTGCGCGGTGATCAGAAGTCACGTTATGAATCTTATGCACTAGGCCGCCAGTGGGGCTGGTTATCGGTTAACGACATTCGCCGCATGGAGAACCTTCCACCCATCGCCGGAGGGGACAAATACCTGACGCCTCTGAATATGGTCGACAGTAAACAAATCTTACCTAGCGATAACGCGCCAACAGCAAATCAACTGGCAGAAATCAACTCTATTCTGTCCAGAAACTGAATATCACCCGCAGTGCGGGCTGACCTGGTAAACATCATGACAAAAAATTTAATTAATCTGCCGCACCTGGCGGCTATGGTCTTTGGTGTTCCACATTACGTGACACGACAGACAATGGATTCTGTAAAAGCTGTGCTGGTTCCCCGTATTCAGGGATTATCAGAAGAGGCTGGAATTCACATGACGCAGGATCCTGATAACAATCAGGCGCCAGATTTGGTTCAACCAGCTGGTGGAATGGCAGTTATTCCTGTTCACGGCATTCTGGTTCCGCGTCGTGGGCAAATTACTGCAATGTGTTCTGAACTTACCAGCTATGAGCGCATACGTAGCCAGGTGCATGCTGCATTAAATGACCCTTCCATCAGTGAAATTGTGCTGGATATAAATTCTGGTGGTGGTGCGGCGGTTGGATGCAAGGAACTGGCCGATTATATTTTCCAGTCACGTCAAACTAAGCCTATTACTGCAATTGTGAACTACAGCGCCTATTCTGCGGCTTACTTTATCGCTTCGGCCTGCAGCAAAATTGTAGTCAGTCAGACCAGTGGAGTCGGCTCGATTGGAGTGATCATGGAACACCTGGATACTTCCAAGATGGAAGAGCAAATGGGGTTAACATTCACCACGATTTTTCGGGGAGATAATAAAAATAACGGTACACAACATGAGCCACTGAGTGAAGACGCTCGGGGAATGTTCCAGAGGATGATTGACGATATGTACGAGACGTTTATTACCTCTGTAGCGGAATACCGGAATCTTGCCCCTCAGACGGTGATTAACACGCAGGCCGGAATCTATTTCGGCGCTGATTCCATTTCTGCTGGTCTTGCCGATGAAGTTTCGGATCCTCAGTCTGCGATTAATGCCATTGCAGCAAAGTACAAACAACCTCAACAAACCACTTCCATAAAGTTGCAGGCCGCCGCGATGGACCTGCAAACCAGAATGTGACCCGGCGCTAATGCGTCATTACCAGAAAGCAGCCTGTTGGCTGCTTTTTTTATGCCAAAAAGAGAGAAAACTATGCCACAGATTGAAGAATTACGTCGTCAGCGTGCGGGTATTAATGAACAGGTACAGGCCCTGGCCACGATTGAAACTACCGGTGGAACGCTGACAGCGGAGCAGTTAACCGAATTTGCCAGCCTGCAGCAGCAGTTTACAGATATCAGTGCCAAAATGGAGCGTCTGGAAGCAGCTGAACGTGCTGCAGCGCTTGTTGCCAAACCGGTTAAAGGTACACAACAGGCTCCGGGTATCAGCGTTAAAGCAGAGCCAAAGCAATATACCGGCGCAGGAATGACCCGTCTGGTGATGTCGATTGCGGCAGCACAGGGTAACGTCCAGGATGCTGCTAAATTTGCAGCTGAAGAACTGAATGACCAGTCTGTCTCGATGGCCATCAACACTGCCGCCGCGTCAGGTGGCGTTCTTATTCCGCAAAACCTGCACAGCGAGGTGATCGAACTGCTGCGCGATCGCACCATAGTCCGTAAGCTGGGCGCGCGCTCCATTCCGCTGCCGAACGGCAATATGGCGCTGCCGCGTCTGGCCGGTGGTGCGACGGCGAGCTACACCGGGGAAGGCAAGGATGCGAAAACATCAGAAGCGCGCTTCGATGATGTGAAACTCACTGCGAAAACCATGATTGCAATGGTGCCTATCTCCAACCAGCTGATTGGTCGTGCTGGCTACAACGTGGAGCAGCTGGTCCTGCAGGATATTCTGACCGCGATTTCTGTTCGTGAAGATAAAGCCTTTATGCGTGATGACGGTACTGGTGATACGCCTGTCGGTATGAAAGCGCGGGCAACTGAGTGGAACCGCCTGCTGCCGTGGGAAGCTGCTGCAGAGGTTAATCTGCAGACGATTGATACCTATCTCGACGCCATCATTCTGATGGCGATGGACGGCAACAGCAACATGATCAGCTGCGGCTGGGGTATGTCGAACCGGACTTACATGAAACTGTTCGGGCTGCGCGACGGTAACGGTAACAAAGTCTACCCGGAAATGGCCCAGGGGATGTTGAAGGGATTTCAGATTCAGCGTACCAGCGCTATCCCGGCAAACCTCGGTGACGCAGGCAAAGAGTCGGAAATTTACTTCGCTGACTTTAATGATGTGGTTATCGGTGAAGACGGCAACATGAAGGTGTCGTTCTCGCAGGAAGCCTCCTATCAGGACGGGGACGGCAATCTGGTTTCCGCGTTCTCCCGTAACCAGTCGTTGATTCGCGTGGTGACGGAGCACGATATCGGCTTCCGTCATCCGGAAGGTCTTGTTCTCGGGACAAAAGTTCTGTTTTAACCGGTCCTGCACTCTGTGCGACCACGGTCGCACAGAATAAAAGCACGTAATCCCCCAGGCCCGCAGTAGCGGGTTTTTTCTTTTCAGGAGCAAAACGATGACAACGAAATCAGCAAAAGCAGCGGCAGCGGCGGCTGCAGCCGGTGATGTGAAAAAGCCGGATGAACTGACGCCGGAAAATTCAGTGGACGGGGATGACGGTCAGAATACTGCAGCGGGTTCAGATAATGCCGGTGTTGATCTGACCGGAAGTGAAGCAAACGGGACTACGGGCCTGACGGGAGCAGAAGTGGCGCGGAAAGCGGTTTTTTTCCTGGGACCCTATCATCGTTATTCACGCGGTGATACGGCCTGTTTTGATGCTGAGTACGCAGAAAAACTGGTTGAACGCCATATTGCGGTATGGCCAGAAGATGCGGAAAAGGCGCTGAGTCCCCGCAAGGGAGCCGATGACCATGATACTGACATTGGATGATGTGAAAACCCAGCTCCGTCTGGAGCCGGATTTCACAGAGCATGACGGCATGCTCACTAATATGGTGGCGGCTGCGCAAAAGAGTATTGAACGTGACTACTACTGCAAACTGGTGGGAAGCGATGACGAACTGCAGGCGCTGCCGGAAGGTGTACGCGGTTTTGTGGCGGATGAAGATATCCAGTTGGCCATGCAGTACCTGGTCGGGGATGCGTATCTGAATGGTTTCACTGGTCAGTGGCTGGAGACGGCTGCGGTCCGGCATCTTCTTTTCCCGTTGCAGGAGAACACCGTATGAGCCTGAAGCCGGAAGAGATGACCTGCCGTCTTTCGATTGGGTATATGCAATCCGGCCGGGGGCCGCTGGGTGAACATCTGCCGGAACAACTGGTCGCGACCGGGAAAGCCTGGGCGAAGCGCGAGCTGGTATCGGGCAGAAAGGTCCGCACACTGGATCAACAGCAGGTTGTTGAAACGTGTCTTTTTACCACTCATCCGAACCTGAATATTGATATCGACTGGAAAATAACGACGTCTGACCGGGTTTATACCGTTCGTAACGTCGAACGTCTTGCGGACCGCATCATCATCACAGGGGAGGCAGACGCACGTCATGATCGAGCTGGCATTAAAGGCAGCACTTGAACGCCTGACCGGGCTGGATGTTTATCCTCTGCTTCTGCCCGATGA
>NZ_JAOWDS010000069.1:0-71031 GCF_030334545.1 Citrobacter sp. Ce129
CCTGCCAGCCCCTCCGTCACGCCTAAATCGCGGGCAATCGGCGTGAGCAGGCTGACGGGCATAAATTCAGAAGCAATCAGCACAAACACGCACAGGGTCATGGCAAAAATACCGCCCCAGTATGCGCGCTGATGATGAGATGATGGTGTTTGGTTTAGCGTCGACATAGTGAAATTTCACGAAGATCAGGATAAAAGCCACCCGCCAGAGGCCGGTGGCTTTGCATCAATTCAGGAGAGGGTTTATTTCAGTTTGGTCTGGAAAAATTGTTCGAACTTCGCGAAAGGTATTTTTCCGGCCACGTTATCGTAGAGGTCCACATGATTTGCCCCTGGCACCACTACCAGTTCTTTGTCTTTACTGCCAATCGCCTTGAAAGCATCTTCAGCAAAATAGCGTGAATGCGCTTTCTCACCGGTCACAATAAGCGTTGGGATGGTGATTTCACTGGCGTAGCTCAGCAGCGGCATATTCATAAACGACAGTGGCATCGTTGCCGTCCACGCCCCGGTCGAGTTAACGGAACGCTCGTGGAAGCCGCGCGGCATGCGATAGTAATCGAAGAACTCTTTCAGTATCGGATGCGGATTTGCCGGCAGCGTTTCTGGCAGAACGCGCTCGCCCGCGCTGGCCTTGCCGTTGCTGTCGACGTTAATATCATGGCCGCCGTGTGCGAAGGTGCCGCTCTGCGCATCCTTCCAGCGTTGTTCGTTCAGATATTGCAGAACGGCACGACGGTCGGCGATGGAATAACGGTCTTTGCCCACACCCACGCCATGGCCCATCGCCCGGCTCATGTCGTACATCACGCTGGTAGCCACCGCTTTGACGCGGGTATCCATCGCAGCGTCGTTCAACGCCATGCCACCCCAGCCGCAAATACCGAGCAGCCCGATACGATTGCGATCCACCTCTTTTTGCAGCCCTAAGAAATCCACCGCCGCGCTGTAATCTTCAGTGTTGATATCCGGTGAGGCGACGTTTCGCGGATAGCCGCCGCTTTCCCCCGTGTAAGAGGGATCGAATGCCAGGGTAACAAATCCTTGTTCCGCCAGCGTCTGCGCATACAGGCCGCTGGATTGCTCTTTCACCGCGCCAAAAGGCCCACTGACCGCAATCGCTGCCAGCTTGCGATCGCCACGATCTTTGGGCAGGTAAAGATCGCCCACTAAGGTGATGCCATATCGATTCTGGAACGAGACTTTACGATGTTCGACTTTCAGGCTCTCAGCGAAGGTCTTGTCCCACTTATCTGTCATGGAAACAGGGGCATTCGGATTGGTTGAATCAGCAAAACTCATTGTTGAGGCTCCACTTAATGATGCGAATAACAGCATGGCCGGCATCGCGGTTTTTAGCGTTCGGGTGAAGGCTTTCATAAAAATCCCCATGAAAAACAACTGAGAAATACAGGTTTCCGACGGACAACGCTGCGGTGCTTTGTTTTGATGGGCTCATTATAGTGAGCAGAATTAGTGCTGATTAGAGGGCGATTAGTGCTAAGATTAATACCATAATGTTATAAATTAATATTAAGACTGCTGTCATTCAGAGGGATTATTCAATGGCGAAAAGGGAGAATTACAACGAGCTGTACTTGTTTATGCAGGTTGTACGGGAAGGCAGTTTCACCGCGGCTGCTCAGCGGCTGGGGCTTGCTCAATCAGGAGTCAGTCGTTCTGTTCGTGAGCTTGAAGAAAGGCTGGGCGTCCAGCTGCTGGTGCGTACCACGCGTAAACTGTCGCTGACGCAAGCAGGCGAGCAGCTCTATCAGAAGACGGCATCTGGATTTGATACGTTAGATCGTGGGCTTGCCACGCTGGCGCATTATCGAGAGACGCCCTCCGGTACGGTGCGTATCAATGCCAGCCAGCACGCCATTGATAAATGCCTGCTGCCTAAGCTGGCGGTATTTAAACAGCGCTACCCTGATATCAGGCTAGAACTGATGAATGAGAGCCGGTTCGTCGATATCATCGAGGAAAGATTCGATGCCGGCGTTCGTCTGGGGCCTGAAGTCGGCCAGGGCATGGTCGCGGTGCGCATTACGCCGGATATGGAGATGGCCGTTGTGGGTACACCTGAACATTTTCACCGCTTTGGTTTTCCACAAACCCCGGCGGATTTAAAGGCGCATCCCTGCATCGCCTATCAGTTTGCCGACGGCAGCGTATATCAGTGGGAACTCATTCAGAATGATAAAAAAATCACCCATCAGCCTGAAGGGCAATGGGCTTTATCCGACAGCTATATGGAAGCAGAAGCCGCCCGGCTGGGTCTTGGGCTGGCCTATGTCCCTGTCGAACTGGTCGCGGATGATTTAGAACACGGTAACCTTATCAGGGTGTTGCAGCGTTACAGCCTGCGAATGGAAGGATTATTTCTTTATTATCCTCATCGCAACGTCTCCCCTGCCCTGCGAATGGTCATTGAGACGCTGAAAATTTAAGCGTACGCCATGGCGGGTCTTCATTGTGCAGAATGGTAGGAAGTATTCCTGCCTGAACTCAATATTTCCCATTTATAATCTGTGTGCAGAATAGCAACATTGACAATTGCATGTCTGTCTCAGGTCGCTCAATATTGTTTTTAAAGTAGTCTTATTGTTATTATCGTTTTCCATTCTAAGATTGAGTTACGCATGCCATGATCCCATTTAGGTTTAGTGAGATGACTCACGCCGATATTCCTGCTGTTCAGTCGTTCCTTATTGAACATCTTAATCTGTTCTTCAATGCTGGTAGATCCATGCCTTCTGGCGAAGAAGATCTCTTTGATCTCGAACGACAGTATCTGTTACAGGAGAGGAATTCATTACTTTGCGCATGGAGCGAAAAACGAGAATTAATCGCTACACTGGCGGTATGTCAATATAATGATCGGATTGCTGAACTGCGCGGACGCTATAACTTGTCTGAAACAGCGGAAATTTGTCGTTGCTACGTGGATGAACGCTATCGCAGACAGGGGATCGGCAGTCAATTGTTTTCCTTAGCTGAGGTATTTTGTCAGCAACATCAATATAAAGTTTTGTATCTTCACACACATCATTTTTTACCCGGCGGTTATCATTTCTGGTTGCGTAACAATTTTAACGTGATTATGGATATGCAGGATGAATGGCAGTTGGTACACATGGAGAGTTCACAAAAAAAAGATTCAACTGCTAATATGCAGCATTTTTGATGGTGATCAATATGTTTCATACGCGGAGATTGAATTATGTTCGTAATTTGATCAACATCAACCAATTATCATTTAGCTTCCCGTTGTTATTTTCATTTACAGCATCACGCAAAGAAACAAACACACAACCATTTGTATTTATTGATTATTTTTAGTTGCCCACTCTCTTTTGCCTCTTACCCCCTATGGTTGACCTTGTTAACAATTGCCGTTAGAGTCGCTTTCGACAGCATTTCATTACATTTTTGTATATGAATAGGAATATGGTAAGAATTATTTAATTCAATTCCATAACTGCCCCCGCAACTGTAGGCGGATGCAGAATATCCTTGTGTGGTTAATAAGCCACAGGTCACTGTAAAGTTTATCTTTATGGGAAGGCTGATATTCTGGTTACCGTGAGTCAGGAGACCTGCTGTCAAAGGTGTATACCATTGAGTGGACGGGATGGTCCATGGGATGAATTATTTGACAAATGCAGTAGTGTATTTATGAATAAGATTTCGGCTAAGTAACGCTTATTTGCATTTTTTGCATATCTTCATTCTTAAATTTCACGATTGAATGTCATCTATCTTCATGTCTCCTCCCGATATATGGAATGAAATGAGCCATGACCAGATCTTCAGATTCTGGCATCAACGGGACGATGATAATGCACGCTAATTCTACCTTTTACTCCTCTAAAAAAACGCTTCTGGCTATTTTGGGCACGACTGCTCTGCTGCTTACTTCCGGTTTTTCTGCCGCGGCAAAAACCGAATATCCTCTGACGATTAAAAACTGTGGCCGCGATATTACCTTCAACCAGGCACCAACGCGCGTGGCAACGGTGGGACAGAATAGTACCGAGATTCTTTATTCATTAGGGCTGGCCGATCGCGTCGTGGGCACTTCACTGTGGTTTGGCCCGGTACTGGATACTTATAAAACAGCTAATGAAAAAGTTGCCGTTATTGCGCAAAATATTCCCAGCTTTGAAGGGATTGTGGCTAAAAAACCGGATCTGGTCGCCAGCCAGTTTGAATGGCAAATCGGCCCAGCAGGCACGGTTGCCTCTTATGAACAGTTTAGTGAACTGAAGGTTCCCGTTTATACCGCGCCGGCTGACTGTGCGAAAGATAACGAAGATGGTGGTGATGGTGTCCGTAAGGGTATGTTTGATATTGCCATGGTGTATCAGGAAGTCGCCGATTTGGCGAAAATCTTCGATGTTCAGGATAAAGGCGAAGCGTTGATTGCCAGCCTTAAAGCACGTGAAGCCGCAGCGAAAAATAAAATTACCGGAATGGATAAGAATGTTTCCGCGGTGTTCTGGTTCTCAAGCGCCGATTTGCAGCTCGATCCTTACGTTGCCGGAAAGTTTGGCCCAGCTGCATGGATAGCCCAAACGCTGGGTGTGAAGAATGTGATTGATTCTGCCGAAGAATGGCCAACAGTGGGCTGGGAAACCATCGCTAAAGCTAATCCTTCGGTCATTGTGCTCGGAGAGATGAGCCGTCGGCGCTTCCCGGCAGATGACTGGAAGGTCAAGATGGAATACCTCAAGTCCGACCCTGTCACCAAACTGGTTCCTGCCGTCAAGGAAAACCATCTGCCGGTCATTGACGTACAGACAATGAATGCCGGGATCAGAACTATTGATGGGGTGGAAAAACTGGCGGATGCCCTTGTTGAATATGGCTTAGCGCATCCGCAGTCTGCTCATTAATCTACGTTTTGCGCTATATCCTCGGACGGTATAGCGCATCTCCGTTACTCAGGAACGCAGATAATCATGAGTGATTCACGCAGGATGCGTCGTGCCGTTGGTCAACTTGCGATGAGAATAGGTGGACATGCCGTTTGGGTCAGTGCGCTGATGTGCTGCGTACTGCTGGCGGGTATTTCCATCGGCGAAACGCTGATTCCCTGGCAGCACGTACTCAGCACGCTGGCAAATCATCTTTTTGATGCACACTACCCTGTCGATGCGCTGGATGCAGGGATCGTCTGGAACTATCGCCTGACCCGAGCGCTGGTCTCCGCCTGCTGCGGTGCCTGCCTGGCTGTTTCCGGCGTAGTGCTGCAGTCGTTGCTACGCAATGCGCTCGCTGAACCTTATCTATTGGGGATTTCTGCCGGAGCATCCACCGGAGCGGTGCTGATTGCTCTCACCGGGCTTGGGGCAGGGATCATCAGTATGTCATTGGGAGCTTTTATTGGTGCGCTGACAGCATTTATGTTCGTTGCACTATTAGCAATGGCTGCTGGCGGTAGACAAGGCGGAGGTGTAACAACCCAGATCATCCTTGCCGGGATCGCCAGCTCACAGCTTTTCAATGCGATTACGTCGCTTATCATTACCCGCTCAGCAAACGCCGAGCAAGCGCGCGGTATTATGTTCTGGTTGTTAGGCAATTTGAGCGGTGTACGCTGGCCCGATGTTGTCTTAGCCATTCCAACCGCTCTGGTCGGTATCGTGCTGTGCTTCTGTTATGCCCGCCATCTCGACGCGTTCTCCTTTGGCGCTGAGTCTGCGGCATCGTTGGGTATTCCGGTAAAACGTACCCGTGCAGTACTGATTGCCGCCGTCACCGGCATGACGGCAATTATGGTCTCCATTGTTGGTGCGATCGGCTTTGTCGGTCTGGTTATCCCGCATGCCGCTCGTCTACTGGTCGGCAACCAGCATCATCGACTGCTGCCAGTGAGTGCGCTTACCGGCGCGATCTTCCTCATTATCGCTGATGTTATTTCCCGCACGTTACTCCCCGGCCAGGTTCTACCAATAGGCGTGATCACCGCTCTGGTTGGCGCCCCTGCGTTTTCAATCATTCTGATTAGAGGAAACCAGAACAAATGACGGTGAACCTCGTAAACCCTTTTATTACCTCTGCACAAGCCGTTATTGAAGCCTGTAATCTGCGCTGGAAGGTAAAAGGTAAGACGATTGTTGATGATATTTCACTCAGCGTAACGCCTGGCGAGTTTGTCGGCATCATCGGCCCCAATGGCTCGGGCAAAACGTCACTGATTTCACTCCTGGCTGGTTTGCTGAAGCCGACTTCAGGACGAATCACTCTGCAGCAAAAAGCGCTCCAGCATTATTCGCGGCGTCATCTTGCTCAACAGGTGGCGCTGGTCGAACAACAGGCTGAAACCAGCGAGCGTCTTACTGCTTTACAAGCCGTTTCTCTGGGGCGGACCCCCTGGCTTAGCCTGCTCTCCCCCTGGTCCGCCAAAGATGACGTTATCGTGCAGACTATGCTGGAAAAGGTTGATCTCAGTGAATTACAGCACCGCTGCTGGCATACCTTTTCTGGTGGAGAAAAACAGCGCCTGCATATCGCCCGGGCGCTGGCACAGCAGCCACAGTTGTTGCTGATGGATGAACCCACCAACCATCTCGACATTCAACATCAGATTGGCCTGCTAAGTCTCGTGAAACGTGAAAAGCTCACGGTGATTGCTGCTCTGCACGACCTCAATCATGCCGCGATGTTCTGCGATCGCATCATCGTAATGACGTCCGGACATATGGCGATGCAAGGGAAACCATGCGCTGTTTTTACCCGCGAAAACCTCCACACCTGGTTTGGAATCGACGCCATCATTGAAAGGGATGCAAGTGGTGCAAACTGTTTTATTCGTTATCAACGGCCTGATGAATTTTAAGGAAGAATCAATGAAATACCTCAAACAGAGTCTGCAAATTTTGTGTTTACTCGCTTTCGCCTCTTCAGCCTTCGCACAAACTCACGAAGTGTTGATGAAGAATCGTGGGTCTGCGGGGCCAATGGTCTATGAGCCGGATTATCTGGAGATCCAGCCTGGGGATACGGTGAAGTTTATCCGTAAACATAAAAGCCACAACGCGGCCTCAATCGCTGAGTTGTCTCCGGCTGGCTATCCTGGATTTATGGGCAAAATAGATGAAGAGATCGAAGTTACTTATGACAATGCCGGGTTTTACGGCATCAAATGTACACCGCATTACGCTCAGGGCATGGTGATGCTGATTAAGGTTGGAGATGCCTCGTTACCAGAAAGCTACCGTGCGTTCAAAGCGCCGGGTATTGCTGACAAGCGCTTTCAGGAAATTTACGCGCGTATCGACAAACATTAATCCGCGACACTTAAGGAGGTATACGAGGTGGCAGATAATAAACGTCCAGATGGCGAAATCCAGGAACAGCGTCGGGAATGCCTGTGTAAACTGACAAAATTTGTCGGTGCGGCAGGCGTCGCTGCTGCTGTCTGGCCGCTGGTTTCGGCCTTGGGCCCGGATGAAAAAACGCTTGGGGAAAATGAACCGATTGATGTCTCTCTTGCAGCGGTTGCTGCTGGACAAACCGTCAGACGTGTATGGCAGGGAAAGCTGATTCTTATTCACCATCGCACCCCGGATGAAATTATTACTGCCAGAAGTGCCGACCTGGATACGCTTATCGACCCACAGCCAGACAGCGCCAGGGTCTCTGCAGCCCATCCTCAATGGCTGGTGGTTCAAGGTTATTGCCCACATGCCGGGTGTGTACCTAACGCCCGACCGGGTGGGCTGGGTTGGATTTGCCCGTGCCACGGCTCAGAGTTTGATACCTCCGGGCGCGTGACGCGCGGGCCCGCAACGACCAACCTGGCAATCCCAGACTACGTTATTCATTCCGATGGTCAGGTCGTGCGTATCGGCGCGAAGGAAGTCTGAAATGAAGAATGAAAGCGTCTATTCGCTTCGCTGGCGTATTCCTTTCCCTCGCTCAATTGCCGGACTCTGGGTATTTGCGATCGGCGCTATCCTGCTGGTTATGCTCGGCGTGCAGATCTTTACGGGTATCGTGCTGGCGATGTTTTACGTACCGACGGCTGAGCTGGCATTTGACTCCATTATTCATATTATGCGCGCGGTTCGCCATGGAGAGCTGTTACGTAACATGCATGCTATTGGCGCGTCGCTCTTTTTCTTTGCCTGCTACATGCATATTTTTCGTGGCATGTACTACAACGTTTACCGTAAGCCCTGGACGACAATGTGGATGGTTAGCGTCACGCTGTATATCCTGCTGATGATGACCGCGTTTCTTGGTTATAGCCTGATCTGGGGGCAAAAAAGCTACTGGGCGGCAACGGTGATTACCCGATTTGCCCAGGCCATCCCGCTGGTGGGTGATTCAATTTACGCATATTTAGTCGGCAGCCATACTCCGGGGACACCGATGCTGGGCCGCTTTTTTGTTATCCACTTTATTCTTCCCTTCGTGATTGTCGTCGCCACGGTTTTCCATATACGTACAGTACAGTCGGCTTTTGCCCAGGCGATGAAAAAGAGGTTTAGCGAGAAAGAGTCCAGGAGCCTGTTGTTCGATTACAAAATCACCGATCTCGATGCTATAAAAATCACTCTTTTTTTGATGGTTTTCGCCTGGTTTTTATTCTTCGCGCCGCACTATCTGAGCAGCGCCGACAACTTTATTGCTGCTGACCCAACGATTACACCCGCGATTGTTGCGCCAGAATGGTATTTCCTTCCCTTTTTCTCCATCTTGCGCTGCTTCCCGAATGAATTCGTGGGGCTAGCCGCGATGTGCGGCTCAATACTGATTTTCTATTTTCTACCCTGGCTTGATACTTCCCGGGCTCGTTTTCGCCATTACAGCAAACTGGTTAAGTGCGGATTCTGGCTATGGGTTATTAATGCCTGTTTTTTAGGCTGGTTAGGGTCGAAAGCGCTGGTTGGCCCGGATCTTCTTGACGGTTTTCGTAATGATGAGGGCTGGATCCGTGCCGCATCCCAGCTTTCGACGCTGATTTGGTTTGCCTGGTTTTTAATCGTCTTACCTTGCCGTCGTTTTCTTGAAAAACAGGACTGATGATGAAACAACTATTGAAATTCAGCGTCTTGTCCTTTTCTCTGTTGGGGCTGAGTTCCTCATATGCGCAGGAAGCCAGGCCTGAACGCCAGGAATGGAGCTTTAGCGGCATTACTGGCCAATATGATAAAGAGCAGCTTAGACGTGGCCTGCAGGTTTATGAAGAGAAGTGTCGCGCTTGTCACGGCATGAAACACCTAACCTTTCGGACGCTGACCAGACCCGGCGGTCCAGAACTCACGGCTGAAGAAGCAAGAAGTATCGCCAGCGGCTATCAGTTTCCTGAGATTCAGGATGACGGCCAGATTGGTGAGCGGGACGGTACGCTAAATGACAGCTTTATATCGCCATATCTTAATGAACGTGAAGCACGATACCTTAACAATGGCGCTGAACCCGTTGACCTGAGCTATATCGTCCGTGCCCGCTCATACGATCGCGGTTTCCCACAATTTTTGTTAGATGCTTTTCTGCCCTACACGGACCAGGGGGCAGATTACGTTTACGCACTGCTAACCGGCTATCTGCCTGCCGATCCTGAACTGAAGGCTAATCGTTATTTTCCAGGCGGCGTGATTAACATGCCAAAACCACTGACGAGTGGAGAGATCCAATGGAGCCCGGCATCGAAAAAAGCTGAAACTGAGGAGCAATACGCCAGGGATGTTACCGCCTTTCTGGCATGGGCTGCCGACCCGGCGCTCTCTGAACGAAAGCAACAGGGAAATTACGTTATGGGCTATCTGGCTATTATGTTGGGCTTGCTATGGCTATTACGACGAATGAAGAGGCGTTCGCTAATGTAGGTCTCGCGAGGTGGGGCGATTACTCAGTTCACCAGCATTCAACCGGGCAGCCGCGCTGTTGCCTTGCACGACTAAGACAAGTAAAGGAAGACAAAATATAAACCGAGCTAAACAAAAAAAACCAAGCTATTAAATAGCCTGGAGTCCATATTTAGCGGAAGCGTAGCCCGCTTCCGCTAAAACTAATTTGATTATGCCGGAGGATCTCTAAAGATGAATGGCACGATTATGCAGAATACTTACACGATCGCCTTCGGCGTAGTGGCAGTTACACAGAATAACTTACCGGTTTCTATCACTACATCGACTTTCGACACACCATAAATTCACTAAAGTTACCAATAATAGTACCGAGTTTTCCATTACTTAGACTGACAATGTATGTGGCAGCGGCATATTGAGATGTCCAGTAACCAGTATAATCTGTGATTGGATTCGTCGACACAAAACCTGATCCGTTGAAAGCAGTCAGATTACCCCACTCACTCCAAAGCCCACCGAGAGTTCCACGCTTACCATCACTTCTTTCACTCCCATTAAGTTGTTGTATTGTCGGCACTTTAGAAAAACTCGAACCGCAAAAACTAGCTTCATCCATGTCGGTCCCGGTAGTTGTACCATTATTGATGAACCAATTTTTCAGCGTAAAATCCCAACTGATAATTTTACCCTCACCACTAATTGGTGTGCCGGTAATAGTAACTTTACTTCCGGTTCCTGTATCGTTAAATGAAACCACTCCATCCTTTACTGTCACCCAAGGAGCATCGGCTTTCCAGTTAAAGTCTGAAGCGTTACCGTTTTTCAGCTCAATGGTGAACATCGCCCCTTTAAAACCTGTCGTTGGGAAGCCTTCATCCTTTCCAAAGATATAACCATTGACTGCAATGTCTTTTATTGAAACATCCGCCACGAAGCTGACCTTTTTATCCGCGTCCACCATCGTGCCGGTGCTGCCTGCCCTCACGCTCACCTGAATGTCCGACACCGCCGTCGTGGTGCTCGTCAGCGTCACCGTTGTCTGACCAGCGGCGTTGGTGGCGCCGTCCGCCGCCACCGTCACATGGTCAGGCTTGTCCGCCTGCGCCGTCACCGTCTGGTCCGCCACCGGGTTGCCGTTCGCGTCCGTCACCGTCACCGCGTAGCGGAAGCTGCTGTTGCCGTCGGCAACCCTGCTGACCTCATCCCCCTGCAGCAGAACCGACTTCACCTGCGCCGTGCCCGCGTCCGCCGTCAGGGTCACCGCCGGCTTATCGTTGCTCGCCGGACTCGCCCCCTGCATCGCCTGCACCGTCGCCTGCCCCGCTTCCGTCCCCGTCAGCCCGGCCGTATAGCTTCCCGCCGTCCCCTCCGTGAACCCCGTCACCTGCGTGTCACCCGCGCCCGCCACCTTCGCGCTCAGCGTCGCGGCCTGGCCCGACACCGCATTGCCGTTGCTGTCCCGCAGCGTCAGCGTCAGCGTCGAGACCGCCTGACCGTCCGCCACAATGTGATCGGGGGCGGCAACAAAGTCCGACTTGTCCGGCGACACGGCCCCTGCCACGAAGCTGACCTTTTTATCCGCGTCCACCATCCTGCCGGTGCTGCCTGCCCTCACGCTCACCTGAATGTCCGACACCGCCGTCGTGGTGCTCGTCAGCGTCACCGTTGTCTGACCAGCGGCGTTGGTGGCGCCGTCCGCCGCCACCGTCACATGGTCAGGCTTGTCCGCCTGCGCCGTCACCGTCTGGTCCGCCACCGGGTTGCCGTTCGCGTCCGTCACCGTCACCGCGTAGCGGAAGCTGCTGCTGCCGTCGGCAACCCTGCTGACCTCATCCCCCTGCAGCAGAACCGACTTCACCTGCGCCGTCGCGCTGTCTGCTACGAAGTGAACCTCAGTTGTATCGTAGTTACCGTTAAGCATCGTCGCCGTCACCGTGCTGGCGCCTGCCACCATACTGGTCAGTGATGCCGTCGCCTGGCCTTTCTCGTCCGTGGTCACCGTCTTCGCGATGACCGCCCCGTTGTCCGCCGTCAGCGCCACCACCTGACCCGCCTTTTTGTCCGTCACCTGCACCAGCACGCTGTCCGTCCCCTGACCGTCCGCCTTCGCATTATTCTTGTCTGACTTGATAGTCACCCCGTTATCGGATGGCACAACGTCAATCTGCATCGTTGCCGTATTGGACTGGTTGTCATGGTTGTCCGTCGCCATCGCGCTGATCTGATACGTCTGCGGCGTTTTCTGATCACCGCTGAATATATAGGCCGGCAGCATCACCTCAATTTCCGTGGGAGTCAGTATTCTGTAGCGTCCACCGCGGGCCATCAGCTCCGGAGAAACCGACCAGTCAACCCCCTTCAGGCCGTACTTGACCTTTGCGATCGTCAGCGGAATGGTGATGGTTTCCATCGCCTGTGCCCTACGCCGCTCCGGCAGCCCTATGCGCAGCAACTCCTGCTTACGGTACTGCATAACAATGTTGTAATTGCGGTCAACAAAATCGTATTTGTTACCGGCCAGACTGCGCATTAAATCCACGTTATCGGGGCTGACCTGCTGATACCACGGCACTCCCAGCCGATAGTTAATATCCAGGGCCATTAGGGTATCATTTGAGTCACCAACCGAGCGGCTGGCAGAAAGGGTCATCAGGGGGAAAGGGGTGTAACTCAGGCCCGCAGTCAGCACGGCAGGATTGTCCTTCAGGGTGTCAGGACTGGTGCTGTCACTGACGGAGACGCCCCTGCCGAAATACTGCTCGTATTTCAGGCTACCGCCGAGATAGGGCCAGGCGGGCAGATATCCCTCAGCACGTATGTCGAAACCATTTGCCGGGCGCTCATCGTAGTCCTCCATCTCTGAAAGTACCGACTGGTGCCAGTTCGTCAGCCGAATATAACCGTTAACCCCCAGCTTCAGGTAATCGCGCCACAGCTCTGCACCGCCACCAAGACGCCGGTTTTTACCCGTATAGTCATAGTCATAGAAAACGTTTCCACCCAGCATCCAGTCGTCCATATACGTCCGGTAGCCGGCACCGAGGTTAACTGTATTTCTCTCCTGGCCCCGGCGAACGCCCAGTTGGGTAAAAATAAGATTCTGGTCGGTGTCGTGAAGAGGAATGAGCATATCACCGGAAAACTGCCCGCCGCTCCCCAGCGAGACCTTAGCGTTACCGAACTGATTGAGCCAGTCGTTTACTCTCTGGTTAATCAGTCCTTCGCCAACTCCCCGGGCATAATTAATGGCAGCATCCGTTCTGTTCTCGCTGGAGAACATGGACCCCATCTGCATGGCACCGGAGGCCAGCGTCCCTTCAGGTTCAGACGACAGTTCCGCAACATGCCTCTCCAACATGTTTTCTGACGGAACCTTCAGCGGCCTCCCCTGCCCCAGTACCGGCCGGGTCAGATCTGGCAGACCGGGTGATACCCTGGGCTCCGGAATCAGTCTGGCATCGGGGACTGCCCGCTGACCTTGCGGGCCGGCAGAGAGTGGGACCACAGGCGCTACAGTTTGCCCTTCGCCAGAAACTACTGGCGGGGAGTCGTGATGCCCCGCCGGTTCTCCAAATATAAGTGAGTTCAGTCCATGAATTGTCCCCTGCATATCTGCAGACATATCCACATCCGCACGAACCGGTGCCGGAAGCAGCGTCAGTACGGGTGTAATAAACTGTATAATAATAAGCAGCCATGCAATAAAAGCATTACGTCTGATGTCAGGGGACATGGACTATTCCATCATTAGAATAATAAACACAGATTAAAAAACGGACAGGAGATATATAATATCATTCTGCAGATTACAAAAAAAAACCGGTCAGGCATCCAATATAAAACAGGATGCATAACAGCGTAAGAAAAAGAGTCAGTGCCATTTCCATCACAAGCCTCTCTTACCCTTTCAGTATTTTTATGATTATCTCCACAACCCGGTATTAGTGCCTCATGTAGTATGCACCCGGCACCATTTATTTCCGGAAAGACAGCCAAGGAAATAGCTTAAATTCCGTATAGTTCTTTTATTTTTGCTTTAACAACCTGATATCCAGCATAATTAACGCGGTTACATAAGGTATCCAGCTTCATATCAAGCTTCATGGTATATACTGCTTTCGCATCGTCCCCCATAATATTTTTATTGGTGTTCAGAAACGTATACCCGTTGCCAATTTTTATATAGTCCTGTGAATATTTTTGATACTGATCACTTCCGGCCCGCCGCAGAAAATTAAAGTTATCCACACAACTGTTGTTACTGGAAGTAATAGCATAAACCGGAGTCAGGGAGTTTCTTCCGCTGGCGTACTTTACTGACGGAGTCATATTTTTACTGACTGCCTTATTGTCCGGGGAATGAGCCGCGCCAGAGGATGAACAGGCCGCCAGAAAAACTAGCGAAGCAATCGGAATCAGTTTTAATATCATGTAAAAACCTCGTTTAATTAAGAGAATGAATTATCCAACATGCAGGTTCACCATCCTCAAGGAAATGCCGGGATCAGCGTTCCATCGAGTCGTATCCGTATTCGCAGACCCAGCTTATTCAGCCAACTTAACCTGAGGCGGTAGATGCTCCTACCCTGTTCGATAAGAGCACGCATCATCGGCCGCTGTTTCTGCGTCGATTCACGGAGCTCAAGTTACTTCATAAAGACCTCGGCCCAATTGAACAAAAAAAGAACCAAACTTGTGCAGAAAACAAGCCGAGGATAGTATGCGCAGACATATTGATCAACAAAAACGATCAATTAATTATTATTGATAGTCATTAACTATCACGAAAGGCGTAATCGATCGATATTTACATTGAACTAAATCGCCGTAAAATTGATCAAAATCAATATACAATTCTAATCATTTGCTGACTAAGGATTATTTGTAACGCGCAATCAACACGGTCTGAGTTTATTAGACCGGTGCATATTCCTGCTGGCTATCTGAAAAACCGGCATCACAGTTTATCCTGAACTTCAGTTTTTAAGTCAACAGAACCAGATAGACACTTCAATAGTCTAAAAATCATTAATGATGGCCCCTCTAATCACAATGAAACGAATCATGACTGTTGCAGATCATCGATGTAACGATATTTTCGACAATGTATGGGTTTGTTGTATCCTCGTTTACCCGGCTGTGATGGTGGGGTCAGTCCATTAACGGCAGGGAGTGTCTGGATTATCCATAGCGATTCAATCCGTATTATTTTGAAACATTAACTCTTACCTTGTCATAGCTAAACAATTCATAACCAGAAGTGATTTTTTAATTTACCGTTCAAGCCACATAGCTATAATAAGGCATCTTTCAAACAGGAGTTATTCGTTGGACAGTTACCCTAAATTAAATAACAAGGCAAGCTAGCGAAAATGCTCCTGTCGCTGCTTGCCGGTCCCGGTGGGCAGTAATTTCACCTAACATGTGATTGCGCCTCAAAATAACTACTAATTAGCGTGATGTTCTTATCGAAAATCATCCCGCCATAACTAAATTAACCCCGTATCTTCAAGAGGAGAAGCGTTATGACGCATAACATTTCTGATGAACCTCCATCGAGAGGGCTAAGCTCAGGCTGACTATCTGCATTGAAATCAGGTGTATGCAATGGAGGTGGTCATGACAGTTGCCTTGAAACTGTCGGTTAATGGCCTTTCATTTAATGCACTTAGGTGAGGTGTAGCATGTTGCTCACAACCAAACGTTATATTTTTTATGTTGATGCTAATAGCACCATTCATTTTTCAACTCTGGCGGATGCCTGTCTGCCCGTCCGGAATTCATCACCACTCGCCATCAATAAAAAGCTCGCTAGCGGAAAGTCTTTCGTCAGTGGGTTCCTGCAAAAACTTGCAAATAAAAGACAGCGTGCTGTTGAGGATTATATCAACACGTTACTGCCTTAATTCGTAATGTACCATAGAGGCTTGAGTTAAGCTGACGCGCCTCTATGGCCATTTTGGGTTTATAAATTTCATCCTGCATTATTCACTCATGTTCAGTGAAGGTCATCCCCTGAGCGTGAATAATGAGCGGAGATTCTTATTATGCATGCTTTGACAAAACATAGAAGCAAGACGACTTCTGTGCTTAACGATATGGTTGTCTGTTTTATTCTTGTGGCAAGTATTGTCCTCTTTATCTACGGTTGGCGGGGGATGCATAGCGCATTCAATGGGCACGACTTACCCGCACTAAGCCTCGATTATCATGTTCTTCCTTATTACACGCTTCGTACCACCATGCGCCTGGTAATCGGGCTATTTTATTCAATGCTATTTTCAATCGTCTTTGCGGTGCTGGCAGCAAAATTTGCGCCTATGAGACGCGTCATTTTGCCCTTAGTCAACTTTATGGAATCTGTCCCGTTAGTTGGATTCCTGACTTTCACCACCGCCTTTTTCCTCGGTCTTTATCCGCACAGCGTTATGGGGCTTGAAGGTTTAGCGATATTCGCAGTCTTTACCGCACAAGCATGGAATATGATGCTGACGCTGTACCAGACACTCAGAGTGGTACCCAACGAGCTGGCAGAAGCGACGGAAGTATTCCGCTATAACCCTTGGCAGAAATTCTGGCGTCTGGGATTCATCTATTCGTTCCCGGGGTTACTGTGGAATACGATGGTATCGCAGTCTGCCGCCTGGTTTGCGTTGATTGCCTCAGAGATGCTGACAGTAGGAGGAGGCAGTACAAATTTACCGGGTGTTGGCTCTTATATTGGTATTGCGCTTCAGGAAGGTAGTCCTTCTGGCGTCGTCCGGGGAGTATTAGCGCTAATCGTTAATATCATCATCTTTGACCAATTACTGTTCCGTCCGCTGGTCCGCTATGCCCATCAGTTTAAGTACGAGGATGTGAGTGACAGAAAGGTACCAAGTTCATGGTTCTATCAATGCCTGAGCAATTCAATGACAGGGCGAGGACTGGGGCTCGCCTGCAAACGGTTCTCCCTATTCTGGTTATTTGTATTACCAAAAGCATGGTACGGGTTACGACTTCATCGCTTGTTTGCTTTCCTGGGACAAATGAACTGGCTTTGGTCAAATCTATGGTATCTGGCTATCGTTGTTGGATGCATTTATTACGGCCACCAGCTGTGGTTATTCATTCCTAAGGAATATCTGGCTTCACTTCCCGGCTGGATGGGGTTGACTGCTGCGAGGGTCATTGCGGCCATGGTGCTCAGCGTCATTATTTTTACGCCGCTTGGCGTCTGGATCGGTCTACGGCCTAAACTGGTACGTTTTTTCCAGCCGATTATCCAGGTTTTAGCCGCGGTTCCTGCCAACGTCTTTTACCCGTTGATTGCTTTTATGATTGTGGTATGGCACCAGGACCTGGGGAGCTGGACCATCCCGATGATTAT
Source organism: Citrobacter sp. Ce129 (assembly GCF_030334545.1). Taxonomy (NCBI): domain Bacteria; kingdom Pseudomonadati; phylum Pseudomonadota; class Gammaproteobacteria; order Enterobacterales; family Enterobacteriaceae; genus Citrobacter; species Citrobacter sp. Ce129. The sequence continues at coordinate 17,193 of NZ_JAOWDS010000069.1, forward strand.
GCTGGGTACACAATGGTATGTGCTTTTTAACGTCATCGCGGGCACATCGATGATCCCCAGCCAAATGGTTGAAGCGAGTAAAGTTTGTCATCTTCGTGGATGGCTGTGGTGGAGTAAATTCACACTTCCGGCAATTTTCCCATATATCGTCACTGGAGTTATTTCAGCAGCTGGGGGGGCATGGAATACCGCAATTGCCGCTGAAGTACTGAACTGGGGAAAAATTACATTACAAACTCATGGGCTCGGTGCCTTTATCTCTCTCGCCAGCGATGCCGGCCTAAATCAGCAAGAAGCACTGGGATGCCTGGCAATGTGTTTCATGGTTCTACTGTGCATTATTTTCATCTGGCAACCCATGTATCGCTATGCAGAAAACCGTTTCAAATTCGACTAATGATTAATAATCAGCCATCAGGACATGTTATGAAGCATTCAAAAGCTGTATTAGAAGTTAAAAACATCTCTAAATCTTTCAAAAAAGACCGGGAACAAAAAGTTGTTGTGCTAGAACATATTAATCTTGAGGTTAAGGAGAATGAGATTGTTGCATTACTTGGGCGTTCTGGTTCGGGTAAATCCACGCTGCTGCGAATGGTGGCCGGTCTTGTCGAACCTGATTTTGGTTCCATCGTGTGCTGCGATCAGCCAGTTAATGGGCCGGGAAAAAATACCAGTATGGTCTTTCAATCATTTGCGCTATTCCCATGGTTAAATGTGTTCGATAGTGTGGCTCTTGGGCTGCAAGCACTGGGACTTTCGTCTGATGAAGTCGGTAAAAGGACGATGGACATGTTGGATTTGATTGGCCTCATCGGCTATGAAAAATCTTATCCACGGGAGCTCTCGGGGGGGATGCGCCAGCGTGTCGGGTTTGCCCGGGCACTGGCGGTTGAGCCGGATCTTTTACTGATGGATGAACCTTTCTCCGCGTTGGATATATTCACCGGCAACAAGCTACGCCAGGATCTCATCGAAATGTGGGAAAATAGGGTTATTAAAACACGCTCGATGCTCCTGGTAACCCACAGCGTTGAAGAAGCGGTAATGCTTTCAGACCGGGTATGTCTTCTTGGCGGGCATCCCAGCACAATAACAGATATTTTCAGCATTAACATCGAACGCAATCAGAGAACCAAGGAAAGTATTTCTACGATGGTTGAGAAGATAAGCGACACTCTCAATGGGTTGATTGCCGCCAGCGCGTAATTTAAGGGGGATAATGATTACCTCATGGACGAGCTAATCATTACAGTTGTTATGCATATTCATTCCTGTTAATAACAATGGGCTTTGTTGAATACATCGGGTTCAGTTCAAGCCTGCTGGCAAAAGAAAGTCCATTTTCAGGCAATAAGCATGTTTTCTGACATGCCTGCCTCAGTCATTCTGTTCAACCCAAAACACTGACCAGAGCCTCTGCTACCTCACTATCGTACAAGTGTAATGATTAGAGCATTTTCTTTAAATTGTTCAATTCGTTGCTGGCATGCCCCTTGGTTCTCAAGGGTTGATTTCTGATGGCCTTCGCTCATTTTTAGACTTATTTCTGACTTTGTTTTCATGGTAGAAAATAATAAATCCAGCGAGACTCTGATGATGACCACCATTACGGAAATCTGCGTTTCGAGAATGGTGCGAAATTTATTATCGGGGACATTCTGTTTTTTGTTGGTCCAGGGATGCTGTGGTCTGCCGGTAATAAGCTCTTTCACGGACAGTCTCATCAGGAAGTAAAACGATCGCATTATGGATTGCTTTACTGGCTCTAGCGATTAAGGAGACTCTCTTTAGATATATGCTTGCGACCGGCCGAGGCATAACTCTTCACTACTTATTGCGAATGCCTGGCACGCGCGCTCCGATGCTGCATCATCCGTAGTGGTGGCGTTCGGTATCACCGGGAATTTGCTGGGGCTGCACTTTATGGATTTACTGGTCGTATTTATTGTCGCTAAATTCATTACCCGAATGGGATATCAGTTCGCCTCAGATGCCCTGCATGACTTGATGGGTCGCTCTGTCGATGCTCAGACGGACTCGCTACACAAAATTGCCTGCTGACAACCAACTGTGTGCTTAGGCTTCATGAATTCGATAGCAATGTGAGCTCAGGCCATAGGTTACATACATATTGTTAAATGGGAGCGGCTGAGTCACGACGTGACTTGAATAGTTTTAACCTCCGGCAGCTATTGCTGCAAAGCCCGCACCGAGTGCTACAGCAAATACAGCAACGATGACAACTGCGGTTACTCCAGCGCCAGCCCCTATTGCTGCTGCTGTTTTTCCTTTCGATATGTCTTTTTTATCAAGCGAAACCATATCATCAAAGGAAACCGCCTGCCCGGTACTTGTAAGCAGCGCCCGCGGTGTGGTTGTCTGAACAGTAACAGTATCATGGCTACCATCTTTTAATTTGTACTGTACAACATCACCTTCGTACAGTGGCGGATTGAGAAGGTAATAAGAGTAATTATTCTCAAGCTTTTTCGGTTTCACCTGCACCGAATCATAAGTTGAACAACCTGACATCAGCATCGTTGAGGCCATCATTATTCCAGCCAGAATTTCTTTTGATTTCATTTTAACAAACCTATATTTAAAAAATAATTATCTTGATGTCTATATATCTATGAAGAAGCATATACTTCTGACATATCAAAGGCAAACCTTACAGGTTGCGATTGGTTATCGTAAAAAAAAGCAATCCACTGCTGGCATGAACAATACAACCTGGAAAATATAACGTTAGTTATTACATTAACGCAGTGATTCACAATCCAAAATTAGCATTGAAAAACTAAACAAAACATATACGAACAACAAGTAATAAAAATTTTCTCAGGCGTAGTTCAGATTAATATATTGAAACATATTTGCCGTCTTCAAAATTGATAAATCATAGCAATCACACCATATAAAAAACAACGACAATCAATTATAAAACAACTACTTAAAAAACTCATTCCATTCATCAATGATCATTATTCGTATAATTCATTATATTTTCAAATAAACATCAAGCAGATTTGTATTACAAATGACAGAATATAAAAAGGTATCTTCCTACTATGAAGAAAACGTTGGAACTGATGAATAAAGCCAATGAACTTGAATCCATGGGATTGTTACGCCGTGCGATATCGGTCTGGCGAGAAATTCAGTCAATTAGTGATGGGGATATGAAGTCAACTGCTATAATGAAACAAAGAAAACTGACCACACTCCTTAGTAGTCGACTGAAAGATGCAGAAAGAAACCAGTATAACTGTCGTAAAAACATCAACGAAGACCGTGAAACAATCCTTCAACATCTTAAAAATGGTAAGACTCCGCGAGAAATTGAGATGTTAACGTGGAGGTCGACTTCTTTTATTTACAGCTGTAAAAAAAAGTTACAAGAGAGTTAGTTCATGAATAATAATAATTATTATTCCAGGAATAAATATCCATTGAACACAGTACGAAAAGGCCAACATGATCAATGGTATGATCTGGCTCAGCGACTGTTTTATGAAGCTGATATCAAAATTAATGGTTCTCGACCATTCGACATTCAGGTACATGATAACCGTTTTTTCAAGCGAGTTTTACAGCAAGGCGCTCTTGGCCTCGGTGAAAGCTATATGGATGGCTGGTGGGATTGTGAAAAGCTGGATGAAATGGTTACCAAAACTCTCCGCGCTGACCTGGACGGGATAATAAAAAGGAACATGAAGAACATGGTCAGGCTTGCTGGAGAAAAATTGCTCAACATGCAATCAAATAAGTGGGCCTGGATAGCAGGTACAGATCATTATGATCTTGGTAATCGCCTGTTCTGTTTAATACTCGATCCTTATATGCAATACTCTTGTGGTTATTGGCGTAATGCGGAAAATTTACATACAGCGCAACAGAATAAGTTAAAACTTATTTGTGAAAAATTGCAGCTTAAAAAAGGAATGACGTTATTAGATATCGGTTGTGGCTGGGGGGGGCTTGCTGCGTATGCGGCTGAAAATTATGGAGTTAGAGTAACGGGAGTAACTGTCTCAGCCGAGCAAATAAGAATGGCCAGTATCCGTTGTAGCTCATTAGATATAGATTTTAAGTTAATTGATTATCAAGATCTCCCAACACTTACACAAACCTTTGATCGCATTGTCTCGATAGGTATGTTTGAACATGTTGGAGCTAAAAACCATCTGACTTATTTTAATATTATTAATCAGCTTTTAAAAAAAAGTGGCTTATTTTTACTCCATACTATCTGTTCCAACAAAACTGACCATAATGTAGATCCATGGATAAACAAGTATATTTTCCAACATGACAGTTTATCGTCAATTTCTCAAATATCGAGTGCGAGTGAAACTTGGTTTGTTACAGAAGACTTACACAATTTCGGTACAGATTATGACAAGACTTTAATAGCATGGGAGCAACGATTTAACTCTTCATGGCATCTTTTGGAAGATGATTATCCCCCTATATTTAGAAGAACGTTCGATTACTACCTTAACTCTTGTGCAGGTGCTGTTCGTGCAAGGAAAATTCAACTTTTGCAGTTCATTTTTACTAAGGGTATTTAGGAAGGCTAGATACTACAAGGTGTAAGTACACTTATCAATGAAAAGGCAAGAAATATGCAACCGCTAGAGAGAAATAAAAAAACACAAAATATCATGTTAGCATTATGCTGGGTGATATTAATTGCAGCATTTATTTTTTATTGTTTTGATTTTTATTGGTTTTGGTAAAATCCATCTAAGACTCAATAAGTAATTACATTAATAATCAACAGGAGTAGCCATAATGATTATAGATGAAAATAAACAAATGCATGTTTTAAATGCTTTCAAAACAGCACTTCCCTCAAGAATAAATCATCACGAGTGGAATCAATTAATTAAATCGATTGGTAGTACAAAAGAAACCTATGCGTATATGGCTCTTTTAATCGATGAAGGTTTTCTCACTGGTACTGTTATCTTTGATGAATCTCCTGACAGTGACGGAGGATGGCATGTTAATCTTCAGTCGATACGTATCACCGCCCAAGGGAATCGACGTTACCAATACTGGATACTATCGAAAGATATTTATGGAAAATAATCAAATTATCTGAAAACAATTCAATGAAGCGTGTTCCATACATTAACTTACCTTAAGGTCTCTTATGTTACAAGTTAAAAAAATACGGTATTCCGCCCATCATATTTGTCTTGAGTTACAAAATGGACTCATTATATCGGTCCCTTTCATTTGGTTCCCATTGCTTAAGCAGGCAAATATAAAAGATTTAAAAAACTATAGAATAACAAAAAACAGTATTGAGTGGCCTAACATTGGTGAAGCATTCACTCTTACCGAAATTTTAAATAGTGCTGGCTATCCGTATCCGGAGAGTATGGATAGCTAGAACCATTTTAAAAAAGGATGGGACGAGTAACAAGTCAGTTAAGCTAATCTTAGTTGACTTGTTGATTCTGTTAATAGACCCGTTTTAGTTCCAAGCATTTTTTGAGATCTTGGCCAAATTGACCCTGACCTAAATCATTGCAGTGCTAAATCAGAGATCTTTGTCTTTCCAGAGACTTTGGATGAATTTAGCCGGAGCCATGTCATTTGAGAATGAATACATACCGGCAGGCGCTTGCCCAGCACCCACCCCCCCTCCATCACACCGACCACATCCTCGCCTTTCAGCGACTTTCCATCATGGATCGCCAAACATTCCAAACTAAGCAGTTGATCTAAATGAAAAATAAATATCTATACGGTTCTGTTAAGCAGCTTACGGTAGAGGCTGTAATACCTTGTTTAAACAGAAGTTTAATGTCCCCATCTCTATCTTAAGAATACACTCATCATCTCATAGAATATAGCAATGCCTGTAAAAGCACTTTGTTTAATAAATATATAGGTTTCACCCTGTATAATTAAAAATTAGTTAATGCCTGTCCATTTCCGTCAGAGATTTGGGTTTTATAACTCTCTCCTGTCCAAATGGAAAAGTGTTGCGCCCAGAAATGAAGCTATTATTCATTCTGAATGTGCCAATCAAGGGTTATGATTTACGAGCGAACAAATTTTAACACTAAATAACAGATTAACACGCGATATTTATGAAAAATGTATCATTTTTAAAATTTCTGACAAACATCGTACTGGCTCGTGGTTCTCTGCATGGCAAATGGAAGAACAAGAAATTTCGATTCATGTATCTTTTACGGTGCATAATCAATCCTGCCTCCAGTATTCTTTATTTTTATGAGTTATGTTCACTTAGTGAAGCGAATAAGATCCTGGAAATACAACCTACGTTGCCGGCCAAAATTCATCGCCCTTATTTACATAAAGGTGGACTAACCAAGACTCGACGTAAAAATATCATTGGACATTACCGTTTTATCCAGAGTCTGCCAGTAAAATATCAGGAATTTTTATTTCCGGACAGTGATGTATTATTGACTCAGTTTAATGGGAAAAATGGTGAGGAGCTTAATATTTATTGCTCTTCTGGCGGTTTTGATCGCGAGGGAGAACTGATGTTGTCGCTCTATTATAACACGATCCCAGTCGCTCGTTTGTCATTCTCTATTATCCCAACGCCAAAAGGGCATTGTGCGTTTATTGGTGGTTTACAGGGTGCTCCAAAAAATATTGGACCTGACGTTATTAGGGATGCAACTAAGGCCTGCTATGGACTATTCCCTAAGCGGATCGTTTATGAGGCTCTGTGCTCATTAATGAGTTGCTGTGATATTTCTGATGTTTTAGCAGTCAGCGAACAAAGTCATGTTTTCAGGCAACTGAGATACCGGTATAAGAAACGTAAGTCCTTTGTTGCCACATACAGTGATTTTTGGGAATCGATTGCTGGCCGTCCATATAGTAACTGGTATCAGTTACCGGTGAATGTCGAGCGTAAGTCATTTAATGCGCTTCCCAGTAAAAAACGCTCAGAATACAGGAAAAGATATGCTTTGCTGGATTATATTCATGAGGAAATTAGGGATCGCCTACAAGGCAGGCCAAAAGTCCAGAGCGCTGGCTAAAGCTATCCGGGCAGATTAATCATCTTCAACATTAATGTCATGTACGCATACTGCAGTACTGGCTAGATGGAAATCAATAACATCGCCGAAAACGCTTTAAGGTGCGTGGTTGTGGGCTAAATAAACTGGCTGTTCCCGGATTCCGACAGTGGTTGTGGAAACGCGGCGGGGTTGTGCTCGCCGGTCGACACCTACCCTCAGAACAATGTGGAACCCGAAAAATAGCTGCGTTCCGTCGGCATTTATGTGCAACCGAGCCTGGCAGCCTTTGCCTAAATACCCACAAGGCTGACTCTCATAGACATAACACTCTTCTTCTGCAAACTGGCGTAAGACACCAGAAATTCGTCGGCAGCCATTGTTCCTCTGGTAACGTCAGGTGTAAAAATTCACTGATTTTTAACCCTTAACTCTCTGTGTTATTCCCGGATCAATCAATTGCGCTTGTCATCAATTCTTTTGCCGAATGCAGCCGGATATAAGCAATCCACGCCGCCAGCAACGTTAATCCCCCGGCAAACAGGAAGCAGACAACATAGCCAAAATGTTGAGCAACAACGCCGCCGATAACGCCTGCCAGAATGGCGATTGCCGCGTCAGTACATTGAAAGAGGGTGAAGTCGACCCCGGCCTGCAAAGGCGATGAAAGCGACATCAGCGTGGCGTAAAGACAGACCAGCGCGCAGGCCAGCGAAATGGACTGGACAATAACCAGACACTGGAGAATCGACAGCAGCAGATGACCCGGCGTTATCAGGAGCGTCATCACCACCGCCAGCAGCGCGATCCCCTGGATGCCATAAGCCGTCAACAGCGCTCTGCCGGGTGAGGTGTATTGCATCAGTAATCCGCCGGCCAGCGTTCCTGCTATTCCCGCTGCAATATTGCCGCCGCTGAACAGCGCGCCCAACGCTGACATGCTTAACCCATGATCCAACAACAGCGGAGCCAGAAGGGGCAGCACAAATCGCATGCCTGAATTCAGCATTAATACCAGCAGTAAGCCCAGGCGCGTCTGTTCCCTGCTTAGCGCATAACCTAAGGCCGGAACATGCGGGATAGTCGCTGTTCGCTTCGGCTCTTTAATACGCCACAACGGGAATGACAGCGCCATAATCAACACCGCCATCATTAGCATGGCGACAGGCCAGCCGGATGATGCCGACAGCATCAGGAACACCCCGCCTCCGCACATCATTCCCAGATAGCTACCGCCGACCTGCACGCTGTTTCCCCAGCCGTAACCCGCACGGGTAAGTTGATCGACGCAAAAGCCGTCGCTGGCGATATCAATGGTGGAGGCAACCGTGCCTGCCACCATAAACAGAACAAATAACGCGACGATTTGCGTATCGGGAAATCCCCCTTCTCGCCCGAACCAGCCAATCGCTGCGGCAATCGTCAGGATCGCCGCTAACACAACCTGACCACGCAGAATTAACATGCGGGAACGGCGTTCCTGGCTGCCGGGCGGAAGCCGCCAGCGTTCGATCCACGGCGCCCAAATAAACTTCAGCGCCCAGGGCAGCATGAACAGGGTTGTCGCACCGGCCAGCGCCAGCGAACCGCCTGCAGCTCGCACCAGCGCGGGTAATGACTGCATAGACAGCGCCGATACCAGGCTTTGTGTCACATAGACGCCGGCAATAGCAAAAATCACCCGTCCGGCCGTCAACGTCAGTGGTTTCACATTCGACTGAACATCACTCATGTTCCCATACTCCAGGCGCGGAAACCCCTACGTCGCGCCACGCGCGCGCGGCCAATTGCGCCTGCCACATTGCCTGATAACGTCCATGTTGAGAGAGCAATTGCGCATGGGTACCCTGCTCAACCACCTGCCCTTCTTTCATCACCAGAATGTTTCCGGCCCCGGCGATGGTGGATAAACGGTGAGCAATGATAATCACCGTTCGGTTGTGAACCAAATTATCGATCGCTTTTTGCACCGCCAGCTCACTTTCAATATCCAGCGCTGCGGTCGGTTCATCGAGAATGACGACCGGCGCGTTTTTCAATAACGCCCTGGCAATAGAAATTCGCTGGCGTTCGCCGCCCGAAAGCTGACCGCCCATCTCCCCCATTGGTGTCAGCCAGCCTTGCGGAAGACGGGAAATAAACTCAAGGCACTGTGCCGCGCGGGCGGCCTCTTCCACCTCCTGTTGCGTCGCCTGCGGGCGCGCGATACGGATATTCGCCAGCAGTGTGTCATCGAACAGCCAGACATCCTGGAAAACAACAGAAATCAGACTATTGAGCTGTTCCGGAGTCAGGCGACGAATATCGACGCCGCCAATAGAAATCTGCCCTTGCTGTGGATCGGCATAGCGCATTAACAATTTAGTGACTGTGGTTTTGCCTGCGCCGGAGGCACCCACCAGCGCGCTCATACTGGCTGCCGGGAACGTCAAAGAAACATGATTAAGCGCGTGGCCGTCGCCTTCTTCGTAGCGATAGCTGACGTTGTCAAAGCGGATATCGTAACGTTCCGGCATCTCGCTTTGCTCTGCAACGGGAAGCGGCGCTACCGCCATAAACTGCTCAATCCGTTGCAGGGCGCTGGCGATCAGTTCCACAACTGAGGTGTAGCTGATAAACATCGCCATCGGTTCTGAAAAGCGCATAATCATCGCGACGGCGGCAATCAGAAAGGCGAGGTTCAAAGTACCCGTCCCCACCCAGACGATCCCGGATAACACCACCACCTGCAGGCCCAACTCCACGACGCTGGCGATCAGCATCGTCGCGCCTGCGCCCTGACGATGGGTGCGGGTCTGTAAGTTTTCCAACGCATTGAAATGCGCCAGCAGCGCCCGGCTTTTTTCAGCATCGCTGCCGCAGGTACGCAATACCATCATCCCCTGAGCAAACTCAACGATATCTCCGCTCAGCTGCTGGTGCGCTTCCCCCAGCGTCTGCATTTGTCGCCGCATCGCCGGGCGGCGCCAGTAATAAAACGGCACCAGCAGAGGGAAAATTAGCAACATCACCAGCCCCAGCCGCCAGTCTATCCACAAAGTCGCCAGTGACGCCGTCAGCGGCGTGACGATGGTGAGCAGCAAAATATTGGCTATCGCAATAACATAATTGAGGTTTTCATCCACGCTGCCCAGCAGTAAGGCGTTCATTTCGCCCGCCCTGCCGCGCTGGAGCTTTTCCAGCGGCACGCGACGTAACTGCTCCCCTATTCGCAGGCGTAACTCATGGGTGGCCTGCGCCAGATGACCACGGTATTCAAAGCCCAGGCCATACCAGCGTAGCGCCAGCGTCACAAATGCAGCAACGCTGAAGGCCACAGCCCAGTTGAGAAGTTGCGGCGCGTCTCCCCGTAACAGCGCATCAATGATCGGATAAAGACAGGCAAAGGCGATCCCCTGCATAAATGCCGCCAGCAACAAGGCTAGCATACAGCGTCGCAGCATCCTGGCCTGGCTGCCAACGCTGGAGATAAGCTGGCGCCAGATGACGCGCCAGGCGAGGTTATCCGCAGGATTATTGTCTTTCATTTTCCGCCACCTCTTCCTGTGTTCCACCCGGCAGCCAATGCTGCGCCTGCTGATAGTGTTGCCAGAGCCGTTGATACAGCCCCCCCTGCGCCAACAGTTGCGTATGGCTCCCCATTTCCCTGAGCTGTCCGTCGGAAAACAGCAATATCACATCGGCCTGAGTCACCATTGAGAGTCGATGCGCGACCATGATGACCGTCCTGCCGCGCATGGCTGCCGCGAGCGCCTTGATAAGCGCCGCCTCGTTTTCCGAGTCAGCAAACGCCGTCGCCTCATCGAGTACCAGAATGGGGCGATCTTGTAAAAGCGCCCGGGCGATGGTGATGCGCTGCCGCTGGCCACCGGAGAGAAATACGCCGCGTTCCCCAACTCGCGTGTTGTAACTTTCTGGCAGCGCGCTAATAAAATCATGGGCCTGCGCCACTCTGGCCGCGGCGATTACCGCCTCCAGCGGCGTATCCGGTGCACCCAGACGAATGTTATTGGCTATCGTGTCGGCAAAAAGGAAGTTGTCCTGAAACACAAACGAGAGTTGCTTCATTAAGGTGTCCGTCTGCATATCGCGCAGATCCACGCCGCCAATACGGATATGGCCTTTGTCCGGATCGGCGTAACGCAGCAGCAAGCGCGCCACTGTGCTTTTTCCGGCACCGCTAGGCCCAACCAGCGCCACAATTTTCCCGGCGGGCACATGAAAGCTTACCTTCTGCAACGCGGCGCCAGTACGCGCTTGCGGATAATGAAAGCTCACCTGCTCGAAGGTAATGCTCGCCTCTTTCGGTTGCTGGTCAAACAGCGGCAGCGATAACTCCGGCATCGCGAGAACCTGATAAATACGTTGAATGCTTAAACGTGTTTGCGCGACCAGATTATTGAGCATCATCATTGGCATCACAGCTTCGGCCATTCCGCTGCCCAGCAGTAAAACGGCTACCCACGCGATAAAATCGAGACTGCCATAATGCAACAGGCCGTATCCCGACCAAATCAGGACAAACAGGGTCGGGAGAGGATTCAGAATTGAGAATGAGAAACGCGCTGAAAAACCGGCTTTGCGATACCAGGTTTTGAGCACATCGACCCACTCTTCAAGAGCGCGTTGATAACGCAAAAAACTGGTGCTGCCGCTATCAAACATTCTCACTACGGGCATGGCCTGTACGAACTCAATAACCGCCGCGCTGACTTGCTCACGCGCCTTATGATAACGCTGAGCCATATCTTCCGAACGCTGGCGGGTGAGCACGAGAACAATTAAGCCAAACGCCAGTACCCCCAGCGTCGCGATTGCAAGCCGCCAGTCCAGCCAGAACAAGATAACGATTGTCGCCAGCGGCATGATGATCGCGCGGGCATAGAGCGGCGTACTGTCGGCCACAAAGATATGTAACGACTTCACGTCATCCAGCATCACTTTCGCCACTGCCCCGCTACCCATTTGCTGTAACACACCAGGCGGAAGCTGCAATGCTTTACGGGCTAGCCTGCTGCGCAGAATATTCTCCAGATGAAAAGCCGCATAATGAGAAGTGTTAAACGCCAGTAGGCGCAGAACAAAAGTTAAGACCACGCAGCCGATCAAGCCGCCCAGCGTCCAGACCGGAAGATCGTCTGGCGTCGCACGAATATCGCGTAAACTCCACGCCAGAAAAAGAAGAGCCCCCAGGCTGGTTAATGCCGCCAGTCCTGCCAGCGCCATAGCTAAAATAACCTTCCTGCGAACAGGGGTAATCACCTGCCAGAGAGGAAATCGGGACGGTGATTCAGTATTGGATGATTGAGATGACATGGGAGTAACTGAATTTCCTGATGAATTTTTACAGACACCAAAAACGGCAATTCATGGTGGCGTTCTGATAATTAATGTGAATAATAACCATTATCAATAACTCATCTACCCCATTCAGTTCTTTTTTTACCCGCATTGGTCTAAGCCACAGGGAGATAACCCGGTCATGACGGAGTCACCGCAAACGCAATCTGAAATCTCTATTCACCAGTTGGTGGTCGGGAAACCTGCAAACGATGGCAATATTCCTGCTCAGTGTGAACTGCTGCGCTATTCGTTGCAGGAAGGTATGGATATTTTGCTCTGGAGGGGCCATTTTGCGCGGCCTGAGACGTTGCAGCTACACGATGATCTGGGCAGGATTAACTTCTCGTGCATCCTGGAAGGCACATCGCGATTTGCGATTCAGGGACTCAGGCGCCGCACCGAATGGGAGCTTACGCGCAATCGCCATTACATTACCCATACGCCAGACTGCCGCGGCAGCGCCTCCTATTGTGGCCGATTCGAGAGCATTACCCTCTCCTTCAGTCCTGAAACTCTCGCGCTGTGGGTACCGGATATTAGCGCGCCCATTAAGAATAAGATCGATTCCCACTGCTGTTGCCAGCAGCAGCGTTGTAATGCTGAAACCCACTTAACGGCTCAGGCCTTGCGTCACGCGCTGATGCGCATGCACGACGGCTTCAGCCATGAACAAAAGCCGTCGACGCTATGGTTGCAGGGGCAAAGTCTGGTCATGCTCAGTCTGGTGCTGGATGAACATCGTGAAGACGCCAGTTGCCTCTCCTGCCACTTCAACCCGATGGAACGCCAGAAACTACTGCGGGCGAAGGATCTGCTGCTGGCTGATCTAACGCAAGCGCCGGGCGTCGCGGAACTGGCCAGAGAATCCGGTCTGAGCGTTCTCAAAATTAAGCGAGGCTTCCGCGTTTTGTTCAACAACAGCGTCTATGGCCTGTTTCAGGCTGAACGAATGCAGGAAGCCAGAAAACGACTGGCTAACGGCAATACCTCAGTCATGACGGTGGCGGCCGATCTGGGCTATGCCAACGCCAGCCATTTCTCTGCCGCCTTCCAGAAACAGTTCGGCGTAACCCCCTCGACCTTTAAACGCTTGATTTAACCGGGGTCCCGCCCCATAAATTGCTCCCTGACGGAGGCCTGGATACCCCATCCTGGCCTCTGCTCTTTCCACTAGTCACCAACCCGAAACGGGCATAAATAAACCCGTTTCGGGTAGCACCTCTATTAGAAATAGTTATCATTTTCAATTCACTATTGTCGGTATTTTTGGCGTTTCGCCGTCTTACAGGGACTCACAACAATGAAAATGACACGGCTTTATCCTCTGGCCTTGGGGGGATTATTGCTCCCCGCCATTGCTAATGCCCAGACTTCACAGCAAGATGAAAGCACGCTGGTGGTTACCGCCAGTAAACAATCTTCCCGCTCGGCATCAGCCAACAATGTCTCGTCTACCGTTGTCAGCGCGCCGCAGTTAAGCGACGCCGGCGTTACCGCCAGCGACAAACTCCCCAGAGTTTTGCCTGGGCTTAATATAGAAAACAGCGGCAACATGCTTTTTTCGACGATCTCGCTACGCGGCATCTCTTCGGCGCAGGACTTCTATAACCCCGCCGTCACCCTGTATGTCGATGGCGTTCCTCAGCTTTCCACCAACACCATCCAGGCGCTTACCGATGTACAAAGCGTGGAGTTGCTGCGTGGCCCACAGGGAACGTTATATGGCAAAAGCGCTCAGGGCGGAATCATCAACATCGTCACCCAGCAGCCGGACAGCACGCCGCGCGGCTATATTGAAGGCGGCGTCAGCAGCCGCGACAGTTATCGAAGTAAGTTCAATCTGAGTGGCCCTATTCAGGATGGCCTGCTGTACGGCAGCGTCACCCTGTTACGCCAGGTTGATGACGGCAACATGATTAACCCCGCGACGGGAAGCGATGACTTAGGCGGCACCCGCGCCAGCATAGGGAATGTGAAACTGCGTCTCGCCCCAGACGACCAGCCCTGGGAAATGGGCTTTGCCACCTCACGCGAATGTACCCGCGCTACCCAGGACGCCTATGTGGGATGGAATGATATTAAGGGCCGTAAGCTCTCACTTAGCGATGGTTCACCAGACCCGTACATGCGGCGCTGCACTGACAGCCAGACCCTGAGTGGAAAATACACCACCGATGAGTGGGTTTTCAATCTGATCAGCGCCTGGCAGCAGCAGCATTATTCGCGCACCTTCCCTTCCGGTTCGTTAATCGTCAATATGCCTCAGCGCTGGAATCAGGATGTACAGGAGCTACGCGCCGCTACCCTGGGCGATGCGCGTACCGTTGATATGGTGTTTGGGCTGTACCGGCAGAACACCCGCGAGAAGTTAAATTCAGCCTACGATATGCCGACAATGCCTTATTTAAGCAGTACCGGCTATACCACCGCTGAAACCCTGGCCGCATACAGTGACCTGACCTGGCATTTGACCGAGCGATTTGATATCGGCGGTGGCGTGCGCTTCTCGCATGATAAGGCCAGTACACAATATCACGGCAGCATGCTCGGCAACCCGTTTGGCGACCAGGGTAAGAGCAATGACGATCAGGTGCTCGGACAGCTATCCGCAGGCTATATGCTGACCGACGACTGGAGAGTGTATACCCGTGTAGCCCAGGGATATAAACCTTCCGGGTACAACATCGTGCCTACTGCCGGTCTTGATGCCAAACCGTTCGTCGCAGAAAAATCCATCAACTATGAACTTGGCACTCGCTACGAAACCGCTGACGTCACGCTGCAAGCCGCGACGTTTTATACCCACACCAAAGACATGCAGCTCTACTCTGGCCCGGTTGGGATGCAGACATTAAGCAATGCGGGGAAAGCCGACGCTACCGGCGTTGAGCTTGAAGCGAAATGGCGGTTTGCGCCAGGCTGGTCGTGGGATATCAATGGCAACGTGATCCGTTCCGAATTCACCAATGACAGTGAGTTGTATCACGGCAACCGGGTACCGTTCGTACCACGTTATGGCGCAGGTAGCAGTGTGAACGGCGTAATTGATACGCGCTATGGCGCACTGATGCCCCGACTGGCGGTTAATCTGGTCGGGCCGCATTATTTCGATGGCGATAACCAGTTGCGGCAGGGCACCTATGCCACCCTGGACAGCAGCCTGGGCTGGCAGGCGACTGAACGGCTGAACATTTCCGTCTATGTCGATAATCTGTTCGACCGTCGTTACCGTACCTATGGTTACATGAACGGCAGCAGCGCCGTCGCGCAGGTCAATATGGGGCGCACCATCGGAATCAATACGCGTATTGATTTCTTCTAGTAGTTTATAAAGGGATGCAGCAACCGCATCCCTATTACAACTGAATTGGTATATTCAACAACGACGAAGATACGACCGACTCTACAGTACTGCTGCCCCATATTGAACAAGCCCCTACTGACGCCGAAATCTTAACCGATCATACTGATGTCATTTACTCCACCAGCGTTGAGCCCATTGTGACAGGGCGTAATGCTGCACTGACACAGATTGAGACACAGATACGCCAGCTTAACGATATCACCGAAGTATCGGTGGCAAAACGGCTCTGGACTGGGCTATGAAGCAGGATTTTCGCTGCGGCGGCTGGTTACTGGAAAAAACTGAAACTGCTATGAAAGTCATCACCCGCAACCTCGATCGCGGTATATGGCGGGTCATGATCGGCAGTGCGAACCAGACGGCAATGGCATACTGGAAACCAATAAAAAAGAAAAAACCCAAGTCGCATAACGACTTGGGTTTCATGTTTGGCGGAAGCGTAGAGATTCGAACTCTAGAACCCTTTCGGGTCGCCGGTTTTCAAGACCGGTGCCTTCAACCGCTCGGCCACGCTTCCAATGAGGCGCACTATAAACATCCCGAACGGACCTGTAAAGCACCAATGTGTTCGTTTGCCTGAAAAACAGCCAAAATGTTATTAATCGACTGAAATAACAACAAATTGACCGTTTATTCAGCACAAATGCAGGGCTGCAGCACTCAATGTTTTTTGATGAACATATCTTTGGTGTAGTAGTTTCCCCGGTTATCCGGCGCAAATCCCCCCACCCACGGCTTCACGAGATGCGTACGGACATAGTGGTAAACCGGAATCGCTGGTACATCCTCGCCTAAAAGGTCTTCAGCCTGCTGGTAGTATTTGCCTCGCTCCTGGAGCGAAGTTGCTTTCGCTGCATTTCGCATCGCTTCGTCAAAGGCGGGATTACTGTACTTCGTTGTATTTTCACTATCACCGGTACGGAAAATATTGAGGAAGCTTGAGGCATCATCATAATCGGCTATCCACGCATAGCGAACGACGTCAAAATTACCGGTATGCATAGTATCCAGCATGGTTTTCCATTCCTGATTTTGCAGCTTCGCCTCTACGCCAAGATTTTTCTTCCACATTGACGATGCGGCAATGGCAATACGCTGGTGCGTTTCGAAGGTGTTGTAGAGCAGATTTACGTTAAGCGGATGTTCAGGGCCAAAACCGGCTTCAGCCAGCAGTTTCTTCGCTTCGGCAATACGTTTTTCGAGCGGCCACGACGCATATTCCGGCGCATGCAGTTGAACTCCCCCTATTTCCGGCTGGCTGATAACCCACGCCGCGCGTTGCCCCTGCCCCATCACCTTTTGTGCAATGATGTCTTTATCTAACGCCATATTTAGCGCCCGACGCACGCGCGGGTCATTAAATGGCGCTCGGGTCGTATTGAACTGATAGTAATAAGTCGAAAGCTGAGGTGAAACATGGAGTTCATCGCCCATCGTCTTCTTCAACTGCGCGAACTGATTGACCGGTACGCTATACACAATGTCGATTTCACCAGCCTTATAGCGGTTAACGTCAGCGGACTCGGAACTGATGGGCAAATAGGTGACCTTATTAATAATCGTGTGCCGATCGTCCCAATAATGTGGGTTACGCTCGGCAACAATGCGCTCATTGACCACCCACTGCGATAATTTGTACGGTCCGCTACTGACAAAATGTTCTGGTCGGGTCCACTTATCGCCAAAGCGGCCTATTAGCACTTTATCCAGCGGGACCAGCGACGGGTGCGCCAGCATCGCCAGAAACGCCGCCGTCGGCTGCGTCAGGATAATCTCCAGCGTGTTGTCATCGAGGGCTTTTACCCCCAGCGTGGCGGGATCTTTTTTCCCTTGAGCAATATCGAGGGCGTTTGCAACATGCATATTGCCCAAATACGAAGAATAAGGTGAAGCCGTTTGCGGCGAGACCAGGCGCTGCCAGCTCCAGACAACATCCTGCGCGGTAATAGCAGAACCATCTGACCAGGTTATGCCCGGGCGTAAATGAAAGGTCCAGACGGTATTGTCTTTGTTCTCCCAGGACGCGGCAAGACGGGGTTCAATAGACCCATCGGACTTAACTGCCACCAGTCCGTCGAACATATCGCTGATTAAATTAAACTCAACGTTGCTTTCAACTTTATGCGGATCCAGCGACGCTGGCTCGCTGCCGTTATTTCTGACCAGTTCCTGTTTTTCTGCAAGTAGTGTTCCTGCGGGAACATTAGCCGCTCTCGCCGCGCCGTTAATAGACATCAAACAGACAGCTAACAGCGTAAACGTCAATATCTTCGATTTATGTTGAATCATTCCCTTTACCTTATTGCTCTGTTTTAGGTAGACACCGTTGTCACTGTCAGAGAGATTCGGGAATAACGCAATATTTTTCAGTTACCTGGCAGATGTGGATCTGACATTTTTGCACATACAGTGCTAACATCTGATTCGGGAGCTTTTGTTGAAATAATATGCTTAAGCCCGGCGGGTTAAAATGCGTAAAGATGGGTAAAACCGCTGTGTCATTCCCCTTGATTTCATTATCCTCCATCATTAATTACATCTGTCATAAGAGAGTGACTCATGGATCGTATTATTAGTTCTTCGCGCGATCGTACATCGCTACTCAGCACGCATAAGGTGCTGCGCAATACCTATTTCCTGCTCAGCCTGACGCTGGCGTTTTCGGCGATCACTGCGACTGCCAGTACCGTACTGATGTTGCCTTCTCCGGGACTTATCCTGACGCTGGTGGGTATGTATGGTCTGATGTTCCTGACTTATAAAACGGCTGATAAACCGGTTGGTATTCTGTCAGCTTTCGCTTTCACCGGCTTCCTGGGCTACATTCTGGGACCGATACTGAACACATACCTGTCTGCGGGCATGGGTGATGTTATCGCCATGGCTTTGGGCGGTACGGCGCTGGTCTTCTTCAGTTGCTCGGCCTATGTACTGACCACACGTAAGGATATGTCCTTCCTCGGCGGTATGCTGATGGCAGGTATCGTGGTGGTGCTGATTGGTATGGTTGCAAATATTTTCCTGCAACTGCCGGCGTTACATTTGGCGATCAGCGCGGTATTTATTCTGATTTCTTCAGGCGCAATCCTGTTTGAAACCAGCAATATCATCCGTGGCGGTGAAACCAACTACATCCGTGCCACCGTCAGCCTGTACGTTTCGCTGTACAACATCTTCGTCAGCCTGCTGAGCATTCTGGGCTTTGCGAGCCGCGATTAAGCAGCATCACTGATACGAAAAAAGAGAATGCCAGTGGCATTCTCTTTTTTTTATACCTTATTCACCCTTGCAGATATAAGTAGGATAACGCCGGTCCTGAATCAGCCACACCGAGGGCGATAGCTCAGAGATGGTGAGATAATAGCGGGAGCCCGGCGAGGCAAAGCTGCCCCATTGAGCATCGGGGGTGTTGTCATTGTGTCGACGCCAGGTTTTGGCGTAGCTCAAGACAATAACCTTATCATCTTCCCGTCGCTCCCACGTAAAATCTACGTCCCTGTCAACGATAAGGCTCCGACCTTCAGCCTTTGCAGCACCTTTGTACGTGGTCAGGCCGGTACCATTACGATGAAAATAGAACTGAGCAACGGCATTGACCTTCACTTCATTCACCTTTCCTTCATAGCGCGTAAAATTAAACTCAGTGCTGCAGGCCAACGCATCGCGTTTATAGGCTCCGCCCGTGTAGATAAAGAGCGCAACCGCTCCTCCAATTAATGCACCACCCAGCCCAAACAAAAGTTTGATTTTCATTCTTCCGCCCCGTTTTTGTAGCGAATGGTTTTACACAGGCTGGTTTCACTGACCGGACAAGCGCCAATGAATACTTCATCAGCAGCGGCAAGCGAAAAACGGGCACTGAAATAATAAATATCGTACTCCTCGCGCTCGCAAGCCACGTTATTGGCTTCCAGTCGCTCCGCTAATTTCGATAGCACTAACGGTCGTCCATGATCGTTGATAATCCAGATACTGCAACGCGCGATTTTTTCCTCGACCGGCTTTAATTTCGCCGGAACGGTTATCTCCAGCGGGCGGCTAAAATAGATGCTCGCCCCCAACGCCGCAACGATCAATGCCGCTATAATCAACCACCTTTTCAGGAACATGCGCCAGGGCAGTACGGCTTGTTGCCCGGAAGGGGGTTGCGGATCAGCAGCCTGAATGTTCTCTCCAGGCTGAAAAATTACATCGGCATCAAAACGGAAGCCATAACGCGGGACAGTGACGATAAATTCGTGCCCCTCTCCCAGAGACTGGAAGCTTTTACGCAGTTCGCTTACCGCCTTATTGAGATTATTCCCCGATGGCGTAAAGCCAAACTCTTCCCACACGCGAGCGATCAATTCCTCCCGGCTCAGGTCGCGTCCTCTGTGTTTAATAAATTCCTGCAAAAGACGAACGGCTGGCGCCGAAAGTGTTAATACAGACTCGGGTTGTCCAACAAGACTTATTACATGTGCTTCAGGATCAAATAACAACGAATTATTGCATATAAAAAACATCTTTTATTCTCGGCTGTTACCGCATGCTTTTTATTCCCTGGTACATCGACATGAAAACCGCCCCCTGAACTGCTTGTTTTTTCATCAGAAGGAATTTTCATTACATCCCTGGTCACGGTATTTTCGCTTAACTATACAACCTTAAAGCCAGAAAAGCAGGATAAAAAACTGTATATAAAGAGTTAACTAATACAAATTTTCACAAACCGCTGTTCTGGTTAAAGTTTCCCTGCCCTGAAGCCATACGAAAGCAGACGGTGTCCTGGTGTTAACGCGCCGCCTTTAAACTCAGAGCAGGCAGACTGATTGTGAAACAGAAAAAAAGAGTGAGCATGACAACCGCCTTTTATGTCGCCGCGCTGTCATTGCCATTTTTCTCAGAAATGACAATGGCCAATATGAGCGTATATCCCATGGAACTGAATGTAGACAGATCCGGTGCGGCGCAAATTAAGGTGGCTTCCAAAACGGATGATATTCAGTTCATTCGGGTGAGGCAAAAGAAAATTCTTAATCCCGGAACGCTTCAGGAAAAAGAAATCGACGTCGCTTCGTGGAAAGAAGGTGGCGTGGTGGTTACGCCAGAAAAATTTGCTCTTGCTGCAGGCGCAATGCGCGTTGTTCGTCTGGTATCGCTTATTCCGCCGAAAAAAGAGACCACCTGGCGCATCTATTTTGAAGGAGTAAAACAACCTGACAGTATTATTCCGGGCAAAGCAGATACACCTGCGGCGATGGCGACATTGGGCGTCAATGTGATTTGGGGCGCACTGGTCCATATTGCGCCAGAAGAAAGCGTAGTTTCACTGTCGGTCGACCCTCGCCGGGGGACGTTAAAAAACAGCGGCACGCTTCGTGTGCCGCTCAGAGAGATTGGTATTTGTGATGCAAATTCATCATGTAAATGGATAAAAGAAGATGCAACGATTTATCCGGACACTGAACGGAAATTAAAAATGCTCACAATGAACCACGGTCAGAAATATAAATTTCGCTACTTCAACTGGATGAATAAAAACACTGAAGAAGCTGATTTACCCGTCGTGCAATAACACGGCATCACTGTAAAAAACCACGTGTGGTTTGTTTAAAGAGCCCAGGTGCTCATTTATAAAATGGAGATATCAATGCGTAAATTAATTAAGCCTCTGATGATTGCTGCCGCGATGACCACGTCCGTTAGCGTTCTGGCGGTCCAAAAAGATATTACCGTCAACGCCAGCGTCGATTCACAGCTCGATCTGACTCAGGCCGACAATACGCCGCTGCCAGCCAGCATCGATATGCAGTACCTGCCGGGCCGCGGGCTGGAAAGTTATCGTGTAAATACCAAAGTCTGGTCAAACTCGGCCACCAACAACGTGAAAGTGCGTTTGGTAAGCGCAGCGCAACTGAGCAATACGGAAGGCGATCAGTCCGTCCCGATGACCGTGAAGCTGGGTGATAAAACCCTGACCACCGCCGATGCCGAGTTTACCGGAACTGAACTGTTCCCGGGCAGCATTGAAAACGGTTCAGCGGTACTGCCACTGACCATTTCTCAGACCACCAAAGGCATTCTGAAAACCGGTCAATACAGCGGAGTTGTCAGTCTGATGCTGACTCAGGCGACGACCACGGAAGGCGGGGCGTAACACCGCAGTATCTAAGGAATAACGTCAGAGGGTGCTCGCCCTCTGATGTCAGGATGATGTCGAGGCTCGGTCATGGCGTTTCACACAAATACTCTCCTCTTAGTTGCTTTATTACCTGCATCCATCCAACTCGCCTGCGCCGAGATGGCCGTGCCGGCAGGTTTTGAAGATCTGGTAAAAACGCAGCGTCTGTGGACAGAGGTAAACCTCTATGGCGAATCGCTTGGCCTTTTTGAAACGGATATCACGCTTGAAACGGTAAGTTTTGTCGCGCCAGAAACCCTGGTAGCGACCATCAAACGTCAGTTTAATGACGATCCTACCCTTGTTGCCACCGTGTCTGCTGCGCTGGCCGTTCCACTTGCTCGTAACGGCAACCTGGCGTGCAGCAGCAATGGCTCCGCAACGGGATGTGATTACATTGATACCCATCGCACGGCCATTATCTATGACGAGAATAACGCGCGCATTAGCCTGTTTTTGGACAAGAAATTTCTGCCTAAACAGACCACAGACAACCAGTGGTATCAGCCCACACAGGGCAGCGAGAATGCGTTGATTCATCAACAGAATATCAATTTTGTTGCTGACAGGGATTATCAGTCAGCCACCGTTCAGGGCAATGGCGCACTGGCCATGACGCAGGACGGTTACTTTAACCTCGACTGGATCTGGCAGGGGCAGCGTTCAAAGCGCCAGCAGCAGCAAGAGATAACCGTCAATAATGCCTGGTTTCGCCAGGATATCTGGCGTCAGTACTATATTCAGTTAGGCGAGATGGATACCCGCGATCTGTTCAGTAATGCCGGCGGGAATATTAACCTCAGCCAACTACCGCTGGGCAAAATTCGCGGCCTGCGTACAGGCTCGACAAGAGCATGGATTAATCCGGTTCAGCAGTCAAAGGGTACCCCCATCACCGTGCTGCTTTCCCACGACGCGCGTATTGACGCCCGCCGGGGCAATCAGTTGCTGGCCAGTTTTTATTTGAATGCCGGGGCTCAGACCCTGGACACGCGATCGTTCCCGGACGGAAGCTATACCGTGACGCTGTCCGTCTATGAAAATAACCGACTGACGCGCACCGAGCAGGTACCGTTCATCCGAACCGGCATTACACCGTTCGACCGCGTCGAGTGGTTCCTGCAGGCGGGCGAAACCGACAATAACGATCAAAACGATCAACGCAGCGCGGTCGCGCAGGCGGGAGTCCGCCTGCCTGTTACCCCAACCCTGGCACTGACCAGCGGCGTAACGATTAAGAAAAACCAGCATTTTCTGGAAAATGCTGTCGACTGGAGTCGGGGTTTTAATACGGGTCCAATCGATGGCGTGCTAAGCACCCGCTTTAGCTATCTGTACGGCAGCGAAGGACAACGCGGCAATATTCAGCAAATTAGCTATAACGACGGTTTTTCGCTGAGCTTCTATCGCAACGCGTTATCGGCGGAAAACTGCAATACCCAAAGCGCAGGATATGACGCCGTGAATGGCTGTTACCGAAGCATGTCGGTAATGTTTTCCGTCCCTGTTAGCGCCTGGTATGCCAGCCTGGGGTATTCGGATAACCGCAACGAAGGCCGGTACGTTTCACGTCGGGAACTCCCGGAAAGCGACGATCGCCACGATGTTGGCTTGCCGTGGGAGCCAGTTTATATGACACGCTCACGAACGCGGGCCTGGCAGAGTGGCTTGAGTACGACCTTCAGCACGCGCGGCCTGAACATCAACAGCAGCATTAACCTTTTCATGCGTAACGATGACTCCCGCGAAGGCAAGGATAAAGGCGGTTACCTGAGCGTGAGCCTGTCAATGGCGCATAACCGTCAGGGCGATGCGACAAGTTATACCTCTCTGGGCGCGACATGGCAGCACCAACAGCATGAAAAAAACCAGTTGAGCTACAACGTGGCGCACAACTGGTATGCCGATGCACGTGGTGAAAATGAGTATGGACTGAGCGCGTCAGGCATTAACAGCGATTCGCTCAATTCCTCTGCTTATACGCGCCAGGGTGGACGATATGGCAACGGGAGCCTGACAGTCAGCGATGCCTGGGATCGTCAGGATAGGCGCCATACTCTGAGCAGCAGCGGCAATTACAGTTCAACGCTTGCACTGTCGCGCTCCGGCCTGTGGCTAGGCCGTTGGAGTGACGGACGTCCTGCCTCAGCCATCGCAGTTAACGTTGCCACACCTGGAGATTCCCAGGATCCGAACGTCACCGTGTCACTGGATAACGGCGGCAGTGCAGACATTCCAGGCAATAGCCGCGCGCTCTTCGCAGTGCCGGGTTATCAGCAGACTACGTTGACGATTAACGAATCTCTGGATGTCTCAAGGGGTGTCAGCAGTGAAATAACACAAGGCTCAGGCAGCAGAACGCTGTTTATGGTGCCGGGCAAACTGCTCCGTCGGGACGTGCAAACCACGGCAAGCTACACATGGCTCGGCCAGTTAACTGACGAACAACATTCGCCGTTTATCGGCGGTGTGCCACTGAACGTTAATGGCTGGAGCGACTTAGGCAACGGTGGGTTTAGCGCTCAGAGCGACGCTCTGCTGCATAACCTCTACCTGGTACGTCAGCAGCAGTTTTATCAGTGCGAGCTGAACGTAAAAAGTATGCGCGACGTCGTGCGTTACGTCGGGTCGATCCCTTGCCGGGAATTAACCTTCTCTGCCCTGCCGGATGCGGTCCGGCAGCAGGCCCAGTTGATGCTCGCCGGACGATCGGTAGCAACGAGTCCAACGGCCATGAATGCAGACAATTTCACAATAGGGAAATGATGTGAACAAGTGCTTTATTATTATGCTTTTCTTCAGCCTGTGGGCTGGCCAGACCCAGGCTGGCGCCCCTGCGGGACGAAACTCCAGCGTTGGGATCAGCTTCGATCGCATGGCACCGCCTGCACGTTTCGATATCTGGCTTCATGAAACCGGCGGCTACGATGCCGCCGATCCGCAAAAGTGGGGGCGCAATACCCTGACTTGTCTGTCTCGTACCGACACAACCAATGGCGCCTGCATGAACGCACCGGTCTGGTTCTCAGCGAACCCGGCTGCGCCTTATGCTATCAATTTACGTTTCAAACATGCCCTTACCAGCAAAACGGTGGACATTAAGGTCTATGGCGACCACTACATGTTTATCAATAATAAAGTCTTTACCTTTGCCAGTTTTGTCTCAGGAGGGTCTGCCGATGTTACAGCCTGGAACAGAGAACCCTACTTTGATTTCTATATCGTGAAAAGCGAACTGGAAAGGCTCGCTCTGCCTGGTATCTGGACCGCCACACTGAAGCAAAACTTGCGCCAATGGGGGAGCGCTGATTGCGGCGGGAACTTCAATGACGTCAATGTCGGATGTCCTGGCTATCTCAGCATCGCTAACTGGCAGGCCACAATACGCATTGAGGTGGTCGATCCGGGTAATCAGCAGATTTATCTGCCGGCATTTCCGCACTCAACGCCTATCGTTAACCTCAACTTGACCAACTTCCCTGGGCGGCCGGGTGGCAGTGAAATCCAGGGGGAAAACACGCTGGATATGTGTCTGTACGACGGCAAGAACAGTACCAGTACTCGCACCTATTTACGGTTTGAGGACGATGGACTCTCTTCAACAGATCGTACAGAAGGCGCATTTTCGATCCGGCGACGCGGCGGAAGTCAGATCGGTACGCGGGATCGTCTCGACTATCAGGTCTACGTCACCAATCCCGTCACCGGCGTAACCGAAACCGTCGCTAACGGAAAAACGCTGGTCTGGCAGGGCACCAACGATCCGCTGCATCTGCGTCAGGTCGTCCTGCCCGGTGGACGTGAGAGCGTACTGTGCGTACCGGCCCCGATAGTCCTGAAAACCCCAGCGTTTGCTGCCAGCAGTAAAAATGCCGGGGATTACACCGGCACGCTACGCATTATCTACACACCCAGTACGTTATAAAGAGGCCGCAGTGAATTACGTCATTCTTGATAATAATCGTTTTTATGCGGAAGGGTTGCGCTACGCCCTTCTGCGCCGTAACGCTCAAACTCAGGTGGAGAACGGCGCGTTAAAGTGGCGCCGTTCTCTGTTGGCCTGTGACACCCTCGTTGTGCGCTGCCGTTTTTCCGTCGCGAGGACACATCTGGCGCTGGTCGACATTCTTCTTCAACTGGAGGCCAGGCGCTGGGAGGGGACAATTTATCTGGTGTGCAATGAAAAAGGGTGGGCACTGGCCACGCATTTACGTAAGCGTTTTTCTACGCTGACCTTATATATCATTGATGACCGAATTGCCGTCGTGGATGCAGCGTATCTGTTTGCTAAAGAGCCCCGTCGGGTACGCAGCCTGAATTGCTGCCTGACTGGCATGGAGTTCAATGTTCTCGACAGGCTGGTTAACGGTCAATCGGTAAAGCATGTTGCGCATATGACGCAGATTAGCGAAAAACAGGTATCCACGTATAAATGCAACGCACTGAAAAAGCTTAATGCCAACAATCTGCTACAGCTTCTTCTATAGGTCGAGGTTTCTCACGCCGCCCCTTATTTGCTAAACTAGGCGCGGATTTTACTTTATCGACAGAGCACTATGTTCATTTTTGCAGGCCATGAAATTGAAACCGATAGCGAAGGCTATCTGAAAGATACCACGCTGTGGAACGAGCCGCTGGCGGAGAAAATCGCTGAAAACGAAGGTATCGTCCTCTCCCCCGAGCACTGGGAAGTGGTGCGTTTCGTACGCGAGTTTTATCTCGAGTTTAATACCTCCCCTGCTATCCGCATGCTGGTAAAGGCGATGGCCAACAAGTTTGGCGAAGAGAAAGGCAACAGTCGTTATCTCTACCGCCTGTTTCCGAAAGGTCCGGCTAAGCAGGCGACTAAAATTGCCGGCCTGCCGAAACCGGTGAAATGCATTTAATAGCGGATACTAAATCCCTTTAGCTCGTCGCCAGGGCGGTGCGGTTCACTGAGAACCCGATCAACCCTGGCGCTGCTCGGTCCCCCAGCTTTCAACCACTTCATCAGTTGTTCCACTCGGTCGCTTTCACCGCAGGCGACAACCTCTACGCTGCCGTCATCCATATTCTTCGCGTAACCGGTCAACCCCAGCCGTTGCGCTTCATGCTGGGTGGTGTAGCGAAATCCTACTCCCTGAACCCGGCCATAGACCCAGGCGATGATGCAAACTTTCGACATTGCGGTTCTCCTTATCAACGTAAATGAAGGAACAGGTACCGAGGCCTCATCGCACCTGTTTCGGCAGACATCCGTAATGCTGGCGAAATCTTGCAGTAAATCGTGAACCTGACAGATAGCCACAGCGTAACGCAATTTCGCCAATCGGCAGCGTGGTCGACTGTAGTTGAGAGAGCGCACAGGACATGCGCACCTCCTCGACTATCTGCCGGTAACTCTGCGATTCCATCTGTAATCGTCTGCGTAACGTCGAGGTACCGATAGACAGGTGACCGGCAATCTCCTGAGCTGTCCATAGCTTAGCAGGGGATAACATAATAAGTTGTCGCACCTGTTCAGTAAGATTAAACCGTCGCTCGATAAGCAGAGGCCCTGCCACACCATCATGCAGTAGCGCCAGCAATAATCCCATCGCCTGATGCTCCTGCAATTTTGCAGGTAAGTCCTGGCGTACTGCATCCAGCAGGCTTTCCCACATAAATGCCAGTCCGTTGCTCATTGGCGTACATAGCGACGTCAATTTTGCCGGAGGGAAATCCTCGACCCAGTTATTTTTAAACGCGGTAATGATGCTCGTCGATAGCAACAGCAAATCCGATCGAAATGCTCCCTGTTCCGGCTGATTAATAATCTCCAGAGGCGTATTCGCCGGGATGATAATGAGCTCACCCGGTCCTGCAACCAGACGATTTTCATCCTGAATAATGACCTTACTTCCCTGCGTAATATGGCAAATAGCAGCAGAAAACAGTTTAACCCGATGCAAGCGGTGCAGATGGCCGGAACGCACCTCAGCGGTGGTAAGGTTGTTATGGCGAAAATGTACATCCTGCACCAGATTATCCTCTTTATTTTCTTGCGTAAGTGGCGGTTAATTCAGCTTTGGCAATCACGTGGCTGTTCAGCATAAAACCGACCAGGGCACCGCTGGCGTTACTGTCAATCGGCAACGCGTCTGTATTTAACGCCCACACGGTAAACTGATAGCGATGAGGTTTATCGCCCGGCGGTGGACAGGCACCACCGAATCCAGCATAACCGAAATCATTGCGTCCCTGAACTGCTCCTGCGGGTAACTTATCCATGCTGGCCCCGCCAGGAAGAGTGTGGATCTGAGCAGGAATATTTACGACGGTCCAGTGCCACCAGCCGCTTCCCGTTGGCGCATCAGGATCAAACAGCGTAATGGCAAAACTTTTGGCATCAGCTGGGGGATTTTGCCAGCTCAGTTGCGGGGAGATATTGTCGCCACTGCAGCCAAATCCCTTAAACACCTGTTTTTGCGTTAACTGCAGGTTAGCGGGTATGTCGGTGCTGTTGAGGCGAAACGTCGAGGCGGCAGAGGCATTAAAACTCAACGCGACAATGGCAGCGGTAGCCAATGAGTAGACAGCTTTCATTGCGTTTCCTTTTTCTGATTAAGAAATAGCAATGTAAACGGTGGGCATAAAAGAAACTGTGCCTCTGTGATAGCGTTTTGTGCCGAAACGCTCAACGCCATACGCTGATGATTGACCTCACCATCTGTGCTACTCTACGCGCCATTTTATTTTAATGGTTTCAGGTTGGTACTTTACTCCAGCCCGCGTCACTGTTTGTGAGAGGTTGCTCCGCATGACTGAATCTACAATTCCACATTATCCTCGTTTAGTGTTAGCCAAGGGGCGCGAAAAATCATTACTTCGCCGCCATCCGTGGGTATTTTCCGGTGCTGTCGCCCGTATGGAAGGTAAAGCCAACCTTGGTGAAACCGTTGATATTGTTGACCACCAGGGTAAATGGCTAGCACGCGGTGCCTTCTCACCGGCGTCACAGATCCGTGCACGCGTCTGGACCTTCGACAAGTCTGAATCCATCGATATTGATTTCTTTACCCGTCGTCTGCAGCAGGCTCAGACATGGCGTGACTGGCTGGCGAAAAAAGACGGTCTGGACAGCTATCGTCTGATCGCCGGAGAATCCGATGGTCTGCCGGGTGTCACTATTGACCGCTTCGGCAACTTCCTGGTGTTGCAGTTGCTCAGTGCCGGTGCTGAATATCAACGCGCCGCGCTAATTAGCGCCCTGCAAATTGTTTTCCCTGACTGTGCCATTTATGACCGTAGCGATGTGGCCGTGCGTAAAAAAGAAGGTATGGAGCTGACCCAAGGGCCAGTAACGGGCGAACTGCCGCCTGCCCTGCTGCCTATCGAAGAGCACGGAATGAAGCTGCTGGTTGATATTCAGCATGGTCACAAAACCGGCTATTACCTCGATCAACGCGACAGCCGCCTGGCCACGCGCCGTTATGTGGAGAACCAGCGTGTGCTGAACTGTTTCTCTTATACCGGCGGTTTTGCGGTCTCAGCATTAATGGGCGGATGCCGTCAGGTGGTCAGCGTGGACACCTCTCAGGAAGCGCTCGATATTGCTCGCCAGAACGTTGAACTCAATAAGCTGGATCTGAGTAAAGCCGAATTTGTGCGTGATGATGTGTTCAAACTGCTGCGCGCCTATCGCGATCGCGGTGAGAAATTTGATGTCATCGTGATGGATCCGCCGAAATTTGTCGAAAACAAAAGCCAGTTGATGGGCGCTTGCCGCGGTTATAAAGACATCAATATGCTGGCAATTCAGTTGCTCAACCCTGGCGGCGTACTGCTGACATTTTCCTGCTCTGGACTGATGACCACCGATTTATTTCAGAAAATCATCGCCGATGCCGCAATAGATGCTGGTC
Source organism: Citrobacter sp. Ce129 (assembly GCF_030334545.1). Lineage (NCBI taxonomy): Bacteria > Pseudomonadati > Pseudomonadota > Gammaproteobacteria > Enterobacterales > Enterobacteriaceae > Citrobacter > Citrobacter sp. Ce129. The sequence goes on from NZ_JAOWDS010000069.1 coordinate 46,971, forward strand.
GTGATGTACAATTTATAGAGCAGTTCCGTCAGGCCGCCGATCATCCGGTGATCGCTACCTACCCGGAAGGGCTGTATCTGAAAGGGTTTGCCTGTCGCATCATGTAACTTGAAAAGTGGAATATTACCCTTACATAGAGGGTATCTATTTCCCGGGAGGTGACTATGATTGCCAGCAAATTCGGTATCGGCCAGCAGGTCCGCCATTCCCTGTTAGGTTACCTCGGAGTGGTCGTGGATATCGACCCGGAATATTCGCTTGATGAGCCGTCAGCCGATGAGTTGGCGGTTAACGACGAACTTCGCGCCGCTCCCTGGTATCACGTGGTGATGGAAGACGATAATGGTCTGCCAGTGCATACGTATCTGGCCGAAGCACAGTTGAGTAGCGAACTGCAGGAAGAACATCCGGAGCAACCGTCGATGGATGAACTGGCGCGAACAATCCGTAAACAGCTTCAGGCTCCGCGCCTGCGTAATTGATCCTAACACAGGCCCGATGGCGCTTTGCTTATCGGGCCTGTGCATTTCATACGGCTACAGCCCAATCCTACTTCGCCAGCCCCAGTCGCGGGATCTCGATCGCCGGGCAGCGGTCCATCACTACCGCCAGCCCCGCATCACGCGCCAGCACGGCCGCCTGCTCGTTAATGACGCCAAGCTGCATCCACAGCGTCTTAGCACCAATGGCGATAGCCTCCTGAGCAACGCCCCAGGCCGCTTCAGAATTACGGAAGACATCGACCATATCCACTTTCTCTGGCACATCCGCCAGCGTTGCATAGCCCTGCTGCCCCAGCAGCGTTTTCCCGGCAACCTTCGGTGAAACGGGAATAACGTGATAGCCCTGATCGAGTAAATATTTCATCACGCGATAGCTTGGGCGATCGGGTTTATCGCTTGCGCCAACCAGTGCAATCGTACGAGTAGATGTCAAAATGCCAGCAATATCGGTCTCTTTCATCATTTTCCTCCAGGCTGTTTAGCAAAGTGTACGACAAACCTGCCCCTGCAACCATTCATCCCATACTGGCGCATGAGAGCTAAACTCAAAAATATGTCTATATGTTAGTAAACATGATTATCGAAAAATTTAGATACATGTTTGCAGATATTTTCTGGACAGGAGAAACCTATGAAAGCCGGCATTGTGACAGCCTTAATTGCCCTGTGTTTGCCGGTAACCGTTTTTGCTACCTCTTTACGCCTGTCTAATGATATTGACCTTCTGGTGCTGGACGGAAAAAAAGTCTCCAGCTCATTACTGCGTGGTGCCGAAAGTATTGAGCTGGAAAATGGTCGGCACCAGCTTGTATTTCGTGTAGAAAAAACCATTCGTTTATCGAGTCACGAAGAACGTCTGTACATTTCGCCTCCGCTGGTCATCAGCTTTGATACCCAACTCGTCAGCCAGGTTAATTTCCACCTTCCGCGGCTGAACAATGAGCGGGACGCAACGCATTTCGATGACGCTCCACGCGTGGAACTGCTGGATGGGGATGCCATGCCTATCCCCGTCAAGCTGGATATTTTGTCTATCACCTCCACGGCAAAAATCGTGGATTATGAAATGGAGACTGAACGCTATAACAAAGCGGCTAAACATGCTTCATTACCGCAGTTTGCTACGATGATGGCCGATGACAGTTCGCTACTTTCCGGGGTATCTGAACTGGATCGCGTGCCGCCCCAGTCGCAAACGCTGACCGAGCAGCGTTTAAAATATTGGTTCCAGCAGGCCGACGCACAAACGCGAAGTAACTTTTTGCAATGGGCTCAGAAACAGCCGCCTTCATGACATTTATGTTCGCATACGCATTTTTTTGGTCTTTCTCTTGCAGCGTCAAGAGCTTCCAGTACTCTGTAACCAGGTTAACTTGGGAGCTGTACTATGGAATTAACGACTCGCACATTGCCAGCGCGTAAACACATTGCGTTGGTTGCACACGATCACTGTAAAAAGATGCTGATGAGCTGGGTAGAACGCCACCAGCCGTTGCTGGAAAAGCACGTTCTGTACGCCACAGGAACAACAGGAAACTTGATCCAACGCGCGACAGGAATGGACGTCAACGCCATGCTGAGCGGCCCGATGGGCGGTGACCAGCAGGTAGGTGCGCTGATTTCAGAAGGGAAAATTGATGTGCTGATCTTCTTCTGGGACCCGCTTAACGCCGTACCCCACGATCCTGATGTCAAAGCCCTGCTGCGTCTGGCGACGGTATGGAACATTCCCGTTGCCACCAACGTGTCGACTGCTGATTTTATTATCCAGTCGCCAAACTTCAACGATGCAACGGACATCCTGATCCCGGATTACGCCCGTTATCTGGCAGAACGCCTCAAATAAACGCTAAGCAGGCGGTAATTACCGCCTGCTTTTCAGGGTTTCCGGATCACCGGAACGTCTAATTGCTTAAGCTCATCAACAAAGCATGATGGCGCGTCTTTGTTAAACAGTAGCCATACCCGATGACGCGCGCGCGTTAGCGCCACATACAGCAAGCGTCTCTCTTCGGCATCCGGGAAATCTTCCACCGCCGGGAGCAATGCCTCTTCCATAATCGACTCGCGGGCCGGGGCTGGAAAACCGTCATTCCCTTCATGAAGCCCCACAACAATAACATAATCCGCCTGCTGTCCTTTACTGGCATGGATAGTCATAAATTCCAGCTGTAGCTTGGGCCAACGAGTGGCTGCTTTCTCCAGACTGGCCGGTTTGAGATGATGGTATCGCGCCAGCACCAGAATTCTCTCGTCTGCCTTTACAAATCCCGACAGCTTATCCAGCAGCAGATCCAGTTGGCTTTCATCGAGCAACGTGACGGCTTTTTTATCGCCAGTCACCAGACTGTTGAGCGGTTTCGTAAGCTGATGGGGGTTTTGCTGGATAAACTGGTTTGCAACTTCGCCAATACGGCTATTAAAACGGTAAGTGGTATCCAGATTACAACGATCACCCTCGCCGAAGTTTTGCTGGAATGCGGTGGTCAACGAAAGCTGAGCCCCACTGAATCGATATATTGCCTGCCAGTCATCACCTACGGCAAACAGCGTAGTCTGTGAGTTTTGTTTGCGCAGTGCGGCTAACAAAGCGGCACGCTGAGGAGAAATATCCTGAAATTCATCAACCAGAATGTGCTTCCACGGACTGATAAATCGGCCTTTTTCCAGAATGACAATTGCCTGATGGATCAATCCGGAAAAATCGACGGCATTCTCATCTTTCAGTGCGCCCTTCCAGGCCTTGAGCAGTGGTGACATCAGTTTTATGCGTTTACTGAACAGATCGCGGATCTCCTCCGGAGCATTGGCGATCATCTCCGCCTGCGCTCCGCCATGCATACGCATCAGGCTGACCCAGCGATCCAGCCTGGAAGCCAGCCGGCGTTGCAATTTTTCGTCATCCCAGAAGTTACCTTCAGGTACAGACCACTGCATCTCTTCTTCTAACCATTGCCGCCAGCCCTTGGCCTGCGCCTTTTTCTCACTACACTGTTGACGCCATGTCGTTATAAAAAGTTTGCTGCGAGCAGAGGCATCATTTTCCAGCTTGCTGACCGTCGGGACTTTTTTGCTCCCCTGCGAAATGATGTGTAGCGCCAGTGAATGAAACGTCCGTGCGGTTATCTCTTCCGTATGCAGACGTTCACGGATGCGATCGTCCATCTCCTGGGCCGCTTTACGTCCGAACGCTAACAGCAGGATTTGTTCAGCTGCCGCTTCCCCTCGCGCAAGTAACCAGCCCGCACGGGCGACCAGGACGGATGTTTTTCCGCTTCCGGCACCCGCAAGAACCAATAATGATTGTTCACCATTCACCACCGCCCGCGCCTGGGCCGGATTCAACGGCGAGGATTCAATTTGCTGGAAAAATTCGCCATGCTCTTCCAGCATGGCATCGGTGTACGCCTGGTTGTGCTGTAAGCGACAAGCTTCAATGTCCTTCAACCATGCCTGGCATTGGCGTAACGCTTCACGGCAATTTTCAAATTCTTCCAACCGATTGAGCGGGAGCGGCAGTGCGGCAAAAGCACGACGGATCTGCTGCTGTAGTCCTGACGTCTGCTCGCGTGTCAGCCATTTATTTTCACTGGTACGCGCCGCAATCGCCTCGAGTTGTTGGTGTAAAACTCCCGCAGCGACGTCGCTCATTTCCTGGCTCCACTGCTGCCAGAGCGAATTCAAATGGTGATGAAAGCGCTGGGTTTCCGCCCATTCCGTACCGTGAAGACGTACCACTTTATCGTCCGGGAGTACAAACTCCAGCTCGCCCCATACCAGACCGCGTTTACAATGGATAGCCAGTAACTGATTGAAGGGAATAAGATACTCGTGACGATCGCCGGAAACCTTAATCCCGGCATTAAGAATAACGGCCCGATCGTAAGGGTGTTGTGCCAGACGTTTTCCAAGAGAAGTTGCTTTCAGTTCCATAAGACTCAAGCGGATCCACACGAAGAGATTTGCTTATCAGTGTAACCGCCAGAGAAAACGTGCTCCAGCCCAAAAAAACGTTACAATTGCCGAATTCACAGAAAACCAGAGTTAACCGAGGGTTTATGCGTACTGTTCTGAATATTTTAAATTTTGTGCTCGGTGGATTCGCCACCACCTTAGCCTGGCTACTGGCTACGCTGGTCAGTATCGTGCTTATTTTTACTCTCCCCCTGACCCGCTCCTGCTGGGAAATAACCCGGCTCTCGCTGTTTCCTTATGGCAACGAAGCGATTCATGTCGATGAGCTTAATCCAGCGGGCAAAAACGTCCTGTTGAATACTGGCGGCACGGTGCTCAATATTTTCTGGCTGATTTTTTTCGGCTGGTGGTTGTGCCTGATGCACATAGTCTCCGGTATTGCCCAGTGCATTACGATTATTGGTATCCCGGTAGGCATTGCGAATTTCAAAATCGCGGCGATTGCACTGTGGCCAGTTGGTCGCCGGGTGGTATCCGTAGAAGTAGCTCGCGCAGCGCGTGAAGCTAATGCGCGTCGTCGCTTCGAATAATCAGGACCGATGGCCTTTATGTTAAGTCCTCTGCTCAAACGCTATACCTGGAACAGCACCTGGCTTTACTACGTGCGAATTTTTATCGCACTTTGCGGCACAACGGCGCTGCCCTGGTGGCTGGGCGACGTTAAGCTGACCATTCCGCTCACGCTGGGCATGGTCGCTGCCGCGCTTACCGACCTGGACGATCGTCTTGCAGGCCGCCTGCGCAATTTAATCATCACGCTGGTGTGCTTTTTCATTGCCTCGGCCTCGGTCGAACTGCTCTTCCCATGGCCATGGCTGTTTGCGATTGGGTTAACGCTTTCCACCAGCGGCTTTATACTGCTCGGGGGTTTAGGCCAGCGCTATGCAACCATCGCCTTTGGCGCGTTGCTGATTGCCATTTACACGATGCTGGGCACCTCGCTTTACGATCAGTGGTATCAGCAGCCGATCCTGCTGCTGGCTGGCGCCATTTGGTACAACCTGTTAACACTGACCGGCCATCTTCTGTTTCCCATCCGCCCCTTGCAGGACAATCTGGCGCGTAGCTACGAACAGTTAGCGCACTACCTGGAACTGAAATCGCGTCTATTTGATCCCGATATAGAAGATGAAAGCCAGGCGCCGTTGTATGATTTGGCCCTTGCGAATGGGCAACTGATGGCGACGTTAAACCAGACGAAGGTATCTTTGCTGACTCGCCTGCGTGGCGATCGCGGACAGCGCGGAACACGTCGCACGCTACATTACTATTTTGTGGCGCAGGATATTCACGAACGCGCAAGTTCCTCGCATATTCAGTATCAAACGCTGCGCGACCATTTCCGCCACAGCGACGTGATGTTTCGCTTCCAGCGCCTGATGTCGATGCAGGGACAGGCGTGTGCACAACTGTCTCGTTGTATTTTATTACGTACGCCTTATCAGCACGATCCACACTTTGAGCGCGTCTTCACCCATATAGATGCTGCGCTTGAGCGCATGCGCGCGAGTGGTGAGCCTGCCGACCTGCTCAACACGTTGGGATTTTTGCTGTCAAACCTACGGGCCATCGATGCCCAGTTGGCAACCATTGAGTCCGAACAGGCCCAGGTCCTTTCTCGTAATGAGTCTGAAAACCAGCTTGCCGATGACAGTCCGCATGGATTCAGCGATATCTGGTTACGGCTGAGCCGTAATTTCACGCCTGAGTCGGCCCTGTTTCGCCATGCTGTCCGCATGTCGCTGGTACTTTGCGTCGGCTATGCCATTATCCAGATAACCGGCATGAACCACGGGTACTGGATCCTGTTAACCAGCCTGTTTGTCTGCCAGCCAAACTACAACGCCACCCGGCATCGCCTGGCACTCAGGATTATCGGCACATTAGTCGGGATCGCCATTGGTTTACCGATCCTGTGGTTTGTACCTTCTCTCGAAGGGCAACTGATACTCCTGGTGATCACCGGCGTGTTGTTTTTTGCCTTTCGTAACGTTCAGTACGCGCATGCCACCATGTTTATCACGCTGCTGGTACTGCTGTGTTTTAACCTGCTCGGTGAAGGTTTCGAGGTTGCGCTACCGCGCGTGATAGATACGCTGATCGGCTGTGCCATCGCGTGGGCTGCTGTTAGTTTTATCTGGCCAGACTGGCGTTTTCGTAATCTGCCGCGGGTGATTGAACGGGCTACCGACGCTAACTGTCGTTATCTTGATGCTATTCTCGAGCAATACCATCAGGGGCGTGACAATCGTCTGGCATACCGTATCGCCCGTCGTGACGCGCACAATCGTGATGCGGAACTTGCTTCGGTGGTGTCGAATATGTCGAGTGAACCGGATGTCACGGCCCAGACGCGCGAAACGGCGTTTCGCTTGCTGTGTCTTAACCATACGTTTACCAGCTACATTTCCGCTTTGGGCGCACACCGTGAGCAGTTAACTAATCCGGACGTTCTGGCGTTGCTGGATGATGCCGTCTGTTATGTAGATGATGCGCTTCACCATCAACCTGCCGACGAACAGCGCGTATACCAGGCGTTGGACGGTCTGAAGCAGCGAATTCAGCATCTCGAGCCACGTCCGGACAGTAAGGAGCCACTGGTCGTACAGCAAGTTGGGTTACTGATTGCCCTGCTCCCGGAAATTCGGCGTTTACAGCAACAAATTGCCGTGCTGCCATCTAATACCCCGGTTCCGGCGTAAGAGAACTCACCCACTCAGTCAGCTCCTGGCGACGCGTCGCCGGGAGCGCGGCTTCATGCACTCCGCCGACCGCCCCTTCAAGGGCATAGAGAATTTTTACCGTCAACGCCGGGTTATTCTGCCGCAGTTTCAACCAGCACATCTGGGCTCCCAGCGATCGCAATGTCCCCTCGTCCTTAATACCTGCTTCGTTTAGCAAGGTCTCCAGATGAAACGTCATATTCGGTAATTCCCGCAGACGATGTTGTGCAAAGCGGCTCTGTTTTTCCTTAACGGCTGCATCCAGTGAATATCGTGATAGCGATACCAACTGCTGCTGGTTTTGCCACAGGGCATCGTTCACCTGGTAATAATTGAGCACAACCGGACGTCCGCGCTTAATAAATGTCAGCCAGACAGGAGAATTTTTCACACAGTACTGTGCGCTCTGCTCACAGGCGCGCAGATATAACTCACCGCTGGCGACCATGGCAAAGACCGTATCGCCAACCGTCAGACTGTAGCCACCAAACAGTGAGCGATAGTGAATTGTTCCCAGAGAAGCCAGATATTCTTGTGATTTATAGATCCTTGCATAAGAAAGCTCTTTCATAAAAATCCTTTTAAATCATAACGTAAGCAAATAATTTGCAGTAACTGATCCGTTAATGACGAAAATAGGCAACTTATGCGTATGGGGCAAGATGAATTTAATGTTTCCCGTGACGACGACTAAAAATTGCGAACCTGTTTCCGAAAATAAGGTTGATCTTTATTGATGGCAGGGTTACTGTATATCCATACAGTAACTCACAGGGCTGGATTGATTATGTACACTTCAGGCTATGCAAATCGTTCTTCGTCGTTCTCTTCCGCATCAAGCAGTATTGCGCGCGTTTCATCAGAGAATGCTACCGCTGGGCTTATCAGTGAAGTGGTCTATCGCGAAGACCAGCCCATGATGACGCAGCTTCTGCTGCTGCCCCTGCTGCAACAGTTAGGGCAGCAATCACGCTGGCAGCTGTGGCTGACCCCTCAGCAAAAATTAAGCCGTGAGTGGGTACAGTCGGCTGGGCTTCCATTGACCAAAGTCATGCAAATCAGCCAGCTCTCCCCCTGCAATACGCTGGAATCGATGGTTCGAGCGCTGCGCACAGGTAACTACAGCGTTGTCATCGGCTGGCTGACGGAAGAATTAACCGAAGATGAACATGCCGAGCTGGTAAAAGCGGCAGATGAAGGTAATGCGATGGGGTTTATCATGCGTCCTGTTCGCGCTCAGACACTTGCGGGGAGACAGCATTCCGGGCTAAAAATTCACTCGAATTTGTATCATTGAGTAAAATTAGGATTTATCCTGGAATTTTTTTTCATGTTTTAAATTGCCGTTGAGCTATAACGTGTTTTCCGGCTGAAGGCCTGTCTGAAGCGGTTTTCAGGAAATCCTCAGTACATTTATTCATCTATAAATGTTAAATATTGTGTATACAAGCCTTTTTTTTTCATATGCCTGACGGACTTCACACTTGTAAGTTTTCAACTACGTTGTAGACTTTACATCGCCAGGGGTGCTCGGCGTAAGCCGCAGATATCGGTAGAGTAACTATTGAACTGGTCCCCGGGTGAAGGATTTAACCGTGTTATCTCTCTTCGGAGATATTCATGGCGAATTTTGGATGATAACGAGGCGCAAAAAATGAAAAAGACAGCTATCGCAATTGCAGTGGCACTGGCTGGTTTCGCTACCGTGGCGCAGGCCGCTCCGAAAGATAACACCTGGTACACTGGTGCTAAACTGGGCTGGTCTCAGTACCATGATATTGGCAACAACCAGATCAACAACTCCGGTCCTACCCACGAAAGTCAACTTGGTGCTGGTGCGTTCGGTGGTTACCAGGTTAACCCGTATGTTGGTTTCGAAATGGGTTACGACTGGTTAGGTCGTATGCCGTACAAAGGCGCTACTGATGCTACCCACAATAACGGCGCTTTCAAAGCTCAGGGCGTTCAGCTGACCGCTAAACTGGGTTACCCAATCACTGACGATCTGGACGTTTATACCCGTCTGGGTGGTATGGTTTGGCGTGCAGACGCTAAAAACAACGAAGGCTTCAAAGACCACGACACTGGTGTATCCCCAGTATTCGCTGGTGGCGTAGAGTATGCAATTACTCCTGAAATCGCTACCCGTCTGGAATACCAGTGGACCAACAACATCGGTGACGCGAACACCGTTGGTGGTCGTCCGGATAACGGTCTGTTGAGCGTTGGTGTTTCTTACCGTTTCGGTCAGCAGGAAGAAGCAGCTCCAGTAGTTGTTGCTCCGGCTCCGGCTCCAGAAGTACAGACCAAGCACTTCACTCTGAAGTCTGACGTTCTGTTCAACTTCAACAAAGCTACTCTGAAACCAGAAGGCCAGCAGGCTCTGGATCAGATGTACAGCCAGCTGAGCAACCTGGATCCGAAAGACGGTTCCGTAGTTGTTCTGGGCTTCACTGACCGCATCGGTTCTGACGCTTACAACCAGGGTCTGTCCGAGAAACGTGCTCAGTCCGTTGTTGATTACCTGATCTCTAAAGGTATTCCTTCTGACAAAATCTCTGCACGTGGCATGGGCGAATCCAACCCGGTTACTGGCAACACCTGTGACAACGTGAAAGCTCGCGCTGCACTGATCGACTGCCTGGCTCCGGATCGTCGTGTTGAGATCGAAGTTAAAGGTATCAAAGACGTTGTAACTCAGCCTCAGGCTTAAGTTATCGTCTTATAAAAAACCCCGCTTTGCGGGGTTTTTTTTCACCTTTTATCAGTCAAAGCATCACTGTAAACAAACATATTGCCATTCTGTCGTTATTCTTTTCCCAGCAGCGCCTGCAAATCCTGCTTCAATGTCGACATTTTGTTCGCGTACTTTTCTTTATGCTCCGCATCTTCAATCAATTGCACAATGGTTTCAGAAAGCGTTTTTCCACGCCGCTGCGCAAGTCCTGCTAAGCGCTGCCAGACCATAAATTCCAGATCGATTGATTTCTTTCGCGTATGCTGATGCTCAGCGTTAAAGTGCCGCTTACGCCGCGCTCGTATGGTTTGTTTCATACGATTTAGCAGCGCAGAGTTCATGTGTTCTTCAATCCAGGAGTTAACCCGAACCGGTTCATTTTCGAGGGTTAGCAACAAATCAACGGCTTCTTCGGCAGCGCTGGCCTCTACGTAACGGGTGATTAATTCCCCCTCACGATGCTTCTTCACCAGATACTTCCATTTCCAGCCGCTTTCAAGGTTTTCAAGTTGTTGATATTTCATTGCGATCTCAATGTTACCGTGTAACTCTTATCAGAATATCAGCTTTTTCGGCATCTGAAGAAAAGAATATCCAGCCTGTGAACTGTCGCGTGCCATCACATCCGTTTCACGGCGCTTTCCACGTGTGCAGTGATGATGGTTACGGTATAATCTCGTTTTTTACAACAGACTAAAAAACATCAACTTTGACCATTACGAAACTTGCATGGCGTGATCTGGTTCCTGATACCGATAGTTATCAGGAAGTATTTGCACAGCCGCACGTCACTGACGACACCGATACCTTACTTAGTGAGACTCAGCCACGTTTACAATTTGCGCTAGAGCAGCTTCTACAGCACTGGACGACGTCCTCGTTTATGCTGGTAAAAGCGCCGGAAGAGCTTGAGTATATCGACCTTATCGCAAAGGCTGCACGGCCTCTGCATTCAGATGCAGGAAGTCTCACCGGGGGGCATTATGATATCTCCGGTCACACTATCCGCTATCGTGCGGCTGAGAGAGCAGAAGACAATTTTGCCACGTTAACTCAGGTAGTCAGCGCTGACTGGGTTGAAGCCGAACAACTGTTTGGCTGTCTGCGCCAGTTCAACGGCGAAGTTACCCTGCAGCCAGGTCTTGTGCACCAAGCCAACGGTGGTGTGCTGGTTATTTCATTGCGCACCCTGCTGGCCCAACCATTGCTGTGGATGCGCCTGAAAGCCATTGTCAGCCACGAGCGTTTTGACTGGGTAGCTTTTGATGAGTCTCGCCCACTGCCCGTCTCCGTTCCATCTATGCCCCTTAAACTGAAAGTGGTATTAGTCGGTGAGCGTGAATCACTGGCAGATTTCCAGGACATGGAACCTGAGCTGGCTGAGCAGGCTATTTATAGCGAGTTTGAAGATAATCTGCAGATTGTGGATGCCGAAACCATGACGCAGTGGTGTCAGTGGGTAACGCATACCGCTACGCGCAATAATTTACCCTACCCAGCCCCTGATGCCTGGCAAGTGCTAATCCGTGAAGCTGTTCGCTATACCGGTGAACAGGATACATTGCCGCTTAATCCGCTGTGGATAACCCGGCAGTTCAAAGAAGTAGCACCGTTATGCGAGAGCGAAACCTGCAATGCTGAGCAGTTCAGCCTGATGCTGGCCCAGCGCGAATGGCGAGAAGGTTTCCTCGCCGAACGTATGCAGGATGAGATCTTGCAGGAACAGATCCTGATCGAGACGGAAGGCGAGCGTATCGGCCAAATCAACGCCCTGTCGGTGATTGAATTTCCTGGCCACCCACGCGCATTTGGAGAACCTTCACGCATCAGTTGTGTGGTTCACATTGGCGATGGCGAATTTACGGATATTGAGCGCAAAGCCGAGCTCGGCGGAAATATTCACGCGAAGGGGATGATGATTATGCAGGCGTTCCTGATGTCGGAACTCCAGCTTGAGCAGCAAATCCCCTTCTCCGCCTCGCTGACCTTTGAGCAATCCTACAGCGAAGTAGACGGCGACAGTGCGTCCATGGCCGAACTGTGCGCATTAATTAGCGCCCTCGCCGACGTTCCTGTAAATCAAAGCATCGCCATTACCGGTTCTGTCGATCAGTTTGGTCGGGCGCAACCTGTTGGCGGTCTGAACGAGAAAATTGAAGGTTTCTTCACCATCTGCCAACAGCGTGAGCTAACAGGCACGCAGGGCGTTATCATTCCTTCAGCGAACGTCAGACACCTGAGCCTGCAGCCCGCACTGCTACAGGCCATAGAAGAAGAAAAATTCACTATCTGGGCGGTGGACGACGTAACCGATGCGCTGCCGCTGTTATTAAATCTGGTGTGGGATGGCGAAGGCCAGACAACGCTGATGCAAACTATCCAGGAGCGTATTGCGACAGCAACGCAACAGGAAGGTCGTCACCGTTTTCCCTGGCCGCTACGTTGGCTGAACTGGATTATTCCGAACTGATCGGACTTGTTCAGCGTACACGTGTTAGCTATCCTGCGTGCTTCAATAAAATAAGGCTTACAGAGAACATGGTAGATAAACGCGAATCCTATACAAAAGAAGACCTTCTTGCCTCTGGTCGCGGTGAGCTGTTTGGCGCAAAAGGGCCACAACTGCCTGCACCAAGCATGCTGATGATGGACCGTGTCATCAAAATGACCGAAACCGGCGGCAACTTTGACAAAGGTTATGTTGAAGCTGAACTGGATATCAACCCGGACCTGTGGTTCTTCGGATGCCACTTTATCGGCGATCCTGTGATGCCAGGCTGCCTGGGTCTGGATGCCATGTGGCAGCTGGTTGGATTCTATCTCGGCTGGCTGGGCGGCGAAGGTAAAGGCCGCGCGCTGGGCGTAGGCGAAGTTAAATTCACCGGCCAGGTTCTGCCGACCGCGAAGAAAGTCACTTACCGCATTCACTTCAAACGCATCGTCAACCGTCGACTGATCATGGGCCTGGCTGATGGTGAAGTGCTGGTTGATGGTCGTCTGATCTACACCGCTAACGATCTGAAAGTGGGTCTGTTCCAGGACACTTCCGCGTTCTAATTTGCAGACTGGCTATAGGCCTGACAAGACGCCTGGCGTCGGCCTAAGATACTAATCAGGTCTGTAAAAGGCGAAACCTCCGCTCTGCGGAGGTTTCTTTTATCTAAAGAGACAGAATCAGGCCATTAAAACCCTATCCCCCATGGCTTCTCGCCAGCCTCCCAGCCAGTATGACCTCTGATTCAGCGTCTGATAGGGACACATTTCTTTTGAGCGTCCGGCAATGCCGGCCTGATATCCACGTTGATGTGCCCGTTCCAGGCGATCTCGTTTTTGTCTCTTCATGCCTCGTTTCCCTCATCTTTGGGTCTGGTGGAAAAGAAAACAGTGATTACTAAGTGTGCAATCACACTAAAACGAATACCCCTAAACATCAGGCTCGTCAATGCGCAAAATTCACGCCAGTGTCATATTTGTGAGCTACCCGCAAAATCATTTGTACAAAAATAATCAGTCAGAACAGCTATCTCCACGGCTAAAAAAATAAAAAAAACCGCCCCGGGCAATGAACCAGGGGCGGCATAATTTACAATTATTTAAGCTTAAGGGATGCGTTTCAGCTCTTGAGCAATAGCCGTCGCTTCCTGACTCCAGGCGTTGGCAAGAACCTTCACCATCTCATCGTAGCCGTCTTTGGTCTGCACAGCTTCGATGTGGAATGGACGTTTGATTAACTGTCCCTGGTGATTCAGTAGCCATTCACCGCTGACGATAACCTTACCATCGTACCGACCGTGGAACCCGGTTACGGTAACGTTCAGCGTGTCCTGAGTGCTTCCCAGCGGCTGCGAAGCGACAACCCAACCAGGCAACTGCATACTGAGGTTCGCCACCAGCGTATTACGCAGTTGCTGATCTAATGGACTGGCCCAGAGATTATTATTCGCTATCACATATTGCACATCGCTGGTCTGGTAAACCACCCCATTGCCCGCCAGATAGTCCGGGACAGCAATCTGCTCAACCCACAGCAGACGATTACCCTGGTTGGCAGAGCTTTGTACGCCCCCTTGCGTGATAGGAAGCTGGTAATAGCTTTTATTTTCTCCGCTGGAGCTGCATGACGTCAGCCAGACCGCCATCATCACCACTAGCCACTTTTTCATTGTTTCGCCCTCTTCGGCTCTGGATCTTTTTTGTCCTTCGCTTCAAATACCAGCGCGTTGCTCTTATCGTTCAGCGTTTTCAGTACCGGCTGCAGTTCACGCAACACCTGATCCAGACGCTGCATATCCGCTACCATCTTGTTGTAGGCGGCGGACCCCGGCTGGAAGCCCTGCATGCTACGATTCAGTTCACGCAGCGTGTTCTGCATATCCGCTGGCAGATCCTGCATCGACTGGCTGGACGTGATCTTATTCATGTTGTCCAGTGTGGTCTGCAGATGCTTCATCGTGCGCTGACTTTCGGACAACGTATTGGTCGCCTGCTCAATCATCGGATTCAACGGCAGATTGTTAATCTTATCCAGCGCTTCCATCAGACGTTGCTGGATCTGCGCCAGACCGCCGCTCACGGTCGGAATGATTTGATAGCCATTAAATTCGCGCACGCCGGTAATTGGCGGTTCTTTCGGGTAGAAGTCGAGATCGACATACAGCGCGCCGGTCACCAGGTTCCCGGTTTTCAAAGATGCCCGTAATCCGCGTTTAAGCAGTTGCTCCAGATGAGCGCCAACATCAGTGTCCTCTCCCAGTTGCGCCTTCAGACGTTCTGGTTCAATACGAACCAGCACCGGAATACGGTAATCATTGTTGAATACCTGGCGCATATTCGGTGAGAAGAAAGGTACTTTACTTACCGTACCCAAACGGATGCCTCTGAATTCCAGCGGCGCGCCAGGCTGCAGGCCACGAATCGAATCTTTAAAGAACATCAGGTAATCAATATGATCGGTATACAGGGAGTCCTGAATACTTTTTTGATCGTCATAAAGATTAAACGCGGACTGTTGCGCGACCGGTTCGCCCTGCTCTAAGCCTTCCGGCACATCAAAACTTACGCCACCGCCAAACAGCGTGGAGAGCGATCCCATTTCCACACGCATACCTGCCGAAGTAAGATCCACGGCGATCCCGCTGTCTTTCCAGAAACGTACATTGCTGGTCACCAGACGGTCGTTAGGCGCATTGATGAAAAGCTGGTAGCTGATCGTACGCTTTTGCGCATCAAAGGTACTGGTTTCAACCGAACCCACACGATAACCACGGAACAGGACGGGATCACCAGGGCTCAACTGACCGGCTTTTTTGCTGTCCAGAATCACACGGATCCCTTTCGCATCTGGCGGCGCAAGCGGCGGTGAATCCAGCAGTTGGTAATTTTCCAGCTTGCTTCCTTTATTGCCAGGCTGCAGTTCAATATAAGCCCCGGACAATAGCGTGCCGAGCCCACTGATACCTTCACGTCCAACCTGCGGCTTCACCACCCAAAAGACCGAATCTTTATGCAGCAGTTTTTCCATACCGGAGTTAAGACGCGCTTTAATCTCCACATGGGTCAAATCATCCGTCAGGGTTGCGCTCTCGACGATACCGACATCAACGCTGCGGCTCTTAATCGTCGTTTTACCCCCTTCAATACCTTCGGCATTGGTGGTAATCAGCGTGACTTGTGGCCCCTGATGGCTGTAGTGATAAAACAGAACCCAAGCGCCAATAAGTGCAGTGACGATAGGAAATATCCACACGGGCGACCAGTTTTTTACCTTTTGCACTTTGGCTTCCCCACTTTTAGATTCCATGCTGTCAGGACTCCTCATGGCCTGGTTCTGGTTCACGATCCCACGACAGACGCGGATCAAATGTCATCGCAGAAAACATTGTCATAATGACGACTAAAGCAAACATCAAAGCACCCATCGCAGGATAAATATTCATTAACCCTCCCATGCGCACCAGCGCAGAGAGTACCGCAATCACAAAAACGTCAATCATTGACCAGCGACCGACAAATTCCACAACTTCATAAATCAGGTGCATACGTTCACTGTCGCGTTTGCCATGCCCTTTGGCGTCCCAGCATAGCCAGGCAATGGCGATCATTTTCAACGTCGGCACCATAATACTGGCGATAAAAATAACCGCAGCCACCGGATAAGAGCCTTCGCTCCAGATTAAAACCACGCCCTCGAGTATTGTTGACGGCAGCTTTGACCCGAGCAGATCGGTAATCATGATTGGCAGAATATTGGCCGGAAGATAAAGCATGATCGACGTAAACAGTAATGCCAATGTCCATTGCAGACTGTTTTTACGCCGCACATAACCTTTCGTCTGACAGCGCGGGCATACCCGTTCGTCAGCGGGAAGAATAGCAGTGCAGCAGGAGCAGGAACGCAGCCCCTGTCGAATGCCGGGTACGCCAGGTTTCAAGACCTGCTTAATCACCGGCATTGGCGCAATATCATCCCACAGCCAGCGGCGGTCAACGCACTGGAATGCGCGCAGTTGCAGAACGCAAAAGAAGCACCACGGAATAAAACTGCTGCCCACGCCGATATCGCCGTAGGCCATCAGCTTAACGAAGCTGACCAGCACGCCAGCGAGGAAGATTTCCGCCATCCCCCAGCTTTTTAACTGAAACAGAACGCGCGCAAGACCCGCTTTAAGTCTGCCGGGCATCTGCACCCGATTCACCAGCAGCAGAATAGTCAGCAGACAAAACGCGGGAACCAATTGCACAAATAATAAAAAGAAGGTGCCCAGACTGGCGTAGTCTTCCGAAAAGAGAACGCTTGGGATCTCCAGCAACGTGACTTCGCTGCTCACCCCTGCGACATTCATATTCACAAAGGGAAAGAGGTTTGATAAAAGCAGCATGAACAATGCTGCTAACACATAGGCGGTAGGACGCTGCCGTGGCGCGTCCCACTCAACCGTTAATGTAGTGCCACATCGTGGACATGCCGCTTTCTGACCATGCTCAAGGCGAGGTAACGCCACCAGCATGTCACACTGCGAGCACAGAATATGCTTCGCGGCATGGTGATGTTCGCACATATGTGCTCCTTTAAATTATGCGCCACTCTTCAAAGACTCAAGATACTCCCAGCGCTCAAAGGCTTGCTCAAGTTCTTGTTCTGCTTCGTTCAGGTTAGCTAATACCTGTTGCGTTTGCTCGTGCGGCTGACTGAAAAAAGCGGCGTCAGCGACCTGAGCTTGTAATGCTTCCAGTTTAGCTTCCAGTTCTTCAAGCAGCGCGGGGAGCTGCTCCAGTTCGCGCTGCAGTTTATAGCTTAGTTTGCTCGTGCCACGTTTGACAATTTCTGCTTTAGGAGCAACAGCTTCCTCTGTTTTTTTAGCGATCGGTTGTTTAAACGCCACATACTGAGATTGCTGGCTACGCGCGTCATGGTAACCGCCGACATAACGACCAATTTTGCCGCCGCCTTCGAAGATCCAGCATTCAGTAACGGTATTATCCACAAACTGACGGTCGTGGCTCACCAACAGCACGGTGCCCTGGTAGCTATCAATCAGCTCTTCAAGCAGTTCCAGCGTTTCGACGTCCAGATCGTTGGTTGGTTCATCGAGAATCAAAAGATTACTGGGTTTCAGAAAAAGACGCGCCAGCAGCAGGCGATTTCGTTCCCCACCAGAGAGCGCACGCACTGGTGTCATCGCGCGTTTCGGATGGAACAGGAAGTCCTGCAGGTAACCCAGCACGTGGCGAGGTTTGCCGTTAACCATCACCTCTTGCTTACCTTCAGCCAGGTTGTCCATCACGGTTTTGTCCGGATCCAGCTCGGCGCGGTGCTGATCGAAATAAGCGACTTCCAGCTTGGTTCCGACATGAATGCGTCCGCTGTCAGCCTGAAGCTGACCTAGCATCAGCTTCAGCAGCGTCGTTTTGCCGCAGCCGTTAGGTCCGATTAGCGCAATCTTGTCGCTACGCTGCACCTGCGCGGAGAAATCTTTCACCAGTTGCTTTCCGTCAACCTGGTAATCAACATTTTCCATTTCGAAGACAATCTTGCCAGAACGGCTCGCCTCTTCGACCTGCATCTTCGCCGTGCCCATCACTTCGCGACGTTCGCCACGCTCGCGACGCATGGCTTTCAGCGCACGCACTCGGCCTTCGTTACGGGTACGACGCGCCTTGATGCCCTGACGGATCCAGACTTCCTCCTGCGCCAACTTGCGATCAAATTCCGCGTTTTGGAGATCTTCTACCCGCAGCGCTTCCTCTTTATCCAGCAGATATTGATCGTAATTCCCCGGATAGGTCACCAGCTTGCCACGGTCGAGATCGACAATGCGTGTCGCCATATTGCGAATAAATGAACGGTCATGGGAAATAAAAATAATCGTCCCATTGAACGTTTTCAGGAACCCTTCCAGCCAGTCGATGGTTTCAATATCCAGGTGGTTCGTGGGTTCATCCAGCAGCAATACGCGCGGGTTGCTCACTAACGCGCGGCCCAGCGCCGCCTTACGCAGCCAGCCGCCCGAAAGCGAAGAAAGCGCGGCGTTAGGATCCAGGCCCAGTTGCGCCAGCACTTCATTAATGCGACTTTCGAGCTGCCACAGATTGTGGTGATCGAGCATTTCCTGAACCCGCGCCATCTCATTCAGGTTTCTGTCACTCGGGTCGGTCATCACCAGACGCGAAATATCGTGATAACGCTTCAGATACTCGGCCTGTTCCTCAATACCTTCGGCAACGAAGTCATAGACGCTGCCCTCGACATTACGCGGCGGATCCTGTTGCAGACGCGCTACAACCAGGTCCTGCTCATAAATAATACGTCCGTCGTCAAGACCCTGTTCACGGTTCAGGATCTTCATCAACGTCGACTTGCCTGCGCCATTACGGCCTACCAGACAGACGCGTTCGTTATCTTCGATATGCAGTTCTGCATTATCAAGAAGCGGGGCATCGCTGAACGACAGCCATGCACCATGCATACTGATCAATGACATCTATTTATCCTTTCAGGCTGCGGTAATCAGCCAGCAATTGTGGATCTGTCGGTTACGGGCAAAGTCCTGGGAAAGCGTTTTTTGGGTAATTTCTTGTGCTTTCAATCCCAGTTCAGCCAGACCGTCGAGATCCATACGGAACCCACGTTTGTTGTTAGAGAACATTATCGTGCCGTCTTTACGCAGCAGACGTTTCAGATCTTTCATCAGTGCCAGATGGTCGCGCTGCACATCAAACGAGTCTTCCATACGTTTTGAGTTAGAGAACGTCGGCGGGTCAATGAAAATCAGATCAAACTGTTCATTGGCATCGCGCAGCCAGCCCAGGCAATCGGCCTGAATTAAACGGTGAGCGCGACCGCTCAGGCCATTCAGACGCAGGTTGCGTTCCGCCCATTCCAGGTAGGTACGCGACATATCAACCGTCGTGGTGCTACGCGCACCACCCAGTCCGGCATGTACGCTGGCGCTGCCGGTGTAGGAGAACAGGTTAAGGAAATCCTTACCTTTACTCATCTGTCCCAGCATGCGGCGCGCAATACGGTGATCGAGGAATAAGCCCGTATCAAGATAGTCTGTCAGGTTAACCCACAGGCGCGCGTTGTACTCGCTTACCTCAATGAATTCACCCTTCTCATTCATCTTCTGATACTGATTTTTCCCTTTCTGACGTTCACGGGTTTTTAGCACCAGTTTATTTGGCGCGATTTCCAGTACCGACAGCGTTGCGGCAATGATGTCGAACAGGCGTTGACGCGCTTTTTGCGCATCAACCGTCTTCGGTGGGGCATATTCCTGAACCACGACCCACTCACCGTAACGGTCCACTGCAACGTTGTATTCCGGCAGGTCAGCGTCATACAGGCGATAGCATTCAATCCCTTCCTGACGCGCCCATTTTTCCAGCTTCTTAATATTCTTGCGCAGGCGGTTGGCATAATCTTCCGCTACCGTGGCAGGCTTGCTGTCCGCGGTGGTCTCTGCAACGTGATAGTTCTTCTGGACACAATCCAGCGGGCCGTTTTTCGCTTTGAACTGCTTGTCGGCACGTAATTGCAAACTGCTGAGCAGATCCGGAGAAGCGCTGAACAGCGACAAATTCCAGCCGCCAAACTGGTTTTTCATCGTACGGCCCAGCAGGCTGTGCAGGGCAATCAGCGCCGGTTCGCTATCCAGACGTTCGCCGTATGGCGGGTTACTGATAACCGTCCCGTACGGTCCTTTTGGCAGCGGATTACTCAATTTGGCGACATCTTTCACGTCAAACGTCATCAGATCGGCAATCCCGGCGCGGCGAGCGTTACTACGCGCTTTTTCAATCACGCGCGCATCACTGTCAGAGCCGTAGAAATGCGAGGTATAGTCAGCCAGTCCCTTACGCGCACGCACCTGCGCTTCGGCTTTAACTTCTTGCCAGACAGCTTCGTCGTGCTGCGCCCAACCGCTGAAGCCCCAGTACCCACGGTGCAGGCCCGGCGCGCGATCGGTTGCCCACATCGCCGCTTCAATCAGCAGCGTGCCGGAGCCGCACATCGGGTCGAGTAACGGTGTGCCAGGCTGCCAGCCAGAACGCATAACAATAGCGGCGGCCAGCGTCTCTTTAATCGGCGCCTGACCCGCGCGATCGCGATAACCGCGCTGATGCAAACCATCACCGCTCAAATCGAGCGCAATGCTGGCGGTATCTTTGTTCAACCAGACGTTGATGCGCAGATCCGGAGATTCACGATCCACATTCGGACGCGGCAGATTTTTACGGGTAAAGGCATCGACAATCGCATCCTTGACCTTCAGCGCGCCGTACTGGCTGTTACGAATGGTTTCGTTCAGGCCGCTAAAATGAACGGCAAAGGTAGCACCGGGATTAAATATCTCTGTCCAGTCGATTGCCTGAACGCCGAGGTACAGATCAAGATCGCTGTAGACCTTGCACTCTCCCATCGGCAGGATAATGCGCGAGGCCAGGCGGCTCCACATCAGGCTCTGGTAAACAAGCCGCGTGTCGCCCTTAAAATGGACCCCACCCTGAACGACCTGACACTCCAGCGCGCCGAGGTTTTCAAGTTCAGTTTTTAACAGCTCTTCCAGCCCACGGGCCGTACTGGCAAACAGAGAATTCATAATGTCACTTTTACTCCTGGAAAATTGCTGCGCATTATAGCTAATATGGGCTGTATGTCATAAAGTTGAAGGCTTATTTTCGTTCAAGGGGCTGTGCAGTGGTAACGTTGACCCGACTTTTTATTCATCCGGTTAAATCAATGCGTGGAATTGGACTCACGCACGCCCTGGCAGACGTTAGCGGTCTTGCCTTTGATCGTATATTTATGATTACCGAGACTGACGGGACGTTCATTACCGCCCGACAGTTCCCACAAATGGTCCGCTTTACGCCTTCCCCTTTCCACGATGGACTGCATCTTACGGCTCCAGACGGCAGCAGCGCGCTCGTGCGATTTGCCGACTTCGCGACCCAGGATGCGCCGACAGAAGTGTGGGGAAACCATTTTACCGCGCGTATTGCGCCTGCGGCTATCAACCAGTGGCTTAGCGGCTTTTTCTCCCGTGACGTACAACTACGCTGGGTCGGTCAGCAACTGACGCGTCGGGTGAAGCGTCACGCGGATATTCCTTTGTCCTTCGCCGATGGCTATCCCTACCTGCTGGCCAACGAAGCATCTCTGCGCGATCTGCAACAGCGATGTCCGGCAAGTGTCAAAATGGAACAGTTTCGCCCCAATCTGGTAGTTTCGGGGGCTGACGCCTGGGAAGAAGATACCTGGAAAGTGATTCGCATTGGCGACGTCATTTTTGATGTGGCAAAACCCTGTAGCCGCTGCATTTTCACGACAGTTAGCCCAGAAAAAGGCCTGAAACATCCGTCCGGTGAGCCGCTCGCCACGCTGCAAACCTTCCGAACTGCGGTGGATAACGGCGACGTTGATTTCGGCCAAAATCTTATCGCGCGCAACAGTGGTGTTATTCGCGTCGGCGATGAAGTAGAAATTTTGGCTACTGGTCCTGCGAGAGCGTATGGCGCGGCTGAATCAGACGATACTGTACAGCAACAACAGCCTGACGCCACCGTGCTTATTGACTGGCAGGGACAGACTTTTCGCGGAAATAATCAGCAGGTATTGCTTGAACAGCTTGAAAACCAAGGTATCCGGGTTCCCTATTCATGCCGGGCTGGAATTTGCGGATGCTGTCGAATTCGACTGCTGGAAGGCGAAGTTAGTCCACTGAAAAAATCAGCGATTGGTGATGACGGGACGATTCTGTGCTGCAGTTGCGTTCCCAAAACGACAATCAGGCTGGAGAGTTAAACCGCCTGTTCAAGGCTGAAACTGTCGGCAATAACCTGCGGTTTCAGTCTGTCATTCATTATTTTAATCGCGTCGCCAAGTTGCATTGTGCGCCCGGCAATAACCACACCAGGTTGTGCAAGCAGACAAAGCGCGGCGTTTTCCCCCGGCTCAACCACTAACAGGTTAACCTGTTCATCGGTATCGCTTAAATCAACACAGGCAGCGTCACCCACGACCGGCGACCAGTTAATACCGTGTGCGACAAAGTGCCAGCTTTTTGGCATTTGCGGTTTAAGGTAACGAATCGCCACCAGCGCATTAAGCACCAGTTCCGCTTTTTGCTCTTTGGCTAAATCAAGGTAGCGACATTTTTCTTCAAAGGAAAAATAAAGCGCGGCGTCATCGACACAAAAACCCGACGGAGAAAATGCATCAGGAGTGAGCATTTTACGAGCAAAACGCGAACGGAATAACATGCCATTGGCTAAATCGAGCATCATACGATCGTGCTCTTCATCATAATACCAGCGCCAGTTATCGTCGGGTTTAATTCGCATCAGTTTCTCTCCTTTCCTTAATCATCGCCGTTACGACAGTATCCTTTTGCCGCTTCGTTTATTGCCCTAATAATAAAAGCTCAGAATGTTTAAATAAGCAACAGTAAAGGAATATAAAACAACCAGGGCCAGAAATAAAGCCCTGGATTGTGATTAAGGTAGCATTCAGATATTGGCGACGATTTCTTTAATCAACGGCGGGCCTTTAAAAATAAAGCCTGAATAAATCTGTACGAGGGTTGCACCGGCAGCTATTTTCTCACGCGCGGCAATCACCGAGTCGATACCGCCAACACCAATAATCGGCAGATGACCTTTTAATTCCTGAGACAGCTGGCGAATAATTTCTGTACTTTTTAATTGCAATGGTCGACCGCTCAGGCCCCCCATTTGATCGCAATTTTTCATTCCCTGAACGAGAGAACGATCGAGAGTAGTGTTAGTTGCAATTACGCCATCAATATTATGACGAACTAAACTGTCAGCAACCTGGATCAGTTCTTCCAGAGAAAGATCCGGCGCGATCTTTACCACCACCGGAACATATTTATGGTGGATCGCTTGCAGATCATTTTGCTTATTTTTAATTGCCGTCAGGAGATCGTCCAGCGCCTCGCCGTATTGCAGTGTACGTAATCCCGGCGTATTTGGTGAAGAGATATTAATCGCGATATAACCGGCGTAAGCATAGACTTTTTCCATACAAATCAGATAGTCATCTTTGCCATTCTCTACCGGAGTATCTTTATTCTTACCAATATTAATCCCCAGAATACCGTCAAAATGCGATTTTTTAACGTTCTCAACCAGGTTATCAACCCCCAGGTTATTAAACCCCATGCGGTTGATCAAACCTTCCGCATCGACCAGACGGAACAGACGCGGTTTATCGTTACCCGGCTGAGGCCGCGGCGTCACAGTACCAATCTCAATGGAGCCAAATCCCATCGCGCCGAGTGCGTCAATGCACTCCCCGTCTTTATCCAGTCCGGCAGCAAGCCCGAGTGGATTTTTAAACGTCAGCCCCATACAGGTAACCGGTTTTGCGGGTACTTTCTGGCGGACAAGCGCTTCGAGCGGCGTGCCGGTAATGCGACGTAATTGCTGGAATGTCAATTCATGGGCGCGCTCTGGATCGAGCTGAAAAAGGGCTTTACGAACGAAGGGGTAGTACATGAACTCTCCTGGATTCCCGGTGTGCAAACCGGGGGCGTATTATGTGCGATCGCGAGCAAAAAGGGAATTGACCTGCGGCAATAAATAGCAATCGTTTTCCT
>NZ_JAOWDS010000070.1:0-87887 GCF_030334545.1 Citrobacter sp. Ce129
CAGATCACCGATGCTTTCCAGAATATTGGCGGCGGGTTCTGCCAGATAGTTTATACCGGCGTGCAGGTCCGTATGGATGGTGGTTACGGAAATATACGGACGAAGGGGGTCGTGATGTCCGGTGGTAATGTCAGGTCAGCCTACAACAAAGTCTTTGCTAACCACAACTCCGGTTCATGGGATATGAGCCGGAACAGAAATATCAACATGCCCATTCTCATTATTCCGAACATGTACTGAGGAAACCCCATGTCAGCAGGAACCTTAACCCTTAACAATAACTCAGCCTCGGTTGCCGGAACTGACACCACTTTCACCACTGAGTTAGCTGCAGGTGATTTTATTGTGGTTGTCGTGGGTGGTGTGCCTTTCACACTTCCCGTACTGGAAGTTAACAGCAATACACGGCTGACGCTGGTCAGTAATTACACCGGGCCGCGAGCGACAGGAGCCGCCTGGTCTGCCGTTCCCCGCGTGGCGCTGAATATGGTCACTGCCGCAATGGTCGTTCAGAATACCCAGGCGCTTCTCGGTCTGAACTACGACAAACAGAACTGGCAGCAGGTATTCAGTGGTACCGGGACAATAACTGTAAAGTTACCCGACCAATCAACGTTTACAGGCCCATCCTGGAAATACCTTGCTGATAATATGGCCACAAAAGTTGACGGCGTGGTGCCAAAAGCACAGGGCGGGACGGGGCTGTCCAGTCCCTTTGGGGCAGGGTCAGGTTCTTTCTGTGAGGGGAATGATGTCCGCCTAAACACCATTGGCGGCAAATCCGGAGGCCAGATAACCAGCCCGTTTGGAAAGGTCAACGCATTGCCGGGAAGCTTTGACTCCCTCTATGCCGGAAACCGCAACTACGGTCTCTACCAGGAACAGATGAATGTACAAGGTGCAGGCTATCTGTATCCTCACTCCAGCTTCAAACTGTACTGGCCTGGCAACTATGGCGGAGTGTTTACATGGTCCGCGTGGGCTAACAGCAATAATCCGGAGTATGTGCTCTCCTGGACTTATGAAGCGGGAACCACGCCACATATGTGGCGGTTTAATGGCACTAATGGTAACGCCACCGCTACCGGAAACTGGGTTAACGGCGGCTCGACAGTCAAAATTAAAGAGAAAGTCGAAGACATCCAGAATCCGCGCGAAACGATGCGGATAATCCGCGCATGTACCTGGCGACTGAAAACAAAAAATGCTGACGGGCGTTTCGGTATCGGTGTTCTGGCTGAAGGGCTGTATGAGGCGTACCCGGAGGCGAAAGTTACTGCCGGTGATATCGAACTACGGGACGGTACTGTTGTTAAGGATGCCTTATCTGTACAGGCTGGCGATTCCGGCGTACTGGCCGCTGTTCATCACGCAACCATTATTTCTCTGATGGATGAAAATGAAGCGCAGCAGAAAGAAATCAATCAACTGAAAGCAGACATGGAGGCGCTGAAGAAAATTGTAGAACAGCTCACTGCCAGATAATTCTACTCTGAACCATCAACGTGCAATGTCATAAAGCGAAATAACAGTGCCGCAACCATACCATGTGCATGGCTGCGGCCAACTGGCGAACGTCCGATAGTGCGAGTATTGAATGATTGACAGTCCGCTTTGAGCGAACAGCAGACGTTGTGCTCGTGATCAAGTGTAGATTTTGTTTGAAATCAGTGAAAATATATGAGGTACTGGAGTGGTTGATTGAGTTTAAACTAGTCAAGATTAAAATAAATAATTACAGGTGTGTGGTATGTCAGAAAATAAATATCAGTATGTTACCCCCGAATTAGATGCTGACTATGATTCTGTTTTTATTCTGGATTTTTTACCTGAGGCTGATAGAAATAAATATAAAATAACGGAGAAATTGAAACAGACGCTCGATAATGAGTCACTACCTGTTGCATTGGCCTTCCCAAATAATAAAGACGAATTAATATCTTCTTTTAATCAAATGCGGGACTGGACAAAAGAAGGAACGAAATACTTTTTGCAATTCGTTGGGCATGGATGCGAAGATGGAATTAAAGTTGGAAGTGAAATTGTAGCATGGGAAGATCTTGCCGAGCATCTTGAAGAAGTGAATGCTCTTAGTAATAATACCTTACTGTTAAATATGAGTACTTGCAAAGGTATAAATGCTGTAAAAGTAACTGCATCTGATGGGGGCTATCCTTTTTTCGGCGTTATTGGTGCAACTGAAAACCTTCTTGTTACACATGCAATACAAATAAATGAGAAGCTTTATAAAAAAATGATGGAGGGAAAGTCACTTCAAAATATAATACCAGAAATAAACGAAGAATTAACTAAAGAAATCCTTTTTATATTCTCTGCAGAAGGTTTTAGAATGCTCAATAAATAATTCATAAACGACTCTTGAATTAGGTGGTTTATATGATGATTACTGAGGTTGACCTTCTTTTGAAAATTGCTTAAGGGGTGAGAAATGGATGTCAAAGAACTTAGAGAGATTATCATCCAGCGTAATAGTCTTCAAAATACTGATAAAGTCTATACGTTTTATTATGATGAAACTAATAATATCAGAAAGCTATATTTAAAAGGTTCTGGCTTTAATGTTAACAAGACTGATAATTTCATTCTTGCTGGGATATTACACGAAGGGTTAAGCAGCGGTAGTGATTTTTCAAATCTATTTCAAATGCTTAATATTCAAAAAAGTGCCCATGAGTTAAAACTCAAGCATATTGCAAAGGGTGGTTTTTTGGATATGCTTAAGTCTGATAAGCTTTTAATTATTCTAAACTGGCTCATCGAAAACAAATTCTATATCCATTATTTTAATCTTAATATTACATACTGGTCCGTTATTGACATAATTGATTCTATTATTGGTGAGTTACATCATCCGTTTTATCGAATGAATCACATGGAACTTAAGAGTGATTTTTATGAGCTTGCCAATAGCAATTCTGATGTTTTCCTGAATACTCTGCATGAATTTAACTACCCAGATATTCCAGAAGAAAAAGTTCATGGATTTTGTCTATGGCTAATTGATTTTACAAGCATGCACAGTTCTATGTTGTCGGATTTTAGAGCAAATATACTCGAAAATTTGGTTAAAGAATCTCTGAGAATCGAAAAACTACCGTTCATATCTGGATTTCATGGTCGAGAACTGATCGGTAGCTTTATGGTATTTTATTTAAGAAACTTATATCTATTTAAAAATTCCATTCACATATTTGATGAAGAGAAAAACATTCAGGATGAAATTAAAGATTTCCCGTTAACTGAAAATGGTATACCAATTAAGAATCATGAATTTGTTAAATCCCACAACTCAGAAGCTGTTCAATTGTCTGATGTTATCGCAGGTTTTTTGGGTAAGTATTTTTCTTACTTAAAAGATGTAAATGATGATCAATTAGTGCTTGATAAGGCAGACTTAACTAGCATGCAAATTAAGACACTTTCTGCATTAAAACACATTATTGATGTTTCTGATGATGTTAGCAGAGGATTTTTTAATGTAGTTAGTAGTGAAGGAGAGCAACGAAGAAATAATCTGTTTTTACATGGTGTAAAATTGTAAGGGTTAAAGTCTACTTTTGGCACGGAGGGGACCAACCAACTGGTCCTCAGGTCCAATATGAGCAAAAAGCGGACGATAATCGGAACAAGTCACAATATCATAACTAATTGATTTTAAATTTGTTACATTTAATTCACTTTGCTAGACACCACCAAAAGTACACTCATATTTTTTTGACTATATTCTGTCCTGAAAATAAATTCCTAATCAAGTGACACCACAACAGTGCGAAATTTAGATTCAAAACTAAAATTTCCGTTCTATTCTGTAGCAACGAGCCTTTAACTTATACTCATGTTTTTTATACTAATTACTGCATTTAGCTCGTCGCTTATTAATAAGATCAATTCAAAATGAATGGAATATCTTTTCGAAGTTTATGCGAAAGCTCATGTTCTGGATAATACTCTACTGCTAGTTTCCAAACACGACTTGCCTCATCATAATTTCGCGAATTCCAGTAAAGGCCTCCAAGATTGAACAATGCCAATTCGTTTTTCTCATTTATTGATAAGCATTTTTCATAAGAATCGATTGCCTCTTGAATATATCCTTGAAATTCGTAGGCTACAGCTACTTGGAACCAGCTAAAATCATCCGGTTGGATTTTTTCAGCTTGTTCAACCAGAATAGGCAAGCTTTCATTGAAGCGACCTAGATGATTCAGAGCAACTCCGAGACAATATCCATATTCTCCCCCAGCAATTTCATAAGCTTTACGGAAATGCATCTCTGCATCTTCCCACTCGTCTTCATCCTGTGCCCAATGACCTATACGATCCCACAGGAAAGCACTATCTTCATTGTTAACATTACTTATTCGTAGTTCAAATTCTCTCTTAAAATCTTGGTACGAATACTTTGTTAAATTATCATTTGCTCTTAAGTAATTTTTCGCCAAAAGAATTTCTCTAGATGCATCAGGGTGATTCGGATACATTTCTAAAAAACGCGTCCAAAAAGGCAAGCTTAGCTTAGCGGAAGCAGTCGAAGTTCGGCAGAACGTTGCAACTAGCATTAAGCACCATTTCCATAAGCCATCTTTATTATCATTTCGAGTTAATAGATTATTAATCTCTCTATATGCTGAACGATAATCACCCAAATTGAAAAGAGTATTTATTCTCCATTTTTCAGCATAGATGAGTTTATGCGGATGATTCCCTGGGAAAAGTACCCTATCTAAATATTCTAACGCCAATTCATACTCCCCCCTGCGATTATGAATTACGCCCACAGCTAAGTTAGCCTCACTTAAGTTTGGTTCTAACTCAAGTGCCTTTTTATAGCATTCATATGCTTCATGTTCATTCCCAAGCTTTGAGTAACTACTACCCATATTTTTGTAGCATTGCGCAACTAATTTCTCTGCTTCTATTATATGTTCAAGAGCAGTCTTGTACTCTTGAATAGCTTCTCTATCCATGTCAAGAGCCGTAAATCCATTACCTATTGAATAGTATAAACTTCCCTTGGTTATTTTACCCTCTTCCAACCTATCTCTAAGATACTGTATACCATTCAAAACCCTTTCTTCATTCCCATTAACTCTGTCCATAGCTTTATTTATTTCCGACATATATGGAATTATCATCGCCGGGTGGTCAGACCCCAAAATAGCTAAAAATTCATCAAAATTATCACTTATCACATCATCATGATTATTTTTATATAATGAATTAAGCAATTCATGAACTATTTCTTTATCTTCTGGTATATGTATCTTCGGTATAGCTTTATTAATTATTTCGCTAACATTTGAAACATGCTTTGTTATCACATCAATTCTAGCGTTGCGGTTATTTATGGCATTAAATCTAGCCACCTCTGCAATTTCATGCAAGCGAGAATCGGAAATACCTTCAGTAAATTTAATAGTAAGTGTCTCTTGCTCAATCCATTGCTTTTCAGACTGTTCGTAGTTTCGAACTACGCTTTCAGCAAATTTTATTTTTAGACTATTACTTGGAGCATGAAAACATACATAAAATGAATAGGGGTGCATTAATAGATAATTCAAGTTTGCTCTATTAACTGATATGCTAATCGAACCATCACTATTTAAATTTTGCTCGGTACCTTTTAGTTGAACAAATAATCTAATGTTAGTTGCCTGACCAGCTATAGTGATTTCGAGTTGATAATCTACGCCGTAATCATTTATATCCTGACTTTGAATAAAAAAATCATTTGAATCTCTAAGGAAATTTTCAAAAGCTGATATTGCAAGTCTTTCAATCCGATGGTTTCTATCTCTTTTGGGTAAATCATTCAAATGCTGCATTTTCTGTCCCTGTAAACTGTGTGCTGAGATATCATCCCTTATTAAACTCGATCTCAGTATTTTGGCAACTGTTCGAAGCATCTTTAATTTAGGGCGGCTACACTCAAGAATCTCCGATGGCGCTGGTAGGGGGCTACAACTTTTGACAACTCACTACCATCACGAACTAGCTGGCTGACGCCGCGTTAATTGGTACATGATGATGTCAGCTTTGTCCGCTCCTGGCACAGAGTGGACCGTCAGGTTAGCTTTGACTCTGTGCCATAAGACTGTCAGCTCAGGTCTGAGCTAACACTACTCAAGCAATATGATGGTTCAAGGCGTTTAATCTGAAACCAGCCACATATCAGCCTCTTCAAACATTTCCTGCACCGTTCGGCTTATCTGTTCTTTCTCGTGCTTGCTGGCGTCAGTGTTGATCGCCGGCAGTGTCATCATCGGTTTAACCCGAACATCAGCATCCGGGAAAATCCGGTGAATCCTCCTGGTCAATTCGCCCAGAATGATATCTTTTGCCCCGGGCAGACCATCAAAATTCCTTTTGTCATAAACGAGTTCCACGAACATTGCCCATTGCCTCTTTACTGGATGGATATACAGTATTTATACTGTGTTTTTATCCTGTATTCAAGAGGGGCTAAATGATGCCACGACGTAGCGATATTGAAATGGCCTGGTATGCTTCGATACAGCAAGAACCGAATGGCCGGAAGACCGTCACCACGCAGCGTTTTGTCCAGGAACTGAGCAAGGTTAACTGGAACTGGACGATGAAGCAGGCCAACGAATGGGTCGAGTGGTATGTGACGACATTCCGCGATGTATCAACGCAGGAAGGCGAGAACCGCACATTTCAGCTGTTCAATCCAAACGGAGGACTTTAGCTATGGGCTTCCCTTCACCTGCCAGTGATTACGTTGAAACAAGGATCTCCCTCGCTCAGCAGCTAATCAGCCAGCCCGCAGCGACTTATTTCATGCGGGCATCGCGTTCACATTTCAGGGAAGGGATAATCCAGGGGGCGCTACTTGTTGTGGACGCGTCGCTTTCAGCCTGTGATGGCTCGCTGCTGATATGCGCGATAGATGGGGAATTCAGGATCAAGCGATACCAAACTCACCCTCAGCCCCACCTGATAAATCTGGAGAACGGGAGAAGGGAAGCGCTGCAAGAAGATGGTGATGGCTACAATTCCTCACACGCAATATTTGGAGTTATCACGTACATCATTAATGATGCCAGGAATGCGGAATTTGATGACTGCCCGGTGATGTGAATAGTTGAAACTTTACGATAAAGTCGATGTTTTGAGTCGGGGTTTTTCCCCGATTATTCCCCGTTCAGAAAACAGGCATAAAAAAACCAGCCGTAACAGGCTGGTTCTTCGAGGATTTTTGGTCGGCACGAGAGGATTTGAACCTCCGACCCCCGACACCCCATGACGGGGATAAGCATGTACGGTACAAAATCTTGATTGATGGCTGAAGTATACTTTGCACACCACAAAAAAGGAGTCTGTATGAGACCTAAAACTGCGGCTGACTATGCAAAAATTGCCAGAGAATCAGCTGAACGTAACGCTATTAGAGATGAATTTCGTGATTATTTGAAAGTAAAAGGGCTTGAGAGAAACGAACAAAACGCCCACATGTTTGCGCTTGGGAAAACTTATTATTATAACGATAGGGTTAAGCTTGTGCAGATTCTGATGTCAGGAATCTGGCTTGGATAGTGCAATTTTATGTGTAGTGTCTGATAAATACTAGCAGCTGTTTTACCCTCTGAAACGGTTATCAAAACCAAAAAACAAATATTGATAATCAATAGGTTAGAGGAAAGGTAAAAGTAAATGTTTTAATGGGGGGATCCTGAAATTGTCTTTGTTTAACAGATGGATATATCTGAACCATCTAACTACTGCTGCGCCACATGGGTTGGGTGGAAGCGGCTGACCTGATCGTTAAAGGTATGGAAGGCGCGATCAACGCCAAGACCGTAACCTATGACTTCGAACGTCTGATGGACGGCGCTAAGCTGCTGAAATGTTCAGAGTTTGGTGACGCGATCATCGAAAACATGTAATCCAGATCCTGGGTTGTATGAGAACGGGAACCGAGTGGTTCCCGTTTTTTTTATGCCTTAACTCGCGGTTGCGTAATACGTAAGCCGCTCACGATTGCTGCCAGCGAGGCCAGAATGCCAGCGGTTATCAGCGAGACGTGGGTGCCACTGTCGCCAAACTGGTTTAGCATCAGCGCGACCAGTGCGGCTCCGGTACTCTGACCCAGCAAGCGCGCCGTCCCCAGCATACCGCTCGCACCACCGCTGCGTTCACGCGGCGCGGAGGTGATAATGGTGTGGTTATTCGGTGACTGAAACAAGCCAAAACCCGCGCCGCACAGTATCATCGGCCAGATGATATTAACATCCGAGGGAGAAGCGGGCAGCAGCACCAGCGAAAACAGCCCGCTTGCCATTACCGCCATGCCCAACGCGCCCAATAGTCCGGCGTGAACGCGTTCAATCAGATATCCCGCCAGCGGAGCCATCACCATGGTTGCCAGTGGCCATGGCGTCAGTAGCAGCCCCGTTTCAACCTCGCTGCGGCCAAGTACCGTTTGCATAAAGAAGGGCAGGGAAACCAATGCCAGCATTTGTGCGCTGAAGGAACATATCGAGGTACAGATCGAGAGTGAAAACAGTGGAATGCGTAGCAGGTCAACCGGCAATAACGGAACCGGCAGCGCAAGCTGACGGCGGATGAAGAAATAACCCACCACGATAAGCGCCACAAGTTCGGCGCCAATCAGTTTTAGCGACTGCCCTTGTGCAAACCCGCTGAGCGCGGTGATTAGTAAGCCAAACGTTAAGGCATTCATGACCGCACTTGGCAGATCAAAGCGTGGTTTATTACCGCGGGACGCATTGGGTGGCAAAAAACGCATAGCCAGCAGCAGGGCGATTATTCCCAGCGGGACGTTGATCAGAAACAGCCATTTCCACGAGCCAACAGAGAGAATTGCTGCGGCAATGGTCGGACCCGCTGCCGAAGAGACCGCGACAATAAAGGAGTTGATCCCCATACCTCGCCCAAGCTGACGCTGAGGATAAATGAGTCGGATCAATGCCGTATTGACGCTCATCAGCGCCGCGCCGCCAAAACCCTGAGCGACGCGCGCCAGTGTCAGCATGTGCAGCGAATCTGACAAAGCACAGAATAGCGATGCCAGCAGGAACACGACCAGGCCGCACTTATAAATGCGCCGGTAACCGAACATATCACCTAAAAAAGAGAACGACAGGAGCGAAACCACGATCGCGATTTGATAGGCGTTCACGATCCAGATTGAGCTGGCTGGTGAGGCCTGAAGATCGGCTGCGATAGTTGGCAGGGCTACGTTCGCGATTGCGCCGTCGAGCACTGCCATAGAGATGCCAATAACAATGGTTAAAATTGCTCCATATCGCTGGGGCAATGGCAGACCATCGGTCTGAGTTTTTTCCATAGGAAGTCAATATTGTCGGAATTTATGATGAGAATAATAATTTTAGCATTGATATTCAGGCGTTAGGTCGCAGATTTGTAACTAAGTAAGCAAAGAGCGATTGCGAGGGGGGATACGTGAAATTATAATAAAAACCGGTTCTGATTTTTATAAAACACTCGAAAGGGGTGATAAATGGCAATCGCAGATCTGGATAAGCAACCCGATTCTGTATCTTCCGTGCTGAAAGTTTTTGGCATTCTGCAGGCGCTGGGTGAAGAGCGCGAAATTGGTATTACCGAATTGTCGCAACGCGTCATGATGTCGAAAAGCACCGTTTATCGCTTTTTGCAGACCATGAAAACGCTGGGTTATGTGGCACAAGAAGGTGAGTCTGAGAAATACTCGCTGACCCTGAAATTATTCGAGTTGGGCGCGCGCGCGTTGCAAAACGTCGATCTTATCCGTAGTGCTGATATCCAGATGCGCGAACTTTCGCGTCTGACTAAAGAAACAGTACACCTCGGTGCGCTGGATGAAGACAGCATTGTCTACATTCACAAAATCGACTCCATGTACAATCTGCGCATGTATTCCCGCGTTGGTCGTCGTAATCCGCTGTACAGTACGGCTATCGGTAAAGTTCTGCTGGCATGGCGTGACCGCGATGAAGTGAAGCAGATTCTGGATGGCATTGAGTACAAACGTAGTACCGATCGTACTATTACGAATACTGATGAATTGCTGGTATTGCTGGATAAAGTGCGTGAGCAGGGCTACGGCGAAGATAACGAAGAACAGGAAGAAGGCCTGCGCTGCATCGGCGTACCGGTGTTTGACCGTTTCGGCGTGGTGATTGCGGGTCTGAGTATTTCATTCCCAACGCTGCGTTTCTCAGAAGAGCGTTTACACGAGTATGTGGCGATGCTGCATACGGCGGCGCGTAAGATTTCAGAACAAATGGGCTATAACGACTATCCGTTCTAATCTGACGTAATCGCGAATGCTAAAAACCCCAGGTATTTTGTACCCGGGGTTTTTTGTGAACAGTCATAACGTTACCAGGCGTAAATAACGTATCGAATGTATTGCTGCGATATTAACCGTTATCAATTATGACCGTGCTTTTCCTGAGCAGGGGACAATCCGACAGGCCAATGATACCACTATTGGTGTGGACGTATTGTGCGGTGCTGGTTCCGCGGGCGGTCAGATATTGGCATTGCAGGCCCAGACCGGCAGCATTCTCTTTACTTCCAATTAAAATTCCATAGCCGCTCAGTAATAAACCGATCCAAACCAGAGCTAACAACACAATAGCGCGGATAATCAGACGCATTACAACCTCTTATCTTTTCTCGTTATTCTTAGATTAGCCTGTACACGGGATGAAACAAGTCAATCATTCCTAAAAAGATTGAATGCCGATACAGTTAACGCTGGGTTTAGGTAACGCATGATAATTTATAGACATAAGATGTAGGGTTGAAGAGTGGAGCTGGAGTGAAAAAAATTCGCTGGGTAGTGCTGATTGTTGTTGTGCTGGTATGCATACTGATGTGGGCGCAGGTGTTCAACATCATGTGCGATCAGGACGTACAATTTTTCAGTGGTATTTGTGCCATCAATAAATTTATTCCCTGGTAAGCGCATTTTCGCAACAGTTGATTACCTTCTTGTGCGGCAGTGGTAAACTACACTGTCTACATTGAGGTGGTGAAATGAACGAAGTTTTGAATTCTGGCGCGTTAAGTTTTGCGTCTTTAGCGGTATCGGTGGTGGTTCTGATTGTCGGGCTTGTTCTTTGGTTTTTCATCAATCGGGCAAGTTCGCGTACTAACGAGCAGATTGAGCTGCTTGAGGCATTGTTAGATCAGCAAAAAAGACAGAATGCTTTACTCCGTCGCCTTTGTGAAGCTAATGAACCTGAGAAAGCTGCAGAGCCTACCGCAGAGCCCGCCAGGGATGAAGACGATGACATCATCCGCCTGGTAGCTGAGCGGTAAAAAAGTCTGGCAGGATGAGGTACTGCTGATGTTGTTCTCAGTTGCTTCATCCTGTCATCAGTGCGTCAGACTATTTTCTTCTACCCTCGTCCTGCAATTAGCGGTCGGACCGGTATGTATTCTCAGTATTTTCAGATGCTCCGACTAATTAATATCTTATCCCCGGTCTGATATAAATATAATCTCCCATACGTTAAAAATATGATTATGTCATTTTTGTGATAACGATCGTCTTATTAACAGCGAAACGTTTCTCTTACTTTTTTTGTGCCTTGTCATCATTCTTTCATTATTTTGGTGCAAAACCAGAAGGCGGATCTCATTTTTACGCTTGTGACATTTTATGCATTACTAAGCATAAAAAATGATATCTGGCAGAACCCGTAACAGATAACCTGGAACAACCGAAGCTATTGAGCTATGGTAGAAATGTCCCAGCGTTGGCGCAAGCCAGGCGGGGGATGAGGGGAGGCGCGTGAATATATCTCTTCTCGAGATGGCGCATAACTGTGCAGTTGCTGTTTGATGAACGATGGGATTTGTGCGACCGATCGAGACACGTTTAAAAATGGCTTGCCATTATTTACGTTGTATGTGATAACACGTTTTGGGTTAAACGAGGTACAGTTCTGTTTATGTGTGGCATTTTCAGTAAAGAAGTCCTGAGTAAACACGTTGACGTTGAATACCGCTTCTCTGCCGAACCTTATATTAGTGCCTCAAGCAGTAATGTCTCAGTTTTATCTATGTTATGCCCGCGGGCGAAGAAAATACTCTAAGGAATTTTGCAAATGGCAAAGATTAAAGGTCAAGTTAAGTGGTTCAACGAGTCTAAAGGTTTTGGCTTCATTACTCCGGCTGATGGCAGCAAAGACGTGTTCGTACACTTCTCCGCTATCCAGGGTAACGGCTTCAAAACTCTGGCTGAAGGCCAGAACGTTGAGTTCGAAATTCAGGACGGCCAGAAAGGTCCGGCTGCTGTTAACGTAACAGCTATCTGATCGATACCACTGATTTGAAGCGCTCAGGCGCAACCAATTCAGATATAAAGCCTCGCTTATGCGGGGCTTTTTAATTCAAATTACGTCAAAATATTACTGAATGACCATCCATTAGCGCTTTGTTGCAAAGGCGTGATGTTCGTAGCATAGTTTTCCCCGCTTTCTTACGGCATTTCCCGTTAAATCAGTCACCTGAAAAACTATCATGCGGGAGTCCAGGTGAAAAAGAAAAACGACATAGATGCGCGCAATTTTACTCCCGTCCGTTTTGCCCTGCTTTGCGTGGCAATATTATTGAGTCTTGGATTGCTGCTGGGTCGGGTTGCGTGGCTGCAAATTGTCACGCCGACGAATCTGGTCAAACAGGAAGACATGCGTTCCTTACGCGAGGTGTCCATCGCTTCGCCGCGCGGAATGATTACCGATAGAGAAGGGCGACCGCTGGCAGTTAGCGTTCCGGTTAACGCCGTCTGGGCCGACCCGAAGACGATCGTTAGCAAGGGGGGTGTTGGCTATAACGAACGCTGGCAAGCGTTAGCAAAGACGCTGCATATTTCGCTCACCACGCTGGCTGAACGCGTTAACAGCAATCCGGCCGGGCGGTTTATCTACCTGGCGCGTCAAATCTCTCCTCAGCAGGCTGAATGGGTCGATAAACTGGATCTACCGGGGATCAATCTGCGTGAAGAGTCCCGCCGCTTTTATCCCGCCGGACATGTTGCAGCTAATCTGATTGGTTTCACCAACATTGACGGGCAGGGTATTGAAGGGCTGGAGAAAAGCTTCAATAGCCAACTGATGGGCAAACCCGGCTCCCGCCTGGTACGGAAAGACAAATTTGGCCATGTCATCGAAAATATCACCGAAGTGATGCCGGTACCGGCGCATGAATTACAGCTCAGCATTGATGAGCGTTTGCAGACGGTTACTGAAGACGCGCTGGATAATGCCGTAACGTGGAATAAGGCGGAATCCGGGGCCGCTGTTCTGGTCAATATTGCCACCGGCGAAATACTTTCCATGGCAAGCTTTCCCGACTTCAATCCCAATAACCGTGATGGTGCGGTCCTGGATGATTTTCGTAACCGTGCAATTAGCGACACCTTCGAACCCGGCTCAACAGTTAAGCCTCTGGTGATCATGACCGCTCTACAGCAGGGGATTGTGCAACCGGACAGCGTGATTGATACCCATCCTTTTAACGTTGATGGACATCGCATCCGCGACGTCGGGTTTTACCCGGAGTTATCCCTGACCGGAATTTTGCAGAAATCCAGCGATACCGGCGTATCACACCTTTCGCTGGCAATGCCGGTACAGAAACTCCTTGATACCTATAAAAGCTTTGGCTTTGGCGATCCAACCGGACTGGGGTTAACCGGGGAAAGTAGCGGTTTAATGCCTCAACGTCGCTACTGGAGCGATCTGGACCGGGCAACTTTCGCATTTGGTTATGGGTTAATGGTGACGCCGCTCCAGCTGGCGCATGTGTATGCCACCATCGGCAGCTTCGGTATTTACCGCCCGCTTTCTATTACACGTATCGATCCGCCGGTAATAGGTACACGGGTGATGCCGGAGGCTCTGGTTCACCAGGTTGAACATATGATGGAAAGCGTCGCGCTACCTGGTGGCGGGGGAACCAAGGCTGCAGTCAGAGATTATCGTGTAGCGGTTAAGACCGGAACGGCAAAGAAAATTGGCGATGATGGCAAATATGTCGATAAATACGTGGCCTATACGGCGGGCGTCGCGCCAGCGAGCGACCCGAAATTCGCGCTGGTCGTGGTGATTAATAACCCGCAAAACGGTGCATATTATGGGGGGGCAGTCTCCGCGCCTGTATTCAGCCAGATTATGGGCGATGTCCTGCGTCTGGAAAACGTCAAACCGGACGGCATGCCAGCCGACTCCGATCATCTGTTGGTGATGCACGGCAGTAGCGTATCCTCGCCGTCGATGTAAGTTATTTTCCAGGGGCGCGATTCGCGTTACACTTGCGCCCTTAAATCATCAGCCGGAGTTGTCATGTCGTTTTCCTGTCCTCTTTGCCACCAGCCTCTTACACAAGTGAATAACAGTTTTGTCTGCCCGGAGCGGCATCAGTTTGACGTGGCGAAAGAAGGGTATGTCAACTTACTGCCGGTTCAGCATAAGCGATCGCGCGATCCGGGTGACAGCGCTGAGATGATGCAGGCGCGACGGGCATTTCTTGATGCCGGACACTATCAGCCGCTGCGTGATGCTATTGTGGATGCGCTCACACAGAGGCAGATTACAGAAGATGCGGCGATCCTGGATATTGGTTGTGGGGAAGGGTATTACACCCATGCGTTTGCTGATGCGCTGGCGGGCTGTAAAACTTTTGGTCTTGATGTCGCCAAAGTGGCAATTAAAGCCGCGGCCCGACGCTATCCGCAGGTGACCTTTTGCGTTGCCTCCAGCCATCGTCTGCCGTTTGCAGATGAGTCAATGGATGCCATCATCAGGATCTACGCGCCCTGTAAAGCGCAAGAGTTGGCCCGCGTGGTAAAACCCGGTGGATGGGTAATCACCGCCACGCCGGGTCCGCGTCATTTGATGGAGCTGAAAGGGCTGATTTATGATGAGGTGCGGTTGCATGCGCCACACGCAGAGCAACTGGACGGTTTTGTGCTGCAACAGAGTATTGCGCTGGGGTATCAGATGCAGCTTCAGGGCAGCGAGGCCGTTGCGTTATTGCAAATGACGCCGTTCGCCTGGCGGGCAAAGCCGGAAGTGTGGGAAACGCTAGCGGGGAAAACGAAGTT
The DNA here is from genome assembly GCF_030334545.1 of Citrobacter sp. Ce129. Lineage (NCBI taxonomy): Bacteria > Pseudomonadati > Pseudomonadota > Gammaproteobacteria > Enterobacterales > Enterobacteriaceae > Citrobacter > Citrobacter sp. Ce129. The sequence goes on from NZ_JAOWDS010000070.1 coordinate 15,128, forward strand.
TGACTGCCAGACTGACTTTAGTATTCATATCTGGCAGCGCCTGAATTAACCGTGGAAGTGTGCCCAGAGGATCTGGGCGCCGATACCAATCAGTACCACCCCGCCTAAAATTTCAGCCCGCTTGCCCAGTATCGGGCCTATGAAACGACCGATCATCATGCCAAGTGTGGACATAATCAACGTGGCGCAGCCGATGGCCAGCGCAGTGGCAATAATGTTGACCTGCAGAAAAGCCAGGCCCACCCCGACAGCCATCGCGTCGAGACTGGTCGCAATGGCAGTGGTGACCAGCAGCCAGAAACCGTGACGGCGCTGCGGCTCTTCATCTTCATCATCGTTGTCACGAAAGCCTTCGATTATCATTCGCCCGCCTAAAAAGATCAGCAGAATGAAGGCGATCCAGTGGTTCCACTCCAGCACGAATTTGCTGGCCAGCATCCCCATGCCCCAGCCAATCAGCGGCGTAAGCGTTTCAACTGCGCCGAATATAAGGCCAGTCCGCAGTGCTTCAGAAAATTTAGGTTTATGCAGGGTGGCGCCTTTGCCAATTGACGCGGCGAAAGCATCCATCGACATGCCGAAAGCGAGAAGAACGGTAGCGGTGAGATTCATAACAGCGTCCTGACCGGGGTATCCATAAAACACATCACTGCCCCCAGTAACCATGCATACAGGCTGGAATCACTGTGAATACAGCGCCATTCAGATATGCAATGCAGTTGATGTGCCTATGGTCTCGCCTGACGGAACCTGTAAGTTCAGTCCGTACGCGCCACGTTTTTCAACGAGTATGTTGACACGTACATTTCCGGAGTCTGGAAATCGGCTACTCCCCAACGACGGGCGCAACCTTAACATATATTGAGAATATAAAACAAGAAATGGAGAAATAATATTTGACTTCTAATTGAAAACGATTTTCATTTAGATTTATTTATCAATAAAACGTTAAAACAAATAACATTATGAGCGGTGTAATATAGCCTTGGCTATGTTTGTTTTTAAGTTGATATATAAAAACATAGTTCAGGCTATATTTGTAACTTACTGATTTGAAATTAAAAGTTTATATATTCTCTCGAGATCGTCTATATTTCGTACGCGAATCAGCAATCGTCTATGTTCTAATTGCATCACTAATACACCGTCTTCAGATAAATTCATCTCTTTAATGCGGTTATATTCAATCCAGACGTTGGCGAAGAAAAAACCTTTCTGCTTGAAGATGATTTTGGGTGTACGGATCCAGAACAGATACAACCCCATCAATACCAGAGCACATAATAACCATGTGGTAAATTGCGCGCCATGGCTGGTGACGTTGTTGTAGATAAGAATAGCTACCAAGCCAAGGAAGATAACGCTGTCGACTCTGCTGCGGGGAAGCAGGGCGACAGTCAGCAGAGTGGGGCCATTACGGCGGGGCATGATGAACTGATCGTAAATGGCATACGCCAGCAGCGAAAAGATAAATAGAACCAGCACCAGGTCCGTGATAGTCATGAATCCTCAACCCTCTAAATAGAAAAACCGGGGGCAAGCCCCCGGCGATGTACAACAGTCTTACAGGCCGAGCAGTCCGACAGCGTAGCCCGCGATACCGATGACGAAGAAGCCAACGATGATCCACAGCGGGTTCACTTTCTTACGCAGCAGCCACATACAGGCGAATGTCAGCAGCAGAGGAACCAGACCCGGCATCAGCTGGTCAAGGATAGTCTGCACGGTGGTGACGCGAGTCTGACCATCCTGGCCGGTAATAGTGGAAACCACCAGCGGGATGTTTACGTGCGTCCACTTGTTAACCAATGCCCCCATGACAAACAGGCCGAGGATTGACGCCCCCTCAGTCAGTTTCTGCAGGAAGCCGCCGCCCATATCTTTTACGATATCGACACCTTTACGGTAGCCATATGCCACACCGTAATAACGGGTTGCCAGACGTACCAGGTTAAACAGGATGAAGAACAGCAAAGGCCCAAGCAGACTGCCGCTCATCGCGATCCCTGCGCCGAGTGCGGCGAATACCGGACGAACCGTACCCCAGAAGATCGGGTCACCCACGCCTGCCAGCGGCCCCATCAGACCAACTTTGATACCGTTGATGGCACCATCGTCAATCTCTGCGCCGTTTGCACGCTGTTCTTCCATCGCCAGCGTAACGCCCAGTACTGGAGCGGCTACGTACGGATGGGTGTTAAAGAATTCCAGGTGACGCTTAATAGCCTGCTTACGTGCGTCGTTGTTTTCCGGGTACAAGCGGCGGATAGCCGGCACCATGGAGAAACAGAAACCCAGCGCCTGCATACGTTCGAAGTTCCATGAACCCTGAAACAGGTTAGAACGAATGAACACGCCACGAATGTCACTCGGAGTGAGTTTTTTCTCGGTGGTAGTTTTAGTCATATCAACCATTTCGCTCACCTGCTAGTCCAGTTCGTTATCGAGATCGTTATTGCCAGCCGCAGCAGCAGGTGCACCGGCTACACGGTTATATTTCGGGCTCAGCTGAATGTAGAGGATCGCCATTACTGCGCCAATCACACCCAGAGCAACCAGGTTGAAGTTAGTAAATGCCGCGGTGACGAAGCCAAGGTAGAAGAATGGCATCAGGTAGCCTGCGCGCATCATGTTGATGACCATCGCATAACCGACCACGACGATCATACCGCCTGCGATGTTCAGACCACCGGTCACAACTTCCGGAATGGCGTTAAGCATGCTTTGAACTTCACTGGTACCAACAGAAATCGCCACGATTACCGCCGGAATAGCGATACGCATAGCCTGCAGGAACAGGGAGGACACGTGCAGCCAGGAGAGCGCCGTCAGGTTACCGTTTTCCGCCGCCTTATCCGCCGCGTGCTGGAATGCTACGGTGATAGTACGAACGATGATGGTCAGTACCTGGCCTGCTGCTGCCAGCGGGATAGCCAGCGCGATACCTGCACCGATACTTTGGTGACCCGCGATAACCAGAACGGTAGAGATAATTGAGGCCAGTGCGGCATCAGGCGCAACCGCAGCACCGATGTTCATCCAACCCAGGGCGATCATTTCCAGGGTACCACCGATGATGATACCGGTTTTCATATCCCCGAGAACGGCGCCAATCAGCGTACAGGCCACCAACGGACGGTGGAACTGAAATTCATCGAGTACCGACTCCATACCCGCGATACATGCGACGATGAACACCAGCACAATCTGAAGAGTGGTAATCTCCATTGTACTTCTCCTATTGCTATACAGACTTAAGTGTGAAAACTAAGTAAATGCCAGGGAGTTATTTCGCCTTGGCAATCAAATCCATCATTTTCAGTTTCTGATCGGTAGAAACTTTACGCGCTTCGAGCTCAATACCGCGTTCATTGAGTTTCTTGAAGGCTTCGATGTCTTTTTCATCGACAGAAATTGCGTTGTTTACCTGTGTTTTACCCTGACGGAAAGCCATACCGCCAATGTTTACAGAGGTAATTTTCACACCACCTTCCACGATACGTTCTACGTCGGTAGGGTTGGTGAACAACAGCATCACACGCTCACCTGCATATTTCGGGTTGTTGTAGACGCGGATCATTTTCGCGACATCAACCACATGCGCCGTCACACCCGGAGGTGCTACCTGAGTCAGCAGCGTTTTACGCACGGTATCGGCGGCAACTTCATCACTGACGACGATAATGCGTGTTACGTTGGTTTCTTTGGTCCAGCGAGTTGCCACCTGACCATGGATTAAGCGGTCATCAATACGCGCCAGGCCGATCTGCATATAATCGTTCGGACCCATCGGTTTCGCGGGGGCTGCTGCTTTAGGGGCTGCGACTGGGGCAGGAGCGGCTTTTTCCACCGGTTTCGCTTTCAGCGCTTTCACGCCTTCGCTACCGGTTTCAACGGCCAGTGCCACTAATTCATCGAAGCTCGGGTTGTCATCACGCGCCATGAAGGTTTCAACCAGCATGGGAATGTTCACACCGGCGATAACTTCGTAATGCTCTTTATCGACGACAATGCGGCTCGCAGCGTTAAACGGGCTGCCTCCCCATGTGTCAACGAGAAACAGCACGCCTTTACTGGTATCGAGTTTTGCTAACTGAGCGTTGTACTTTTCAATCAGCGTTTCGGCATTTTCGCCTGGAACGAAATCGATCCAGCCGACGTTTTCCTGCTCGCCTAACAGCATTTCTGCCGTCTTAAGTAACTGCTCTGCAGCCCAACCATGTGTGCCTATTACAATAGCAATGGTCACTTGCTACCTCCTTTATTATCGTTAACACATCAACGTGAAGATGTATTTGAATCGTCGTCCGCAATCGAATCGATTCAGATAAGGGTTACAAAGAAAAACCTATGATTTTCGTGAATTATTTTAGATATCGAAAAAAATATTTTATGTGATGAAGATCCGTAATTTAACTTCCGATGAAAAGAAATTTCGAAGGGTAAAATATCTCCGAAACAACTTATTGCAAAGGAAGGTAAATCTTTGCTAAAAACCGGTTGTCTCTGTTATGTTTAGCATCTGTTTAATTACTCAGGAGTATAGGGCAGTAGCCCACCATATGGATCGTCACCGACGTCATTTCACCTTCAGGCCGTATCAAGCCTGTCAGATTGGCACTTTTTGCCACAAATTTTCTCTGCATATCGCTTTAACGCCTGAGATCCTCAGCGCGCAGTTTGGTCATTCCTTAAGCAGGAGCTTGTCATGGAATTATTAATGGACCCGCAGATTTGGGTGGGTTTGCTCACGCTTGTCGTTCTCGAAATTGTTCTGGGTATTGATAACCTGGTCTTCATTGCGATCCTGGCTGATAAGCTGCCGCCGAAACAGCGAGACAAAGCGCGTTTAATCGGTTTGTCACTGGCACTGATTATGCGTCTGGGCTTGTTGTCCGTGATTTCGTGGATGGTGACGCTGACAAAGCCGCTGTTTACGGTAATGGACTATGCGTTCTCGGGGCGCGATCTGATTATGCTGCTGGGGGGTATCTTCCTCTTGTTCAAGGCTACGACAGAGCTGCATGAGCGGCTGGAAAACCGTGAACATGATACCGGGCAGACGAAAGGGTATGCGAGCTTTTGGGTTGTCGTCACGCAGATTGTCATCCTCGATGCCGTGTTCTCGCTGGATGCTGTTATTACGGCGGTCGGTATGGTCAACCATCTGCCAGTGATGATGGCGGCAGTAGTGATTGCCATGGCCGTGATGCTGTTGGCCTCTAAGCCGCTGACCCGATTTGTGAACCAACACCCGACGGTGGTGGTGCTGTGTTTGAGCTTCCTGTTGATGATCGGTCTGAGCCTGGTTGCCGAAGGGTTTGGCTTCCACATTCCGAAAGGCTATCTGTATGCGGCGATTGGTTTCTCGATCATCATTGAGCTGTTTAACCAGATTGCCCGTCGTAACTTTATTCGTCACCAGTCAACACTGCCATTGCGTGCGCGTACTGCCGATGCCATCCTGCGTCTGATGGGCGGTAAACGCCAGGCCAGCGCGCAGATGGAATCCGACAACCCGGTGCCGGTTCCCGTTCCGGAAGGCGCATTTGTGGAAGAAGAACGCTATATGATCAACGGCGTCCTCTCTCTGGCGTCGCGTTCATTACGTGGCATTATGACGCCGCGGGGTGAAATTAGCTGGGTTGATGCCGACCTGAGCGTGGCGGAAATACGCGAGCAGTTGCTTTCTTCACCTCACAGCCTGTTCCCGGTATGTCGCGGTGAACTGGACGAAATCATCGGTATTGTGCGTGCTAAAGAGCTGCTGGTGGCGCTGGAAGACGGTGTAGATGTGGCGGCGATTGCCTCTGCGTCTCCGGCTATCGTTGTCCCGGAAACGCTGGATCCAATCAATCTGTTAGGCGTTCTGCGCCGTGCCCGCGGCAGCTTTGTCATCGTCACTAACGAGTTTGGCGTAGTACAGGGTCTGGTCACGCCGCTGGACGTATTAGAAGCCATCGCCGGTGAATTCCCGGACGCCGATGAAACCCCTGAAATTATTGCTGATGCAGGTGGTTGGTTGGTGAAAGGCGGTACCGATCTGCATGCGTTGCAGCAGGCGCTGGACGTAGATACGTTAGTGAATGAAGATGAAGACATCGCCACGGTGGCAGGTTTAGTCATTGCGGCTAACGGCCATATTCCACGCGTAGGTGATGTTATCGACGTTCCGCCGCTGAGCATTACGATTGTCGAAGCGAATGACTATCGTGTGGATTTGGTTCGCATTGTTAAAGAACAACCCGCTCACGACGAAGACGAGTAATCGGGTTTAGCGAAACGGCATGACGGGCATACTGTGCCGCCCGTTATGCCGGGTGGGCGGCGGCGTGCTGCCCGCCAGCCATTTTGGAAAATCGCGCAACGGCATCGGCTTCGCATACAAAAAACCTTGCAATAAATGTACGCCGTGTCGGCGCAAATGCTGTGCCTGCGCCTGTGTCTCAACGCCTTCCGCCACCAGTTCAATGTTCAGTTTTTTACCCAACGCGATAATGATGTCTGTGACGGTTGAATTTACGGCGTCTGTTCCAATCGCAGAAGTAAATGATTTATCAATCTTCAGCACATCCGGGCGGAGCTTTTCCAGCCAGGAGAGAGAGCTGTTGCCGGTGCCGAAATCATCAATTGCCAGCTTTACGCCCAGCCGATTTAATTCGCGCACGACCCGATAATCCACATCCAGTAACGCATCGCGTTCGGTGAGTTCGATAACCAACTGCTGAATAGGGTGCTGGCTGAACCAGTACTGGTTGAGATCTTTTAGCAGCGTACCGTTACGAAAATGGCTGGCGGCAACATTAATTCCAATATGAAACTGGCTGCTCATCGGGAAAACGTGCCGCTGCTGAATGGTTTCTGCGATGACATGACGGGTAAGTGGCACTATCAGGTTGTGTTCCTCAGCGATGGGAATAAATACTTCGGGAGAGATCCAACCCTGGCGCGGGTTATTCCAGCGTAAAAGGATTTCCACGCCCATGCATTGCTGGGTTTGCGCGTTGAGCAGCGGCTGGCAAAACAGCTCAAATTCCCGTGCCGCAAGGGCCAGATTGATCTCCCAGGAGAAGCTCATTCTGCTGGCGGTTGCCAGCCATGCCAGGTAGCCCACTAATAAACTCAGGATCACTGCCAGCGGAAGCTGTGTTGGCAGATGTTTAATCGCCAGTTCGCTGGCGCCAGGACCGGTGACGCTGATGGTAAAGGGGAAATGCTGCGATGAGAGCTGGTAGCGTTTTTCATTATTCAGTTCAGGGAGCGTATCGACAACACCTTGTCCGTATAGCAAATGGCGATTACCGACGGTTAAGCTGGCATTGGTGATTTGCGGCGGCTGGGGTTCAAGCAGCATCGACGATAATAAATCAATATTAACGATTTCCAGTACGCCATCTTCGCCATCGGCAGAGGATGGATACCATTGCGTCAGAATCGGACTGCCTTTAATCAGCGAGTGGTCGGTAGACAGCAGCAGCTGCGGCTCCCGGCTGGGTAATTCAGGCTCCAGTTGACGAACAGGCACATTGCGATAACCAAAAATGCTGGAGCAATAAAGGATCCCGCTTTGAATCAGGCTGATAGAGCGTACCGTTTGTAGCCTGGCAGCATGTTTGCTCAGGGGTAAACGTGCAACTGAGCAGGGGAGACCAATCAACGGCAACAGCATATCGCGTCCGGTCTGTAGGGGTAAAAGTATGTCATCCAACTCTTCAACGGCGTGGTTGGCAAAGGTGACGGTATTATGATGATTTAAATTACGCTCCGAAATAAATCGGACAGCTAATGTGAGGATGAGCGTCAGTAGTGCACATAATGTGCAGACGATTAAGCGATTCCGGCGATAGTTTTTGATGATCCGTTGTGCTGTTTGCATGCGGGCCGCCCGATAAGCCGTTGGTCACAGTAGCCAACAGCAACAGAGCAAGTGTAGTGGGGAAAATTACGGCAGACGAGGGCGAGAGGGCAAATTCGCCCATCCGTCGCAGATGGGCGAAAATTAAGTATTAGTCACACTGAACTTTGATTGCCAGGCCACCGCGTGACGTTTCGCGGTATTTGGCATTCATGTCTTTACCTGTTTCGTACATGGTCTCAATGACTTTATCCAGCGAGACGCGCGGAGCGCTGGTACGGCGCATTGCCATACGCGCAGCGTTGATCGCCTTCACTGAAGCAATGGCATTACGCTCAATGCACGGAACCTGTACCTGACCGGCAACCGGATCGCAGGTTAAGCCGAGGTTATGTTCCATACCGATTTCGGCAGCAACACACACCTGTTCAGGGCTTGCGCCTAACAGTTCAGCCAGACCTGCGGCAGCCATGGAGCAGGCTACGCCCACTTCACCCTGACAACCGACTTCTGCACCGGAGATAGACGCGTTCATTTTGTACAACGCGCCAATCGCGCCGGCGGCCAGGAAATAACGGGTATAGATATCCGGGCTGACGGACTCGATGAAATGATCGTAATAGGCCAGTACCGCAGGCACGATTCCGCAGGCACCGTTGGTTGGCGCAGTCACTACGCGACCACCCGCGGCGTTTTCTTCGTTTACGGCCAGCGCGAACATGTTTACCCAGTCGATCACGTTCATCGGATCGTTGGACAGCTTATCACTGGAAACCAGCATACGACGCAAAGCTGAAGCACGACGAGGAACGCGCAGTGGACCCGGCAGTACGCCTTCGGTGTTCATACCGCGATCGATACAGGCCTGCATGGTCTGCCAGACGTTGCCAAAGTACTCTTCGATCTCTTTTTTACTGTGCAGAGCAAGTTCGTTCTGCATCGCCATACCAGAGAGAGACAGGCCGGTGGTGTTGCAGTATTCCAGCATTTCAGTGGCGGATTTGAACGGATAAGGCACGCTGACCTCGCCCGCGGCATCCTGACCAAAATGTTCTTCATCAACGATGAATCCACCGCCGATGGAGTAGTAAGTTTTGCTGTAAATGACGGTTTCGCCATTGTACGCATGGATCTGCATCCCGTTTTCATGCAGCGGCAGGTTGCCATTGTGAAAACGCATCCCGTCATTCTGCGGGAAATCCACTTCGTGCTGCCCCTGCGCAAGCAGCAGGCGTCCACGCGTTTCTACGTCGCGGATAAATCCGGGGATGCTGTCAATATCCACGGTAGCAGGTTCATTGCCTGCCAGACCCATAATAATGGCGATATCGGTGTGGTGACCTTTACCCGTGAGCGACAGTGAACCATACACGTCGACGGCGACACGAGTAACGCTGTCCAGTAATCCTTTTTCGACCAGGTCATCGACGAACTGTTTACCCGCCTTCATAGGCCCTACGGTATGGGAAGATGAGGGACCAATCCCCACCTTAAACATGTCGAATAGACTAATCACGATAATACTCCTACAGGGCGACTGGGGTTTCCAGTAACGATGTTATAACTGCGCATAGTGTAAGAGGGAACGCGGCGATCGGCTTAACTATTCACATGAATTAAACTAATAGATAACCGCGGTTTTACTAATGTTGTGACCTGAGTTTCAAGTTGTCTATGGAGCGCGTAAAGATAAGTATAGTCAGGGCTTGACGCCAATTTGCAGCGCCAGCTCACGAATTATTCCGGCGGTCATTCCCCAGACGAAATATTGCTCATACCAGGAAAGCCATACACGATGTGAATCGCCGCGGCGGTAGATATCCAACGGGTGATAACGACCTAAATGCAGGGCCTGCGCCAGCGGCATTTCGAACACGGCGGAAACTTCGTCTTCACTTGCGCGATACGGCAAATTTGGCGGGATAATCCCTACCACCGGTGTGACCTGGAAGCCGGTCACGCTGTCGACCGGTGGCAGAACGCCAATCACCTCAACGCAAGAAGGGGGGATCGCCACTTCTTCCTGCGCTTCGCGAAGGGCGGCGGCAATCAACGAGGCGTCGCTGCTATCCACCGCACCGCCGGGAAAGGCGACCTGTCCGGCGTGCTTGCGCAGATGAACGGATCGTTGGGTTAACAGCAACCCAGGCTGCGCACGACGTACGACAGGGATCAGTACGGCGGCCTGGCGCTGGTTTAACGCGGCATGGTTGACCTGCGGGCGCAGGAGTTGGAAGCGCGATAAAAAATCATCAAGCGTCAGGCTGCTGTATTCCACGTCTCAGTTCTCCAGTTGGTGCAAAATACGATTCACTTTATCAAACGTTTCCTGATACTCCGCGTCTTCCTGACTGTCCGCCACAATGCCACCGCCAGCGGAACAATAAATTTGTCCGTCTGTGGCCGTCAGCGTGCGAATGGTGATGCTGGTATCCATATTGCCGCAAAAGCTCAGATAACCAATGCTGCCGCACCAGGCGTTGCGTCTTTGCGGCTCCAGTTCGTCAATAATTTCCATCGCCCGCACTTTCGGCGCACCGGTAATAGAGCCGCCAGGGAAGGCGGCGCGCAGCAGGTCGGTGGCGTGTAATGACTCTGGCAGACGCGCGGTAATGGTGCTGACCAAATGATGAACAGCAGGGAACGGTTCGACCACAAACAGCTCCGGAACCTGTACCGAACCCGGTTCAGCAACGCGGCCAATATCATTACGCATCAAATCGACGATCATCAGGTTCTCCGCACGATCTTTCGGCGAGTTCGCCAGCCTCCGGGCCTGCTCTCGATCGGCATCGGTATCTTCAAGCCTCGGTAGCGTGCCTTTAATCGGACGCGTCTGGATGTGCTGGTTTTCCAGCAGAATAAATCGTTCCGGCGAAAGGCTGAGGATTGCGCCTTCCTCAAGACGAATAAACGCGCTAAACGGGGCGCGGTTGGCGCGATTGAGTCTGACAAATGCCTGCCACTCATCGCCCTGATAATGCGCCTGAAAACGTTGGGCAAGGTTGACCTGATAGCAGTCGCCGCTGTGCAGGTAGCGCTGTACCTGGCGGAATTTTACGCCGTACTGGGCACGGCTCATATTGGACTGCCACGCCGAGGTTAATGTAAATGGCTCACCTATTGATGATTGTTGCGCGTTGAGCCATTGCAGCCGCGCTTCAACATCGGTATGGCTGAGCAGGGATACGGTCTGCAACTGATGATCGACAATCAGCGCCCAGTCGTAAATGCCTATCGCCATATCCGCAAGTGCAATATCGCGCCCGGCAATAGCGGGCAGAGACTCAAAGCGTCGGCCAAGATCGTAGCCAAACAGGCCTAACGCGCCGCCCTGAAACGGCAGGTCCGGGTGATAATCAGGGGTGATCTTGCGTGCGCTAAGAACTGACTGCAATACCGTCATCGGATCATCAAGCGTGCGTACGGTGGCGTCTCCGTCATCCACAACGGTCTCTTCAGCCTGCGTAACCAACGTGGCGACTGGGTCAGCCACCAGAATATCAAAGCGGCTATGCGGATGGTCGGCGTGACCAGAATGCAACAGCATCGCCCAGGGCAGATGGCTTAAGGTCGAAAAATAGCGTTCAGCGGCGTCCTGACGCCAGGGTAATGTGATTACTGCGGGAGATAACGTCTTCATCAGTCCTGACTCGTTGCTACGCTACTGGCTAACTGCGCGGTAGCATGAAATAATTAGCGCAGACAATTTAGCAGGAGTTAACAATGTTTGCAGGTTTACCTTCACTCAGTCATGAGCAGCAGCAAAAAGCGGTAGAGCGTATTCAGGAGCTGATGTCGCAGGGGATGAGCAGCGGACAAGCCATTGCTCTGGTTGCTGAAGAGTTACGCGCCAGCCATACCGGCGAGCGGATTGTGGCGCGTTTTGAAGATGAAGACGAGTAACGCCGCTTATACCGCAGCGATAATCTTGATCTCAACTTTATATTTCGGGTTCATTAACCCGGCCTGAACGGTACAACGTACCGGCGCGTGACCCGCAACAACCCACGCGTCCCAGGCTTTGTTCATGGCGGCAAAATCGTTTTTATCCGCCAGGAACAGGGTGGCATCAAGAATACGTGACTTGTTGCTGCCCTGTTTTTCCAGCACCGCATCAATTTGCGCCAGCGTATTTGCCGTTTGTTCAAAGGCGTCTGCATCCAGATTTTCCGGCACGCCGGTGTAATACAGCGTGTTGTTGTGGATTACCACGTCGGACCAACGCGCTTCGGCATCAATGCGCACAATCGTCATAAATCATTCCTCATTTACGGGTTTTTAAATAGCTTTGGGTTGCGCCAAGACTGCCATAATGTTGTGCCCACGTCACCTCTTCAACTGGCGAAAGAGCCGCTGGCCTGACATAATCCCTGTTCAAATGAACAGGGGGCAGTGTGACGGACGATTTTGCAGCAGACGGTCAGTTGGCTAAAGCGATACCCGGTTTTAAACCGCGTGAACCACAGCGGCAGATGGCTTTCGCAGTCAGTCATGCTATCGAACAATCACAGCCGCTTGTTGTAGAAGCCGGAACCGGAACGGGTAAAACCTACGCTTATCTTGCCCCTGCGCTGCGTGCCGGAAAGAAGGTGATTGTCTCCACGGGCTCGAAGGCGTTACAGGATCAGCTTTACAGCCGGGATTTACCCACCGTGGCGAAAGCGCTGGAGTTCACCGGTAAACTGGCGCTGCTGAAAGGGCGTTCAAATTATCTGTGCCTTGAGCGTCTCGAACAACAGGCGCTGGCGGGCGGCGACCTGCCGGTGCAAACTTTGAGCGACGTCATCCTTCTGCGCTCATGGTCAAATCAAACCCTTGATGGCGACATCAGCACCTGCGTTAGCGTGGCGGAAGACTCTCAGGCCTGGCCGCTGGTGACCAGCACTAACGACAATTGTCTTGGCAGCGACTGCCCGCTATATAAAGAGTGCTTTGTCGTTAAAGCGCGCAAAAAAGCAATGGAGGCAGATGTGGTTGTGGTAAACCACCATCTGTTTCTCGCTGACATGGTGGTGAAGGAGAGTGGGTTTGGCGAGCTGATCCCTGAAGCGGAGGTGATGATCTTCGATGAAGCTCACCAGTTACCGGATATTGCCAGCCAGTACTTTGGTCAATCGCTCTCCAGTCGCCAACTGCTGGATCTGGCGAAAGACATCACCATTGCCTATCGCACCGAGCTGAAAGACACTCAGCAGCTGCAAAAATGCGCCGACCGTCTGGCGCAAAGCGCTCAGGACTTTCGCCTACAGCTTGGCGAGCCGGGCTATCGTGGAAACCTGCGGGAACTGTTGGCTGACCAGCGCGTACAACGCGCGTTTTTGTTGCTCGATGACACGCTGGAGCTGTGTTACGACGTGGCGAAACTGTCTCTCGGACGTTCGGCCTTGCTGGATGCCGCGTTTGAACGCGCCACGCTTTACCGCGCTCGTCTGAAGCGCCTGAAAGAGATCAACCAGCCGGGCTTCAGCTACTGGTATGAATGCACCTCCCGCCATTTCACCCTTGCGCTGACGCCGCTCACGGTGGCGGATAAATTTAAAGAAGTGATGGAACAAAAGCCGGGCTGCTGGATTTTTACCTCCGCGACGCTGTCGGTAAACGATGATCTTCACCACTTCACCGCGCGGCTGGGTATTGAAGATGCCGAGTCGATGCTGCTGCCAAGTCCATTTGATTACACCCGCCAGGCGCTGCTGTGCGTGCCGCGTAATCTCCCGCAAACCAATCAGCCGGGGGCTGCGCGTCAGTTGGCATCCATGCTGCGTCCCATTATCGAAGCGAATAACGGTCGCTGCTTTATGCTGTGTACCTCACACGCGATGATGCGCGATCTGGCTGAACAATTCCGCGCCACCATGACGCTCCCTGTACTGCTGCAGGGCGAAACCAGCAAAGGACAACTGCTACAGCAATTTGTCAGCGCAGGTAATGCGTTACTGGTTGCCACCAGCAGCTTCTGGGAAGGCGTGGACGTGCGTGGCGATACGCTGTCGCTGGTAATTATCGATAAACTACCGTTCACCTCGCCGGACGACCCGTTGTTAAAAGCACGGATGGAAGACTGTCGTTTGCGCGGCGGCGATCCGTTTGAAGACGTTCAGTTGCCGGATGCGGTCATCACCCTGAAACAGGGGGTAGGCCGTTTGATTCGTGACGCCGACGATCGTGGAGTGCTGGTGATTTGCGACAATCGTCTGGTGATGCGGCCTTACGGCGCCACCTTCCTGGCGAGCCTTCCTCCTGCGCCGCGTACGCGTGACATTGCTCGCGCTGTTCGCTTTCTTGCCATACCAACGACTGAGTAATTTGTAACGGAGTGTGGTAAGATGCGCGCCAAATTTATTTGACCTGATCATAAACACCCATGCGAATTCTGGCTATCGATACCGCCACAGAGGCGTGCTCTGTTGCCCTGTGGAATGACGGTACTGTCAAGGCTCATTTCGAGCTTTGCCCACGAGAACACACCCAACGAATTTTACCGATGGTCCAGGAAATCCTGGCCGCTGGCGATCTTACGTTAACCGATATCGACGCCCTGGCGTTTGGTCGCGGTCCCGGCAGTTTCACCGGCGTACGTATTGGGATTGGCATTGCTCAGGGGCTGGCGTTAGGCGCGAATTTACCCATGATCGGCGTCTCCACCCTGGCGACAATGGCGCAGGGAGCCTGGCGTAAGTCGGGTACGACCCGTGTACTGGCTGCAATTGACGCGCGAATGGGCGAAGTCTACTGGGCTGAATACCAGCGTGATGACAACGGAAACTGGCGCGGCGAAGAAACCGAAGCGGTGTTAACCCCCGAGCAGGTGCATGAGCGTTTACTGCAGCTGTCTGGCGAGTGGGTAACGGTCGGCACGGGCTGGCCTGCGTGGCCTGAACTTGGCAAAGATAGCGGTCTGATGCTCCGCGATGGCGACGTTTTGCTTCCGGCCGCTGAAGATATGCTGCCTGTTGCCACGCAAATGCTGGCTGCCGGTAACACCGTGGCGGTTGAACATGCTGAACCGGTTTATTTACGTAACACCGTCGCGTGGAAGAAACTTCCCGGTAAAGAATGAATCTTAGTAGTACATCCCCGGTTAATTCGCGCAGGCGTCAGTACGCAACATGGTGAACAGGCCGGGGCAGAAGCTAAGAAAAGGGAGTCGCAATATGGCGGTGCAAAAGCAGTTCTTGAAAGGTGTGTTGGCGGGAGCATTAGCGTTAATGCTTAGCGGCTGCGTCACCATCCCGGACGCAATTAAAGGTTCGAGCCCAACGCCGCAGCAGGATCTGGTGCGGGTAATGAATGCGCCGCAGCTGTATGTCGGTCAGGAGGCGCGTTTCGGCGGCAAAGTGGTGGATATTCAGAACCAGCAGGGGAAATCTCGTCTGGAAATAGCCACCGTTCCTCTTGATAGCGGAGCGCGACCCGTGCTGGGCGAAGCCTCCCGCGGGCGGATATATGCTGATGTAAATGGCTTCCTCGACCCGGTGGACTTTCGCGGGCAACTGGTTACCGTCGTCGGTCCGATTAGCGGTACGGTGGACGGAAAAATCGGTAATACGCCGTATAAATTCATGCTGATGCAGGTAACCGGTTATAAACGCTGGCATATTACTCAGCAAATTGTTATGCCGCCTCAGCCTATCGACCCCTGGTTCTACGGTGCGCGTGGCTGGCCTTACGGTGGCTACGGCGGATGGGGATGGTACAATCCTGGCCCGGCACAGGTTCAGACCATAGTCACTGAGTAACTCTTTGTTTTATTGGTAAAAGAAACAGCGGCTCGTCCGCTGTTTCTGCATTAACGTGGATATAAGAAAAATAAATAGTGACGTGCTTCGCAACCTTGTCGTTGTGTAATAAACAAACTGGTACGCTGAGTTAATATTATGTTAACAGTTTGTTTATTGCCTGGGGTTGTGATGACGACGAATACGCATTTTAGAGGTGATGTATTGAAAAAGGTTTGGCTTAACCGTTATCCCGCTGGTGTTCCTGCGGAGATCAATCCTGACCGTTATCAATCCCTGGTGGAACTCTTTGAACACTCAGTAAGACGGTATGCCGATCAGCCCGCGTTCGTAAACATGGGGGAGGTGATGACCTTCCGCAAGCTTGAAGAGCGGAGCCGGGCATTTGCGGCCTATTTACAACAAGGCCTGGGGCTGAAAAAGGGCGATCGCGTCGCGCTGATGATGCCGAACCTGCTGCAATATCCGGTCGCACTGTTTGGGATTTTACGTGCCGGCATGATCGTCGTGAACGTTAACCCGCTTTACACGCCTCGCGAGCTGGAACATCAGCTTAATGACAGCGGCGCGTCGGCGATTGTCATCGTGTCCAACTTTGCCCACACGTTGGAAAAAGTGGTCGACAAAACGTCGGTACAACACGTGATCCTGACGCGTATGGGCGATCAGCTGTCGACCGCAAAAGGGACGCTGGTCAACTTTGTCGTCAAGTATATCAAACGGCTGGTGCCGAAATATAACCTGCCGGATGCCATCTCGTTTCGCAGTGCGCTGCAAAACGGTTATCGCATGCAGTATGTGAAACCCGAAGTGGTGTCGGAAGATCTGGCGTTCCTGCAATATACCGGCGGGACAACCGGCGTGGCGAAAGGCGCGATGCTCACGCACCGCAACATGCTGGCTAACCTGGAGCAGGTTAACGCCACCTACGGCCCGTTGCTGCATCCGGGCAAAGAACTGGTGGTAACGGCTCTACCGCTGTATCACATTTTTGCGCTGACGATGAATTGCCTGCTGTTTATTGAGCTGGGTGGTCAAAACCTGCTGATTACTAACCCGCGTGATATCCCAGGACTGGTCAAAGAGCTGGCGAAGTATCCGTTTACCGCGATGACCGGCGTCAATACGCTGTTTAACGCGCTGCTGAATAACAAAGAGTTTCAGCAACTGGATTTCTCGTCACTGCACCTTTCAGCAGGCGGCGGCATGCCGGTTCAACAAGCGGTAGCTGAACGTTGGGTGAAGCTGACGGGGCAGTATCTGCTGGAAGGCTATGGTCTGACGGAGTGCGCCCCGCTGGTGAGCGTCAACCCTCACGATATCGACTACCATAGCGGCAGTATCGGGTTACCGGTTCCTTCCACCGAGGTCAAACTGGTGGATGACGACGACAACGAAGTGCCGCCGGGAGAACCGGGCGAACTGTGCGTGAAAGGTCCGCAGGTGATGCTGGGCTACTGGCAGCGACCAGACGCCACTGACGAAATCGTCAAAGATGGCTGGCTGCACACTGGCGATATTGCGGTGATGGATGACGAAGGCTTCCTGCGTATTGTCGATCGTAAGAAAGATATGATCCTGGTCTCCGGCTTTAACGTTTATCCGAACGAAATTGAAGACGTGGTTATGCAACATCCTGGCGTGCAGGAAGTAGCTGCAGTTGGCGTTCCGTCCGGCAGCAGCGGTGAAGCGGTGAAAATTTTCGTGGTGAAGAAAGACGCCTCGTTAACCGATGAAGCGCTGGTTACTTTCTGTCGTCGTCACCTGACGGGCTATAAAGTACCGAAGCTGGTTGAGTTTCGCGATGAGTTGCCGAAATCTAACGTCGGTAAAATTTTGCGACGAGAATTACGTGACGAAGCGCGCGCCAAAGTGGACAATAAAGGCTGAGCGTTAAGTCAGCCAGCAGAAAACGCCGGGTAATCCGGCGTTTTTTTTGGCGTAAACCTAAGAGAGCACGATTTGAATTATCAAATGATCACCACGGACGACGCGTTGGCCACGCTGTGCGAAGCCGTCCGTGAATTTCCGGCGATAGCCCTGGATACCGAATTTGTTCGCACACGTACCTATTATCCGCAGTTGGGGCTGATCCAGCTGTTTGATGGCAAACACGTTGCTCTGATTGATCCGCAGGGGATCACCGACTGGTCGCCGTTGCGCGATATTCTGCGTGATACCGCCATCACCAAATTCCTGCATGCGGGCAGTGAAGACCTGGAAGTGTTCCTCAACGCTTTTGGCGAACTTCCGCAGCCGTTAATTGATACACAAATTCTGGCCGCTTTTTGCGGTCGTCCGCTGTCGTGGGGCTTTGCCGCGATGGTGGAAGAGTTTACGGGCGTGGCGCTCGACAAAAGCGAGTCGCGTACCGACTGGCTGGCCAGACCGCTGACCGAACGTCAGTGCGAATATGCGGCGGCTGACGTCTGGTATCTGTTACCGATCACCTCAAAGCTGATGGCTGAAACTGAAACCAGCGGTTGGCTGCCAGCCGCGCTGGACGAATGCCGCTTGATGCAACAGCGTCGCCAGGAGATTCTGGCACCTGAAGATGCCTGGCGCGACATCACCAACGCCTGGCAACTTCGTACCCGTCAGTTAGCCTGCCTGCAACTGCTTGCCGACTGGCGGCTGCGTAAAGCGCGCGAGCGCGATCTGGCGGTAAACTTCGTGGTGCGTGAAGAACATCTGTGGGCGGTGGCACGTTATATGCCGGGCAGCCTGGGTGAACTGGATAGCCTGGGTCTTTCCGGAAGCGAAATTCGCTTCCACGGCAAAACGCTGATCTCGCTGGTAGAAAAGGCCCAGGCTTTACCTGAAGAGTCGTTGCCGCAGCCGCTACTGAATTTGATGGATATGCCAGGATATCGCAAGGCGTTCAAAGCCATCAAGGCGCTGGTTGCCGAAGTGAGTGCGGAACAAAATCTTAGCGTCGAACTGTTGGCTTCCCGCCGTCAGATCAACCAGTTGCTCAACTGGCACTGGAAATTAAAGCCGCAGCAGACCCTGCCGGAGCTGGTTTCCGGCTGGCGTGGCGAACTGATGTCCGATCGTCTCAACGCGCTGCTGCAGGAATATCCGCAGTAAGTCACCAGACTCGCCGGGTCGCGCCATTGCTGACCCGGCCTGCGAACGCTACAAATCAAGTACCAGGCGCTTACCTTTGGCGCGAGAGCAGCAAATGAGCATGCTCTGCTGGCTGGCTTTTTCGTCGTCGCTAAAGTATTGATCGCGGTGATCCGCTTCCCCTTCAAGAATCGTTGTTTCGCAGGTGCCGCACACGCCTTCCCGGCACAGACACTCAACGCGTGCAGCTTTGTTATTTTCGATAACCTGCAAAATGGTCATCTCTTCCGGAACCACAAACTCGCGCCCGGAACGCGCCAGCACCAGGGTGAAGGCGTCGCCGCTTTTATCTTCCAGCGCAAATTGTTCGAAATGTAGCGTATTGCTGTCCAGCCCATGGCTGGAAGCCGCTTCTCTGACGGCATCGTTGAGCACCGCTGGGCCACAGGTATAAATATGCGTGCCGGGTTCAACATCGGCCAGCAGGCGTGCTAAATCAAGGCGGGTGCCTGCGCTTGAGAGGTGCAGATGAATGCGACCGGCGCTGGGGTACTGCAGGAGTTCGTCATGAAATGCACAGTTGTCCAGGCTGGGAGAGCAATAATGTAGCTGCCATTCTGCCTGAGAGTGTTCCAGCTCCGGGATCTGCGATAAAAACGGTGTGATGCCGATACCTCCGGCAATCAACAGATGTTGTTGTGCCTGAGGGGCGAGGGCGAACAGATTGTTTGGCGTGGAGATCGTGAGCGTGTCGCCGGGTTTCACCTTTTGATGCAGATATCGCGAGCCGCCTTTGGACGCCTCCTCCAGTCGTACGGCGATTTGCCAGGCGCTGGTATCGAAGGGTGAACTCATCAGCGAGTACGCATTGCTGTATAGGTTCTCGCCATCGCGCATCTGTACGATGATATGGCTGCCACCCTGAAACGCAGGCAACGGCTGGCCTGAGGTCGCCATTAGGGTGAAGCGTTTTACCTGCGCGGTAATGGTCTCAATCCGACTGACCCGGACTTCTTGCATTTGATAATCAGACATTGCGGCACTCCCTAAAAAATCTGTCCGGCGCGGTTCAACTACGCGCCGGTGTCTGTCGTTACAGCCCCGGGTTATTCCTGAAACACCTGCGCGACCAGGTTATGGAAATGGGCAATGCCATGCTCGGAGATGCCGCTGCCGCTGGTGTCCGCCATAATGCGGCCCTGACCGCGATACCCGCGCGATTTCAGCCCCTTTTGCACGCTTTCAACCAGACGTAAATCTTCAGGACGAAAGACGTTGCGATACCATTCAATCAGTTGTTTCTGCTCTTCGGTCAGCTCTTCGTTGGTGAAGTAAATGTCATAGTTTTGCAGCGTGGTTTCCGCATCCACCGGGAATTCATAGATAACGGTCATCATGCCTTTGATTGGCGTGACGTTGAGCATGGTGCATGGCCACAGCCAGAAACCGTGGAAGGCGGCATCAACACCTTCTTCGAACTTAAATGACTGCTCTGACGGTTTGGCGAAACCGTGTTGCAGCGTCCAGTTGCCGTGCATGGTGTGCCAGTAACGGTCAACCTGAACCGAGTCGGAAAAACCTGGGTGGGCCGGGCCGCAGTGGTAGCACTCCAGATAGTTGTCGACAATATTCTTCCAGTTTGCCGGGGTACGGGTCGTAAAGCGCGCCGCCAGTTTCAGATCATGCACGTCAGGGCAGGCTTCGATAACTTTGTCTGCAAGACCAGGGAGTTGTTCTTCTACGCTGCCTGCGTTCGGATCCATGTTGATAAACACGAATCCGGCATACTCTTCCAGACGTACAGGGGTAAGGTGCGCTTTTTCGCTGTCGAAGTTGGCGACATTTTCGCAGTTACGCGCATGCGCCAGATTGCCGTCAAGTTTGAACGCCCATGCGTGGTAAGGGCAGGTAATTACATTTTTCGCTTTCCCTTCGCCGCTCAACAGCTGATGACCGCGATGCGGACAAACGTTGTAGAACGCGCGCAGCACGTTATCGCGACCCCGTACCAGCACGATGTTCTCGCCAATCACTTCACGGGTAACATAATCATTGGGCTTTGCCAGCTCGCTACTGTGGGCGACGCAAATCCAGCTTTTAGCAAACACTTTCTCTTGTTCGTGCTCGAAGGCCTGGTGGTCGGTATAAAACCGGGCAGGGATAGTCCAGGCATCCTGCGGGTTGGCACAGAAATTTTGCGGCAGAATAAACTCAGGGCTTAGATTGCTCATTGGAATACCTTTTAATTTGTGAGTAAGAGGGTTTTATACTGGCGCTTAATTGTCGCCTTTGAGTAATGTCCCGGCCGGTGGCGCAACGGGGGCGTTAACTGGCGTTTCGGGAAGATGACTTTCAATTTGATGCGCAGGAACGTGGGCATAGTCCTGCCGTACCCAGCGAAGAAAACCGCCGACTTTCACCAACAGAATGGCGAGGAAGGGAAGTGCGGTCAGAACCACCGTGGTCTTCATGGTTTCCAGGGATGCGCCGGTGAATAAAATCGATAAGGGGATCAGGGTGATGACCACGCACCAGAACAGTCGTAAGCTACGCTGCGGATCTTCCCCTTCCTGCAGGTTACGCGTGCTGGTGGCGGCCATGGTATAGGCGACGGCATCCATGTGCGAGGCAAGGAAAATAATCATGATCGCCAGATACGCCACCAGGAATAGTTTCCCGGCTGGCAACGACATCAACACTTGCTGTACGGCCGTTTCACCGCCCAGTGTCGCCATAACCTGCGGTACGTCGATCACACCGTTCACAAACTGGTGGATTGAGTAGCTTTCCATCACGCCGAAGAAGAACCAGCAGCCAACGGTACTACCGAGGATTAACGCCCAGATAACCTCTTTGATTTTGCGACCACGGGATACGCGAGTGACAAACATTGCCACGCCTGGGGTGTAGGAGATCCACCACAGCCAGTAGAACACCGTCCAGTTGCGGGTGAACTCACCGTTGCCAAGTGGATCGGTGAACAGGCTCATCTGCAAAAAGTTTTGTGTCGTCAGACCAATGGCGTTGATGATGTTATTGGTGATAAATTCGGTCGGGCCGACGATCAGCACCAGCAGCGGCAGTAAGAATGCCCCCCAGCCGACCATTTTGCTCAGACGTTGCAAACCGTTATTGATGCCAATCCAGGAGCTCATGCAGAAAATGCCGCCAGAGAATAGGATCACAAACGCCTGCATGGTGAAGTTATCCGGCAAACCCGTGAGGGCAGATAAACCGCGGGTAAAGGTGGCGGCGGTGACAACCAGAGAGATGGTTAACGCGCCAACTGTTGCGATCAGGAACATCAAATCAACCAGGCGACCCCACACGCCCTGCGGATGGACGCCGGTGATAGCGGCAATAATTCCGGACAGGCTCAGCCCTTTGTTTTTACGCACATGAAAGTGGTAGGCCATTGTTAGTGAGGCCAGGGTATAAGTCGCCCAGGCGCTGATCCCCCAATGGAAAAAGGAGTAGGGTAAGCTATATTCCAGCGCTTTTTGCGAATGCGGCGCGATATTCAGACCCGGAGTCTGGTAATAATAGGCCCACTCAGCAACACCCCAATAGAGTGTTGAGGAGCCTAATCCGGCACATATAAACATAAACAGCCAGGACAGCGTGCTGTATTCCGCTTTCCCTTCACCCAGACGAATGTTGCCGTATTTGCTGGTAGCCAGCCAGACGACCAGACCCATCGCCATCAGAACGAGGATCTGCACGGCGGAACCCAGCATCCGGGTAACGCCGTTAAAAAGAGTATTTGCGACTTGTGCAGACTGCTGAGGGAAGAGACTAAGCGTGGCGGCGATGAAAAGAATAGCCACCAGGCTGATGGCTATCAGCGGCATGTCTTTTTTCTTTACGTTGCTCAACATGGGATCTCCTGGGCACAGTTGCCCGCGTATGGCATTAGCCTGTCGTTGTTATCATGCTGTAGGGAATCAGTGATTTTGTATTTAACAATTTTATTATTTGTTTTTTACATGAATTAAACAATTGCCCGATGCGTGAAGCAATAAAACACGGAACGGAAATAATAAAAGGTGAATTGGCGCAGGTTATTGGCGGCATAAAACGCATAAAAAAGCCGCGTCAGTGACGCGGCTCATATTTCGTGGTTTGACCTCTAACGCAGTGCCTGAGCGATGGCTTCACCAACCTGTTGGGTGGTGGCGTTGCCTTTCATATCTGGCGTTTTCGGGCCGCTGGCAATGACCTGCTCAATTGCCGCCAGAATACCGTCGTGGGCGGCTTTGTAGCTGGCATCACCGTTGCCAAGGAAGTCGAGCATCATGGCGCCAGCCCAGATAGTCGCAATAGGGTTGGCGATATTCTTGCCGTAGATATCGGGGGCCGAACCGTGTACCGGCTCGAACAGCGACGGGAAGGTGCGCTCCGGATTTAAGTTGGCAGAAGGCGCAATGCCAATCGTTCCGGTACAGGCCGGGCCAAGATCGGAGAGGATGTCGCCAAACAGGTTGGAGGCAACCACGACGTCAAAACGCTCCGGCTGCATCACAAAGCGGGCGCACAATATATCGATATGCTGTTTATCCCAGCGGATCTCGGGATAGTTAGCCGCCATTGCTTCCACGCGTTCGTCCCAGTAAGGCATGCTGATGGCCAGGCCGTTCGATTTGGTTGCTGAGGTCAGGGTTTTGCGTGGGCGGTTTTGCGCCAACTCGAAAGCGTAACGCAAGATACGATCCACGCCACGACGGGTGAAGACCGATTCCTGGATAACCACTTCGTGTTCGGTACCTTCGCTCACGCGTCCGCCGAGGGCAGAGTATTCTCCCTCGGTGTTTTCGCGTACGACGTAGAAATCAATGTCGCCTGGCTGCTTGCCAGCCAGTGGGCAAGGGACGCCCGGAAACAGGCGCACCGGGCGCAGGTTGACGTACTGGTCGAATTCGCGACGAAACTTAAGCAGCGAACCCCATAATGAGATGTGGTCAGGCACGGTGTCCGGCCAGCCAACCGCGCCAAAATAGATAGCATCAAAGGATTGCAGCTGCTCATGCCAGTCATCCGGCATCATCTTGCCGTGATGGGCGTAGTATTCGCAGCTGGCCCATTCCATTTGCTCAAAGCTGAGCGACAACCCCCAACGCTCGGCGGCTGCCTGCAACACATGAATGCCCTCAGGCAGAACTTCTTTACCAATGCCATCTCCGGGGATAGCGGCGATACGCCAGGTTTTCTTCATAGCAGCTCTCACTTGTACGCCATCAAAATTGACTTTCCCCTTATCCTATAATTGACTGATTAATAGTTAATCCCCCTAACTGGTGAAACATAAAACACAGATCATGAATAATCTTCCGCTGCTAAATGATTTACGCGTCTTTATGCTGGTTGCCCGTCGTGCTGGATTTGCCGCCGTTGCCGAAGAGCTGGGCGTCTCACCTGCTTTTATCAGTAAGCGCGTTGCCCTGCTGGAGCAAACGCTGAATGTAGTGCTGCTGCACCGGACAACGCGGCGCGTAACCATCACGGAAGAGGGGGAGCGGATCTACGAATGGGCGCAGCGGATCCTGCAGGATGTCGATCAGATGATGGATGAGCTATCAGATGCCAGGCAGATCCCGCAGGGGATGCTACGTATTATTAGTAGCTTTGGTTTTGGCCGCCGGGTGGTGGCTCCGGCGCTGTCTGCGCTGGCAAAAGAGTATCCGCAATTAGAACTGCGGTTCGATGTTGAAGACCGCCTGGTGGATATGGTGAATGAGGGCGTCGATCTTGATATTCGTATCGGGGATGATATCGCGCCGAACCTGATTGCCCGCAAGCTGGCGACTAACTACCGTATTCTGTGCGCCTCGCCGGAATTTGTGAGGCAGCATGGGACGCCGAAGCAACTCAACGATCTCTCCACTTTTCCTTGTCTGGTCATCAAAGAGCGCGACCATCCGTTTGGTATCTGGCAAATGCGCAATAAAGAGGGCGCGCATTCGATTAAAGTTACGGGGCCTCTGTCGTCTAATCATGGCGAAGTGGTACATCAGTGGTGCCTTGATGGGCAGGGAATAGCTCTGCGGTCATGGTGGGACGTTTGCGACAACATTGCCAGCGGCAACCTGATACACATATTGCCCGAGTATTATCAACCAGCAAATATTTGGGCGGTTTATGTTTCCCGGCTGGCGACGTCGGCAAAAATCCGTATTACGGTTGAGTATTTGCGCCGCTATTTTACCGAAAACTATCCAAAGTTTACTTTGGAATAAAGGTGCAGCAGCCTGGCAAGAAACAGAAAATAAAAAAGGCAGAATAATCTGCCTTTTTTGTAACGATGACTCTCTGAGCAAAGCCGTTATTTAGATTCTTCGGCTTCAGGTAATGTCACGTTAAGTTCGAGGATAGAAATATCGCCGTCTTTTTGCTCAAGCTGTACAGTGACCATTTCAGGATCAATTTGTACATACTTGCAGATAACCTCGAGAATATCTTTCCTCAACTGCGGTAAATAATGTGGCTCGGCGTCACTACGACGGCGTTCCGCAACAATAATCTGCAGTCGCTCTTTAGCGATGTTCGCTGTGCTCTTTTTCCGCGAGAGAAAAAAATCCAGTAATGCCATAACTTATCCTCCGAACAGGCGTTTGAGGAAACCTTTCTTCTCTTCTTCAATGAAGCGGAAAGGACGTTCTTCTCCCAACAGACGGTCTACGGTATCAGCATAGGCTTTACCGGCATCGGCATTGATGTCGAGAATAACCGGCTCACCCTGGTTAGACGCGCGCAGGACTGACTGATCTTCAGGAATCACGCCAACCAGCTTGATTCGCAGAATTTCCAGTACGTCTTCCATGCTCAGCATGTCACCTTTATTTACGCGGCCAGGGTTGTAGCGCGTCAGCAACAAATGCTCTTTAATCGGATCTTCACCGTTTTCCGCACGACGAGATTTCGACGCCAGAATACCCAGAATACGGTCAGAGTCACGTACAGAGGAAACTTCCGGGTTAGTGGTGATAATCGCTTCATCGGCAAAATACAGGGCCATCAGCGCACCGGTTTCAATACCCGCCGGGGAGTCGCAGACGATGAAGTCGAATTCCATCGTTTTCAGGTCGTCCAGAACTTTCGCGACGCCTTCACGCGTCAGCGCGTCTTTATCGCGAGTCTGTGAGGCCGGAAGAATAAAGAGATTTTCGGTACGCTTATCTTTGATTAACGCCTGATTTAACGACGCATCGCCCTGAATAACGTTGACGAAGTCATAAACGACGCGGCGTTCACAACCCATAATCAGATCAAGGTTACGCAGGCCGATATCAAAATCAATAACGACAGTTTTCTTTCCCTTCTGGGCCAAACCTGTAGCGATGGCCGCGCTGGAGGTGGTTTTGCCAACGCCCCCTTTACCCGAAGTAACAACAATAATGCGTGCCATAGAAATTCCTTGTTAAAAAGGGATCAATTCAACGGTTGAACTGTCAAAGCGTTCTCTGCTAATTGCAGACGGGCCGCTTTGCCATAAAATTCTGCTGGGATTTTATCACTCAGCCAATAAACACCTGCGATAGACACCAGTTCTGCCGTCAGATGGGTACAAAAAATTTGCGCTTCCCGATCGCCGCTTGCGCCTGCCAGCGCACGGCCTCTCATCATGCCATAAACATGAATATTACCATCAGCGATAAGCTCTGCGCCTGCACTGACGTGGCTTGTAACAATCAGATCACATTGTGGAGCATAAATGCGCTGACCGGAACGAACCGGCACATTTATTAATCGTGTTTTTGTGATGGGAGTAACGTTTTGCGGCGGAGCAACGGGAGCCGGGGTCTCAACAGGTGCAGAACGAATAGCTTTTTCTTTACCTTCAGTCAGTAAAGGAAGGCCCATTTCGTCGATTTCAGCCTTGAGTCTGGCGTCTTTGCATCCGCTAACGCCAATAATGCGCAATCCGGTAGACGTAACAACTTTCTGCAGCGCTGACCAGTTGACCGGGCTTTCAAGACCACTCACGTTAACCACCACGGGAGCATGTTTTAAAAAAGCCGGCGCCTGCGCGATTTTGTCTTCCAACGCCTGACGAATAACCTCGGGTTCTGCTTCATGTAAATGAACCACTGATAAGGTGAAGCTACTGCCTTTAAGCTCGATTGGCGTGTTTGACATCCTGGCCTTACTCAATTTGCTATTTATCATCCCCAGCGCGGGGTGATATTCCGAAGACTATAAGGCATGTTATAGTCAGTATTATATTGAGGCAAGCCACCATTCCGTGAATTCAGAGTAAAAGATATGTTTTGTGTGATCTACCGAAGCAGCAAACGTGACCAGACCTATTTATATGTCGAAAAAAAAGACGATTTCTCACGCGTTCCTGAAGAACTGATGAAAGGATTTGGTCAGCCGACGCTGGCAATGATGTTACCGCTTGATGGTCGAAAAAAATTGGTTAATGCCGATCTTGAAAAAGTAAAACAGGCCCTGGCCGAGCAGGGCTATTATTTACAAATACCACCGCCGCCAGAAGATTTACTTAAACAGCATCTGGCTGCGACAAAACAAAATACACCAGACGCTAAACGTTAAACTGCATCCGCCAGCAGCACGTTCCATCGATGCAGTACCTGAAATCTATGACTACGTTAGGGGAAAGTAATGTATCAACATCACAACTGGCATGGTGCTCTGCTGGATTATCCGGTGAGTAAGGTGGTTTGCGTAGGAAGTAACTATGCTAACCATATTAAAGAGATGGGCGGAACCCCCCCCGAAGAGCCGGTGCTGTTTATTAAACCGGAAACCGCACTGTGCGATTTACGCCAGCCGCTGGTGATCCCATCTGATATGGGGTCGGTTCACCATGAAGTTGAGCTGGCTGTGCTGATTGGCGCGACCCTGCGACAGGCGACGGAAGATCATGTGCGCAAAGCCATCGCGGGTTATGGCGTCGCACTGGATCTGACCCTGCGCGATATCCAGGGCAAAATGAAGAAAGCGGGGCAGCCATGGGAAAAAGCGAAGGGTTTTGATAACTCTTGCCCGCTGTCAGGATTTATTCCCGTAGCGGAATTTAACGGCGATCCACAGGATACGATGCTCGGGTTGACGGTCAACGGTGAACAGCGTCAGCACGGCTCCACGGCGGATATGATCCATCAAATCGTTCCTTTGATTGCCTATATGAGTCGTTTCTTTACCCTCAAAGCGGGTGATGTTGTGCTGACGGGCACGCCAGCAGGCGTGGGGCCATTAAGCAGCGGTGATGAACTGGCGATCAGTTTTAACGGTCAAACGCTGACGACCCGCGTACTGTAATCTCTGCTTGCCGCCTTTTCGGGCGGCAAAACTTGCATCAGCGTGCCAGACTGGTTATAAGGTGCAGCTTTAATGCAATAGCGGAAACCCTGATGAGCGACATACCTTTCTGGCAAAGTAAAACCCTTGATGAAATGACCGATGCCGAGTGGGAGTCATTATGTGACGGATGTGGTCAATGCTGCCTGCATAAGCTGATGGATGAAGACACCGACGAAATCTACTTTACCAACGTCGCGTGTAAGCAACTCAATATCAAAACCTGTCAGTGCCGTAATTACGAACGTCGATTCGAGTACGAGCCTGACTGCATCAAACTGACGCGCGATAATTTGCCGACTTTTGAATGGTTGCCAATGACCTGCGCTTATCGTCTGCTCGCGGAAGGTAAAGGGCTGCCGGAGTGGCATCCGTTGCTGACGGGGTCTAAAGCGGCGATGCACGGTGAACGTATCTCAGTTCGTCATATTGCGGTGAAAGAATCGGAAGTACGTGACTGGCAGGATCATATCCTGAACAAACCTTCATGGGCGGACTGAGCCGCCCATCGATTAGCAGGCGTTAAGGTTTAAGACTTTTTCGCCTGATACATCTCATCGGAGTGGTTGTCATCTTCCACCCAGAAGTTAATGTTGAATTGTGCGTCGTCGCTTAATTCAACACGATGCCAGTACTGCGGTGGGCTGGTCGCGAACTGACCGGCATTAATCACTACCTTCACTTCGGGCTCTTTTGCGTCTTCATTGGCAAAGCCATAATACGTTACCGTACCTTCCATTACACAGAGCTGACCAAACACGCCTGCTGCGGTGTTATGGTGAGAAAGAAGTGCTGCCGGGACGTTGTCTTTGGTAAAGAAGGGAGTAGAGCGTTTCACTTTCCAGTTTGCCGGGATGCGTAAATGGGACATAAGACATCTCCTTCGTGTGGCATCTATAAGATATATTTAATATACATCTTATGGATGCCAGCAGGCAATGGATTTAAGGCAAAAAAAACGCTCCCGAAGGAGCGTCTCTGTTAGCGACCGAAGAGGTCACGTTTTTTCGGTTTAAACGGCTGTGCTATGAATACCAGCACGGCGACCACCAGGTAAGCGGCGAAGATCCCCAACAGCCACTGTGGCATTTCCAGGGTTAAAAAAGACCACTGGCGTTCAGCACAGTCACCGGATGCTAAAAACACCTGCGGCAGCCATTTGTCCAGCGGCAGCCAGCTCGGGAAGCGGGCTGCAAAATCACAGGTCATGAACGGTGATGGGTGCAACTGAATCATGGTGTGCTCATACGCTAACTGAAGCCCACGCCAGGCACTGTAAATCCAGATTATCATCGCCACATAGCGCAGCGGTGTCTTTGGCGCGATAGCCCCCACCAGCCCCGCACCCATCACGCCGAATAATGCGCTACGTTCGTAAATACACAACACGCAAGGTTTTAGCAGCATGACGTGCTGGAACCACAGCGCAACGAGTTCCAGCGCAAAGGCGGTTAACGCCAACAATAACCATGCTCCACGACCTCGGGAGCATTGGTTTAAAAATCGCAACATAATAATTTCCCTGCAACATGCGTAGAGACCGCAGTTTAAACCAATTCAATTTATGCGCCACTAGCGGGAATTGAAAATTTGCGTAATCGGATAATTATCATGCAAAAAGTCAAACCGGGCAGTGATTTGCCCGGTTAATTGTTATGAAAGTGTAGCTAACCAGCCCGTTTGAGTCATCCACTCGGTCACCGGTACCAGCGTGAACTCGACGCAAAGCAGACCAACGAGCGTCAGGACGAGAGTATACGGCAGAGCCATCCACACCATGCGGCCATAAGAGAGGCGAATCAATGGTGCCAGCGCGGAGGTCAGCAGGAACAGGAATGCCGCCTGACCGTTTGGTGTAGCCACGGAAGGCAGGTTGGTCCCGGTATTAATCGCTACCGCTAACAGTTCGTACTGGTTGAGGCTGATGGTCCCTTGTTCCAGCGCTGCTTTGGCTTCGTTAATATAGATGGTGCCGACAAAAACGTTATCAGAGATTGAAGACAGCAGGCCGTTAAAGAGATAGAACAGCGTCAACTGAGCATGCTCAGAGGACTGCAATACGAACTGAATGATAGGCGAGAAGAGCTGTTGATCGATAATAACCGCAACAATAGAGAAGAACACGGTCAGCAGGGCGGTGAACGGCAGCGACTCGGTAAACGCTTTGCCAATAGCATGTTCGTCTGTAACGCCGGTCAACGACGTTGCCAGAATGATGACGGACAGGCCAATTAATCCAACCTCTGCCAGATGCAGGGCCAGAGCAACCACCAGCCAGACGCCGATATTAGCCTGAACAATCAGTTTGATTTTATCCTGACGAGTACGTTGCTGACGGCTTTGATCGTCAAATTGTTGCAGGACATCGCGGACGGTCTCCGGCAGCGTTTCGCCATAGCCAAACCAGCGTAATTTCTCGACCAGCACACAGGTTAACAGGCCGCAAATCAGCACAGGTACGGTGACCGGCGACATGCGCAGGAAGAAGTCACCAAAATGCCAGCCCGCCGCTTTGGCGATAATCAGGTTTTGCGGTTCGCCGACCATCGTCATTACGCCGCCTAACGCCGTACCGACGCCCGCGTGCATCATCAAGCTACGCAGAAAACCACGAAACTGCTCCAGTACGACCTTATTGTGCTGATCGATATGGCTGTCATCGAGCATGTTGTTGTCTTCCGCGCGGGAAGAGGCGACGCGATGGTAAATACCATAGAAACCGACCGCGACGCTGATCACCACGGCAACGACGGTCAGCGCATCAAGAAACGCAGAAAGGAAGGCGGCAGCAACGCAAAAAGCCAGCGACAGCAGCGTTTTGGAGCGAATCGTAAGCAGCAGGCGGGTGAAAATAAACAGCAGCAGCTGTTTCATAAAGTAGATGCCAGCCACCATAAACATCAGCAGCAATAACACCTCAAGGTTAGCGGCAACCTCTTCACGCACATGCGTGGCGCTGGTCATACCGATGATGACTGCTTCGATAGCTAACAGCCCACCTGGTAGCAGCGGATAACATTTTAACGCCATCGCCAGCGTAAAGATGAACTCGGCCACCAACAGCCAGCCCGCAATAAAAGGATTAATAAAAAATATAATCGGGTTAACGACTAAGAAGACGAGCAGTGCAAGTTTGTACCAGTCAGGTGATTGACCTAAAAAATTGCGCCACATAGCGCGACCCCATGATAGCTCCATGGTGATTTCCCTACCTTTAAAAATGAAATCATATTTTTATGTTTGACCGCAAAGCTTAGCGGGAGGAGGGAGTACAGGCAAGCTATTCACGCGACGGGCAAGGCTGGCTGCGCTTTAGCGTTATCTGGAAAATGAAGCCTTGATCTACTTTTTCTTCATTGCGTCAGCTATCAGCTATGTAACCCGTCTGGTATGATAACTGTAACTATGTTTTGCTGTGTAATGGAATTATTACTATGGTCATTAAGGCGCAAAGCCCGGCTGGGTTCGCGGAAGAGTACATCATTGAAAGTATCTGGAATAACCGCTTCCCACCTGGCACTATTTTGCCTGCTGAACGTGAACTCTCTGAACTGATCGGAGTGACACGTACCACGTTACGCGAGGTATTACAGCGTCTGGCGCGTGACGGTTGGTTGACCATTCAACACGGCAAACCGACGAAGGTGAATAACTTCTGGGAAACCTCCGGGCTGAATATCCTTGAAACGCTGGCGCGTCTCGATCACGAGAGCGTTCCGCAGCTTATCGATAATCTGCTGTCCGTGCGTACCAACATCTCGACGATCTTTATTCGTACCGCGTTTCGCCAGCATCCTGATAAAGCGCAGGAGGTTCTGGCGACGGCAAATCAGGTGGCCGACCATGCTGATGCGTTCGCCGATCTGGACTATAACATTTTCCGCGGTCTGGCATTTGCCTCCGGTAATCCGATTTACGGTTTGATCCTTAATGGTATGAAAGGATTATATACCCGCATTGGCCGCCATTATTTTGCCAATCCGGAAGCGCGCGCGCTGGCGCTGAGCTTCTACCATAAGCTGTCAGAACTGTGCGAGCATGGCGCTCATGAGCAGGTTTATGAAACGGTGCGTCGCTATGGTCACGACAGCGGCGAGATTTGGCATCGTATGCAGAAGAACCTGCCGGGCGATTTAGCTATTCAGGGACGCTAATTAAAAACCCCTCATTCGAGGGGTTTTGTTTTTACAGACCGTTCATCCTCGGCGGGCAACGCTCCAGCAACTCCACGCTACCATCTTCATTCTGCTGCTCCAGCATCACGTCAAAACCCCATAGCCGGTGCACATGCTTAAGCACCTCTTTGCGTCCTTTATCCAGCGGAGCGCGGTTATGCGGAATATAGCGCAAGGTGAGCGAGCGATCGCCGCGCAGATCGACGTTCCAGATTTGAATATTCGGCTCCAGGTTGCTCAGGTTATATTGCGACGACAGCCTGTTGCGGATTTCGCGATATCCTTCCTCGTTGTGGATCGCTGAAATCTCCAGATAATTATGACGATCGTCATCCAGTACGGTAAACAAGCGGAAATCACGCATAACCTTCGGTGACAGGAACTGGCTAATGAAGCTCTCATCTTTGAAATCACGCATCGCGAAGTGCAGAGTTTCCAGCCAGTCTGAGCCCGCTATATCCGGGAACCAGTATTTGTCCTCTTCGGTCGGCGACTGACAAATACGTTTGATATCCTGGAACATCGCAAAACCCAGGGCATACGGGTTTATCCCGCTATACCACGGGCTGTTGTACGGCGGCTGGAACACCACGTTGGTATGGCTATGCAAAAACTCCAGCATAAACCGTTCGGTGACTTTACCTTCATCATAAAGGTGGTTCAGGATGGTGTAATGCCAGAAAGTAGCCCAACCTTCGTTCATCACCTGCGTCTGTTTCTGCGGGTAAAAATACTGGCTGACCTTACGCACAATACGCAGGACTTCGCGTTGCCAGGATTCCAGCAGTGGGGCGTTCTTTTCCATGAAGTACAGCAGGTTCTCCTGTGGCTCAGAAGGATAACGCCGGGCTTGTGAAACGGTTTTCTCTTCTTCTTTCTTCGGCAGCGTGCGCCATAACATATTCACCTGACTTTGTAGATACTCTTCACGACTTTTCTGCCGGGCTTTCTCTTCCTGTAGCGAGATTTTTTGTGGACGCTTGTAGCGGTCCACGCCGTAGTTCATCAGCGCATGACAGGAGTCGAGAAGCTTTTCGACTTCATCCACGCCATAACGCTCTTCACACTGGGTAATATAGTTTCGCGCGAAGATCAGGTAATCGACGATGGAACTGGCATCCGTCCAGCTACGGAACAGGTAGTTGTTTTTGAAGAAGGAGTTATGTCCGTAGCAGGCATGCGCCATCACCAGCGCCTGCATGGTGATGGTGTTCTCCTCCATCAGATACGCGATACACGGATTGGAGTTGATAACGATCTCATAGGCCAGCCCCTGCTGACCATGCTTATACAAGCGCTCGGTTTCGATAAACTTTTTACCAAACGACCAGTGCGGATAGTTGATTGGCATCCCGACGCTGGAGTAAGCGTCCATCATCTGTTCGGAGGTGATTACCTCGATTTGGTGCGGGTAGGTATCCAGTTTGTAGAGTTTCGCCACGCGGTCTATTTCCGCCAGATAGACATCCAGCAGATCAAACGTCCAGTCGGGTCCATCGCTTAACCGTGTGCTGTCCTTGTTCATGGAATCAATCGTAGCCATTCGCGCACCCTCATTGTTGGCGGCACTCTCTGTCTGGAGTACCTCATTTCAAGCATAGATCATGGTGTTAAAAAACGTGCTGCGGCTGAAATTTTTTCTTTGCGATTTCTCGTTAGCGAGGCGTCGAAAAACGGTATGGTCGCAAAATTTTATGCTGGATAAAAATAACGCACAGCAGGAGATGCCAAAGCAGGGAGTTCCCCGCTGTCACCGCTATATGTGAGATAAGTCACCATAAAAAAGCCATATGTTGAATAATATTTTCAACTGAGTTATCAAGATGTAATTAGATGATTGTTCTTTTACTGTTAACGGAGTGGCTATGCGAGTTGTCATACTGGGAAGTGGTGTCGTTGGCGTGACCAGCGCCTGGTACTTAAGTCAGGCTGGACACGATGTCACCGTCATTGATCGTGAGCCCGGTCCGGCACTGGAAACCAGTGCGGCGAACGCGGGGCAAATCTCTCCAGGTTATGCAGCACCATGGGCGGCGCCAGGTGTACCGCTGAAGGCAATTAAATGGATGTTTCAGCGCCATGCTCCGCTGGCCGTGCGCCTCGACGGGACCCAGTTCCAGTTGAAATGGATGTGGCAAATGCTGCGCAACTGCGACACCAGCCATTACATGGAAAACAAAGGACGCATGGTGCGTCTGGCGGAATACAGCCGTGATTGCCTGAAAGCGCTGCGCGCTTCTACCGGTATTGAGTACGAAGGGCGCCAGGGCGGAACCCTGCAACTTTTCCGTACCGCTCAACAGTATGAGAACGCCACCCGCGACATCGCCGTGCTCGAAGACGCTGGCGTACCCTATCAGTTGCTGGAAGCAAGCCGCCTGGCTGAAGTCGAGCCGGCGCTGGCGGAAGTGGCGCACAAGCTGACGGGCGGTCTGCGTTTACCGAATGATGAAACGGGTGACTGTCAGCTGTTTACCCAGCGTCTGGCGCTGATGGCGGAGCAGGCTGGCGTTAAGTTTCGTTTTAATACGCCGGTCGATAAGCTGCTGAGCGATGGTGAGCAGATTTACGGCGTTCAGTGCGGCGAAGAGATAGTCAAAGCAGATGCCTATGTAATGGCGTTTGGCTCGTACTCTACGGCGATGCTGAAAGGCATCGTTGATATTCCGGTCTATCCGCTCAAAGGCTATTCGTTGACCATTCCGGTGGCGCAAGATGACGGCGCGCCGGTTTCTACTATCCTTGATGAGACTTACAAAATCGCCATTACCCGCTTTGATAACCGTATTCGTGTGGGCGGCATGGCGGAAATTGTCGGCTTCAATACGGAATTGCTACAACCTCGTCGTGAAACGCTGGAGATGGTTGTACGCGATCTCTTCCCGCGTGGTGGTCATGTGGAACAGGCAACTTTCTGGACCGGGCTTCGTCCGATGACTCCGGACGGTACACCGGTGGTTGGGCGAACCCGCTTTAAGAATCTACTACTCAACACCGGCCACGGTACGCTGGGCTGGACTATGGCCTGCGGCTCGGGTCAGTTGCTGAGCGACATTCTTTCTGGCCGCACACCAGCCATTCCTTACGACGATCTGAGCGTGGCGCGCTACAGCCCGGGGTTTACTCCATCTCGCCCACGGCATTTACATGGCGCACATAACTGATAAGGACGTGAGATGACTCGCCCGATACTGGCCAGCATTGACCTGCAGGCGTTGAAACAAAACCTGAGCATCACCCGCCAGGCCGCGCCGGACGCTCGCGTCTGGTCGGTGGTGAAAGCCAATGCGTACGGACACGGCATTGAACGCGTCTGGAATGCGCTGGGCACAACCGACGGTTTTGCCATGCTCAATCTTGAAGAAGCGATAACCCTGCGCGAGCGCGGATGGAAAGGCCCGATACTCATGCTGGAGGGTTTTTTCCACGCCGAAGATTTAACGGTGTATGACAAATATCGTCTGACCACCTGTGTACACAGTAACTGGCAGCTAAAAGCGTTGCAGAATGCGCGCCTCAACGCGCCGCTGGATGTTTACCTGAAGGTGAACAGCGGCATGAACCGGCTGGGTTTCTTACCGGACAGAGTTTCTACGGTCTGGCAACAGCTGCGGGCGATGCCCAACGTTGGTGAAATGACGCTGATGTCACACTTTGCCGATGCAGAGCACCCGGAAGGTATCCGGGAGGCCATGGCGCGTATTGCGCAGGCGACAGAAGGGCTGGAGTGCAGACGCTCGCTGTCCAATTCGGCCGCCACGTTGTGGCACCCTGAAGCACATTATGACTGGGTTCGTCCGGGTATTATCTTGTATGGCGCATCGCCGTCGGGACAATGGCAGGACATCGCCAATACCGGCCTCAAACCGGTGATGACTCTGAGCAGCGAGATAATCGGCATACAAACGCTGAAAGCCGGAGACCGGGTGGGTTACGGAGGACGCTACACCGCCATCGGTGAGCAGCGTATTGGCATTGTAGCGACCGGCTATGCAGACGGTTATCCGCGCCATGCGCCAGGCGGGACACCGGTGCTGGTGGATGGCGTACGTACCACTACGGTGGGAACAGTCTCAATGGATATGCTGGCGGTAGACCTGACGCCGTGTCCGCAGGCGGGGATAGGGACGCCGGTAGAGCTGTGGGGCAAAGAGATTAAAATTGACGATGTAGCCAGCGCCGCGGGTACGGTAGGTTACGAATTGATGTGTTCTCTGGCGCTGCGCGTGCCGGTGGTGACGGTGTAACTTTTGTAGGACTGCCTGATAGCGATGCGCTTATCAGGCCTCATTTTGTAGGCCGGGTACGGCGCAGCCGCTACCCGGCAAAAAATATCCGCGTTACTCATCCTCATCTTCAGCAACGCGAACACCGACCTTCAGTACCGCATTATCTTCTTTCTCGGCAACCGTCCAGATCATGCCAGCGAATTCAACCTGGTCACCGACGACCGGCGCGGCGCCAAGCAGATGCTGGACAATATCCCCCAGCGTTTGCTGCTTATCACGATACTCTGTGCCATCATCCAGGCCATAAATCAGCGCCACATCGGCATATTTTGCGCTGGCTTCAAGAATAAAGTCACCGAAGAAGCGCTGGTCCAACGACACCGGCGGGGACTGGCTGAACAGCTTGCCGAGAGCAGGGAGATCGCGCTCGCGGCCAATAACACACAATACATCGCCTTCGCGCAGGCGCGTACTGCCGGAGGGGTGAAATAGCACGTTGTCACGAAACAGGGCGGCAATTCGCGTTTCTTCCGGCATATGCAGGTCGCGCAGCGCGGCGCCCACACACCACTTATCCGCGCTGAGCTGATAAACAAACTGCTCCCAGGGATTATCCGGATGAATATCCAGACCAATGCGCGACACGGGCCAGCCGACCGGAGGGACCACCACTTTGGCTTTTTTAGCGGCCCACGAAAGCGACGTTCCCTGAAACAGCAGCGAGATCAGAACCACGAAGAATGCGACGTTAAAGAAAAGGCGCGCGTTTTCCAGACCTGCCATCATTGGGAAGACGGCGAGGATGATCGGAACTGCGCCGCGCAGACCCACCCAACTGATGAAAATGCGCTCGCGCAGATTGAAGCCTCGAAATGGCAGCAGTCCGGCGAACACCGAAAGCGGGCGGGCAATAAATATCATCCACGCAGACAAAATTAACGCAGGGATTGCAATAGGCAGCAGGTCAGACGGCGTAACCAGCAGTCCGAGCACCAGGAACATGGCGATTTGCGCCAGCCAGGCCAGACCGTCGAAGTTTTGCAAAATACCAAACCGGTTGCGGATGGGGCGATTACCCAGCAGGAAACCACACAGATAAACGGCCAGAATACCGCTGCCTTCCAGCGCAGTGGTCAGGGCAAAGATCAGGATCCCTCCGCTTAACGCCAGTAGCGGATAAAGTCCGGCAGGCAGCGAAATACGGTTAATCATTTGCTGGAGCAGATAGCCGCCGCCGAGTCCCAGCATGATGCCTAAGCCAAACTGCTGGATAATATGCACCGCAAACATCCAGCTTAAACCGGTCTCGTGATTTTGGATCATGGCGATAAGCGTGATGGTCAAAAAAACCGCCATCGGATCATTACTACCGGATTCAATTTCCAGCGTAGAGCCAACACGTTCGTTAAGACCCTTACCGCCAAGCAGGGAAAAGACCGCCGCTGCGTCGGTTGAACCCACAATCGCGCCAATCAGCAGCCCTTCGATAAGATCCAGATGGAACAGCCACGCGGCCATCATGCCAGTGAGTCCGGAGGTAATCAGCACCCCGACGGTTGCCAACGATAGCGCCGGGCCTAAAGCGACGCGAAAAGAGCTGGCCTGGGTGCGCATCCCGCCGTCGAGGAGGATAACCGCCAGCGCCAGGTTACTCACCATGTAGGCAAAAGGGTAATTATCGAAAGGAATACCGCCCACGCCGTCGACGCCCGCTAACATACCGATAGCGAGAAATATCACCAGAATAGGGATACCAAGACGTGATGAAAATGAACTGAGTAAGATACTGCAGGTGACGAGAACGGAACCCAAAATAAAAAGGCTGATAATTGCTGCGGCATCCAACGTTCGGTTACTCCTGAATTACGCTGTTTCGTATTAATAAACCCTAACATATTAACGACAGAAACAGCGTTTTACTTAGCCCTCTTAACCGCTTTTTTTACGATTTTAATACCGGATGCCCACTAATAGTGAGCTGAGTGCCGTTTTTATCGTTTTTCAGCATCGCTCTGGCTCCCAAAGGCAGGGTGACAGTGCGTTGTTCATGGCCAAAATCAAGGCCGTCGATCAACGGAACCGCCAGCCTGGCGCGCAGAAAATCACAAACTGAATCAAGATTGTAACCTGCGTCGTAATCATTAGGCGCGCTGCCGCTAAAACTGCCGAGGATAATGGCGTTTTGCTGGGCCAGTATTCCCGCGTGATACAGTTGCAGCAGCATGCGCTCAATGCGAAACGGATGCTCGTTAATATCTTCCAGCACCAAAACGCCGTTTTTGATAGCCGGCATCCACGGCGTACCCATCAGCGAAATAAGCATCGCCAGGTTTCCGCCCCATAGCGTCCCTTCTGTCGCACACGCCGGGCCGTTACCCTGCCATTCGAGGGTGAATTGGGCATTGCGTAGAGCCTGCCAGAAATGGTGCTCGGTGAATGCGTTCATCTCCTCGGCGCCGAAGTTAGCCGCCAGCATCGGGCCGCTGAAGCTAATCACATTCCCCTGCGCCAGCAGACCACACTGGATCGCCGTAAAATCGCTGTGCCCGCACAGCAGCAGCGGGTTGTGTTGCTGGCGGTCCGCCAGCGCCTGCCAGTCAATATCTTCCAGTAAACGGCTCGCGCCATAGCCGCCGCGTACCGCCATCACAATGGTATCGGGCGTTTTCAGATTTACCAGCGAGTTCACATCAGCCAGACGCTCTGCTTCTGTACCCGCAAAACGCTGGCTGCGGCGCGCAATAACCGCTGAATTGTCGACCTGATGACCGGCCTCAGTAAGACGCGCAAGCCCGCGTAAGGCGGCCTGCTGGTTGATACAGTAGCCCGACGGGGCAATTAAGTGAAACCGGGACATGGCATTTCCTTGCTACAACTAAAACCAAATGTATATCATGCCGCGTAGGTATGTCGTTGTCACCTCAGCGACAGGTTCCGGCTATAAGGATAGATGACGTGAAATTGAGATGGTTTGCTTTTTTGGTTGTATTACTTGCGGGCTGTAGTTCAAAACAGGATTACAAAAATCCGCCGTGGAATGCTGAAGTTCCGGTTAAACGCGCAATGCAATGGATGCCGATTAGCGAAAAAGCCGGTGCGGCCTGGGGTGTCAGTCCACAATTGATTACCGCCATCATCGCTATTGAATCAGGCGGTAACCCGAATGCGGTCAGTAAGTCTAATGCGATCGGCCTGATGCAGTTAAAAGCCTCTACTTCAGGACGCGATGTTTATCGTCGTATGGGATGGAGCGGAGAACCGTCGACCAGCGAATTGAAAAATCCTGAGCGCAATATCTCGATGGGGGCCGCCTACCTGAGCATTCTGGAGACCGGGCCGCTGGCCGGGATCGAAGATCCGCAGGTGATGCAATATGCGCTGGTGGTATCGTACGCCAACGGCGCGGGGGCACTGCTGCGAACGTTCTCTTCCGACAGGAAGAAAGCCATCAATAAGATCAACGATCTCAGTCCGGATGAATTTATTGAACATGTTGCGGACAATCATCCGGCGCCGCAGGCTCCGCGCTATATCTGGAAGCTTCAGCAGGCGCTGGATGTAATGTAATTCAGGTGATGTTAATCGCGCACTTTGTTCGATTTTTCCCGGGCTTCGCGCTCAAGGGAAAAAATAATCCGCTGTAAGTTCCGCTCCACCGCCGGGCCGACGTTGAGAAAACGAAAGCTCAGGCGGGGAGTGGTAATGGTTTCGTTTTTACTGTCGATAACTTTGCGTTCGCTAATGGAAATAAGCTGAGCGTCAACGTTATACACCCCCCATTGCTCCATGTTCAGTTCAACCTGCGAGAAGCGCATGCCTTCTACCAGCCCCTCTGGTTTCGGCGTTTCTAACAGCCCGCCCATACCGCCAAGCGACAAATCGAATAAGCGAAAACAGAGTGTGCTGTTGTCCGGCATTTTTACCGTACAACGATAGGGAGGATGCAGCGGAGCGCCGATGCGGAAATATTCCCGACGCTGGACGAACCACAGGGAAGGCGGTAACGATGAGATAAATGCGGGTAGTCGCTGGTATTCGCCTTTTTTCAGCTGTGGCAGGGTGAACTCCACTTTGGCTCCCTGCGTTTCGGCGATAATTGTTATCTGGCTGGCACGCTGCACGGCCTGGTTTTCGTATTCCTGACTGCCAAAATCCATGATCAGTTCGTCTGGGTTGACCGCCAATATTTTGCTGATGAACTGGCCACCCGCCCAGGAGATACGCAGCGGAACCTGCTGCGAATTTAAGTCCCGGAGTACGCCTAACACCGCTAACGGATTTTGCTTCAGGAACTGCTCATTGTAGTTACTCACACCTAATGACTCCTGGATGCCTGGTTTATCGTTGGATTATCGGCATCAATCAACGGAACTTAATACAAATGGATGAAATTTTTTACCAACGCCAATGAATTAAGTCTGCGTGAAAACAGCATATAGCGATGGTTTGCCTATACTTTAAAGGCTGGCGCAGGAATGTCTTGCGCGTGCGTTCACTGGAAAGAGGGCCTGAAAATGGGAATTATTGCCTGGATTATTTTTGGTCTGATTGCGGGGGTTATCGCCAAACTGATTATGCCGGGGCGCGATGGCGGTGGATTTATCCTGACCTGTATTCTGGGTGTTGTCGGTGCTGTGGTCGGTGGATGGCTGGCAACGATGTTTGGTATCGGCGGCGATGTCAGCGGGTTTAATCTCCACAGCTTCCTGGTGGCCGTGGTCGGCGCGATTGTCGTGCTGGGTGTCTTCCGGCTTGTACGACGAGATTAATCGAACGGCCCCCGAGCGGTAATGCCGTTCAGTTAAGCATGTAAGGTGAACATGTGATTCTTGCTCAGGGTTCCGTTCACCTCAACGGTGTCATTTCTCTGAACCGCAGACACCCGTGTACGTGCAAGGGAGGCTCGCCGCCACTTCCCTTGCATCCCAGGCTCCCGGCGGGAAAATCGTCGCTGCGCGATTATTCGCCCCATCCTTGGGGCTCACCCCTTGGGGGCCAGCGCAAGCGCTGTTCAAAATTGCTCCTGGCAATTTTGTCATTCGTCTTAGGCCGTCCCCTCTGTCCGCATCCCTGCGGACAGACCCGGTCAGCCGTCAACGACTCATCGATTTTCCCGCCGGGAGCCGGGATTGTAAAGGGCGTGGCGAAGAACGCCCTTTACACGTTCACAGAAATCGGCGTTTCAGAGAAACTATGGATATGAGGTGAACGGAACCCTTTATCTGAGAGTGCATATTCATAACTTCTACCCACACAGGCGATACTTTCTGAAACTAAGGCGTTAACTGAACAGCATTACTCCGAGAGGGGCCTTTTCTCTGCATCGCTATATCAGAATTGATACTCAATCCCCGCCCAGTAATTGCGGCCTTCTTCAATAAATCCTTCACTATAAACGTACTGCGTATCGAACAGATTATTGACCGAAGCGTTAACGCTAAACCCGTGACCGATGGCGTAGTCAGCGCGTAAATGGGTAATGGCGAAACCCGCGGCTTTCTGCGAGCCGTCGCTATTGCTATAGCTCGACGAGCGGGCTTCTTCAGAAAGCGTAATGCTCAGCGGATCCCACGGTTTCAGCGTCATCCAGGCGGTCAGGGTTTGCGTCGGCAAATCGGTTATTTTGCCGATGTCGCTGCGTTTGACGTCTGCATGGATAAGGCCATAGCTCAGCCCGACGTCCAGCATATCAAAGACCTTACCTTTAACACCGGCATCAAGGCCGGTGTAATCCACCCGACCACTGTTCTGATTCTGGATAGTGTCGGCATCAATGTTGTGCGACAGAATCGCGTCGCTGATGCGGTTGTAATAGACGCTGGCTTCAAAGCCCCAGTTCTGGCTAAGTGAACCATTCCAGGTCAGGTCTACGCTGCGGGCGCGTTCCGGTTTCAACTGCGGATTGACCAGCGCCACCTGGTTATAAGCCGGTTTTGAGGTCGTGTAGCGCTCTTTCAACGTTGGGAAACGCGTTCTGTCAGAGTAGGACAGCGCCAGTGTGTCTGAATTTTCAAAGTGGTATTTGGTCATCACCTGCCAGTTAAAGGCCGACTGATTGTTGTCATCGTAGTGAGTGACGCTGCCGTTTTTCTCGTGTTTCATGCCTTCCAGACTGTCGCGCCAGTCATAGCTTATTCCCGCCACCACATCGACATTGTCCGCGGCTGCCCACTGGTATTCACTGGCAACAGACCAGGTACGGTCTTCGTAACGGTCGTAAGCCGCATTCGGCGCCCCTTTCTCGCGGTGAACATCATCCTTCCAGTTTACGGCGAAAGAGAGCAGATCGTTTTCACGCATATCCGCAGTGAGCTGCAGGCCAGCCCCATCGCTGTAGTCCGAATAATGGCTATAGCTGCCTTTCTTATTTTTCAGATCGGCAAGCGAGTTATACATCATCAGCGTATTTTCAAAAGTATCGCGATACAGACGGCTTTTCAGGGTAAAACGGTCGCCCAGATGGGTAGTTCCCTGATAGTAATAGCTCTCTTTATCGTACTGCGGCCATTGCCAGTAGCGTGATTTCTGACTGCTGGTTCCGGCGTACGGTGGGTTATCTTTTTCACCGTCCTGATTAATATAGGTCAACACATACTCATCATCGCCGCGAGGGGTAAAGCCCAGCTTCACGATGCCGCGTTTATCATCGGCGGAGGAGTTGGCAATCTTGCCGTGACTGCCCGCAACCGGATTGTCCACGCCGTGCGGTAAGCCAAGGAAATCCTGCTTCAGCTGGCTGCCGCTGAGCTGGATGTAACCCAGATCGTTACTGGCGCCAAATGAAGCGTGCATATCGTGGGCGTTGTCTTTGCTACGACTCCAGCCCTGACGATAACCAATACTGCCTTCAATTGGTTTAGTGGGCTTTTTGGTGGTGATATTAATAGCGCCGCCCATCTGGTTAGGCCCTTGTAGCAGAGACGAGTAGCCTTTGGAGACTTCAACCGAAGCGATATCGGATGTCAGGAAACGGCCTAAATCGAGGTTGCCGTCATAGGGGATGTACACCGGCACACCGTCAAAAAAGACGGGAACCTGACGGCTGTCAAACCCGCGCACCTTTACCTGCTGCTCATTACGGTTGCCTGATTTTTGCAGCACTACGCCGGGGACGACGCTCAGCGCCTGCGCCACGTTTTGTTTATCCAGCTGTTGGATCGTTTCCTGGCCGAGAACCGTAGTGGTTGCCGCGGAGGCCGGGCTTGACCAGACGGTCATGGTTTCGCTTTCCTGCCCAGCAAAAGCACTATGCGCGAAAGCAAACGACAGGGCTGTGTAAAGACAACTTTTGTTGAAATTCATTCTTTTAGTCCATTTATAAATGTTATATGCCACGTGTGTCCGGGCTCAGGCTAACTTTGATATCCGCAGGCGGAGCGTAGTAAGGCGCGGAAGTGATGAAAAGTCTGATGCCACAGTCGAGATAACTCGCCAGCGAGGCGAGGGTAATGCCGCCAGTCAGCGCCAGCGTGCAATGGGGGGCCAGAGAAGGGGCCAGACGGACAATTTCTGTTGCCTGCTCAGGGGTAAATTTGTCGAGTTGCAGAACATCGGGGGCGGCACGTAGCGCGGCTAATGCTTCAGCTGGCGTATCCGCTTCGACGACGATCTTTTTTTCTGGCGCATGGCTGCGTAAGCGCGCAATCGCGCCTGTCCAGTCGTTTGAGTTGGTAAGAAAACGGCGGTGATTAGCGAACAGCAGTACCGTCTCGGCGCATCCTCCGCGATGGATAATGCCCCCGGCGGCGAGTATTGCCTGAGTCGCCAACAAACGCGTGCCGGGTATGGCTTTGCGGGTGCAGGCAATCTGCCCATCAGGATAGCGTTGGCGTAGTTGGCTCAACATGCTCTCAAGATAGGCCGAAACCCCGCAGCTCCACTCCAGGACATTTTGTACCGCTTTCCAACCCTGGTGCAGCGCCGCCGCAT
This sequence comes from Citrobacter sp. Ce129, assembly GCF_030334545.1. Classification (NCBI taxonomy): domain Bacteria; kingdom Pseudomonadati; phylum Pseudomonadota; class Gammaproteobacteria; order Enterobacterales; family Enterobacteriaceae; genus Citrobacter; species Citrobacter sp. Ce129. Next base: position 59,448 of record NZ_JAOWDS010000070.1, read on the forward strand.
TTCCGTGCGCGCGAATCAATTGCTGTCCGGCGCTGACCTGTTCACCATCGGCCACCCCGTCGCTGACGGTTAAACCTAATGAGGTGAGCATTTGTCTGGCAACGGCGGTGCCGCTAACGCATCCGCCCTGGCGATGGTAAAACGCCATAACGCCAGGTTGCGCGTCGATACCCAGCGCGCGGGTGGTCAGATCCCCGCCCTGAATATCTTCCAGCAGCAGCGCGTCGGTTTGCGCCTGCGAAAAGTAGATCATCTCAGCGCCTCCTGCGGTACGCTGTCCCACCAGATAAGCGCCCAGTCACGACTGGCGGGGGCAATCGCGCGAGGATCCTGCTGCTGATACCAGGCTTCCAGACGTTCGATCTCGTCGGCGCTCAGCTCCCCCATACTCCAGCGCACGTTTTCGAGAAAACGTGTCCAGGTGCTGTTGTCCTGCTGGCAGTTGGGTCCGCGGATAAAATCAACGTGCGCGTGGATCCCCATCTGATACAGGACATTAAGCGCATAGATATAGTTGGGAAGCTCAATCACTTCGCGGCCCAGCGCACGTTGAATGGTGGGGGAAACGAAAGATGAACTGACGAGATGAGTGGTATAAACCCGCAGCCGGGCCTGATTATTCAGTTTGGTCATCGCCTGGCGCATATCGGCAACCAGCGTGGAGCGCGAGGCGACGGCGATATCGCACTGGGGTAAATCATCCCAGTGCTCTTCCCAGGCCCTCTGCACCCACTGTACGTGATGGGCATTCATTTGTACGGCGCGGCGGGTAGCTACGCTAAGCATTCCCTGGCTGTAATCTACGCCGTAAATTATTGGCATCTTTTTAGCCAGCGCCAGCGAGACCGTACCGGGCCCGCAGCCCATATCAAACAGCGACTCTGCGCCTTTCAGGTCGATCTTCCCCAACAGCTGCAGCAGATAGCTGTCGGTTAATGAGGCGCAATTCTCCGCCATTTTTTCCGCACGTTTATCCCAGTGCTCCGGCTTTTTCTCGGTTCTGTTCGCCAGTTGTAACTGTTTACGGTAAAGATCGGCAAAATCAATGTCGTCAATGAGCATTCTTATCCCTTAATTATGTGAGCCAAAGAGGTGGTGAGCAATTTGTGACGGTGTAACGCGATACAATTCAGCCAGACGATCTGCGGCGAGCTGGTGTTCAGGACGTCCCTGCGACACTTCACCGTCTGGCTCGACGCGTACCACGCTGTCGGCGATTGCCCGGGCATGCAGCGGGTGATGGGTCGACATCAGCAGGGCCATACCCGAATTTTTCAGCGTCACCAACGTGTCGAGCAGGCGGATTTGATGCCCAAAATCCAGGCTGGAAGCAGGTTCATCCAGCAATAAAAGGCGCGGACGTTGCGCCAACGCGCGGGCAATTAACACCAACTGCCGCTCTCCGCCGCTCAGTGTGTTCCAGCGTCGAGACGCCAGGTGAGAGATCCCCAGCATCGCCAGCTGTTGATGGGCAATTTCATGTTCTTTAGCCCCGGGAACCGCAAATGCCGCCAGTTGCGGGGCCAGTCCCATCATCACCATGTCCAGCGCGCTGAAGGCAAATGCGCCGTCATGCGCCTGAGGAACCCAGGCGATGGCCGCGGCGCGTTGCCGATCGTTGAGATGATTCACCGCGATGCCATCAAGAAGAATGTCACCGTGAAGCGGCGGAAGAACCCCGAGAATGGTGCGCATCAGGGTCGTTTTTCCACTGCCGTTGGCGCCAATCAGACAACAGACGGAGCCGGGCGAAACCTGAAATGAGACATCGCGTAACACGGGCTGTTGACTGTGGTACCCCAGCGACGCGTGGCGCACGATTAATAGCGTCATGGCCGGTTTCCCCGCAGCAAAAGCAGCAAAAAGAACGGCGCCCCAATAAATGCAGTCAGGATCCCCAGCGGAATTTCCGTGCTGCTCAGCGTACGGGCGAGGGTATCGGTAAGCAGCAGCAAAATGGCGCCGATCCCCATGGACACGGGGAGCAACTGCTGATGGTTATTGCCACTGATGAGTCTGCCAATGTGCGGCACAACCAGTCCAATCCAGCCGATGATGCCCGCGATGGCGACGGTACAGGCGGTAATTAACGTTGCGCAGACGATCAGTCCCAGTCGCAATCGGGAGACGTTGATCCCAAGCGATCGTGCTTCATCATCCGACAGGGTGAGCAGGTTCATGCGCCAGCGCAGCAGCAATAGCGGGACCAGCCCTGCGAAGATCAGCGGTGCCGAGAACCACAGATCGTGCGAAGTGATCGTCGATAAACCGCCAAGCAGCCAGAAGGTGATAGACGGGAGTTGGGTATACGGGTCGGCCAGCGTTTTGATGAGTGAAATCCCCGCGCCACATACCGTACCCAGCGCAATCCCGACCAGAACCAGCGTTAACACCGGGTCGTGGCGCTTGACTCGCCGGGTAATCAACCAGACACCGGCGACCACGAATAAACCGCCTGTGAACGCATACAGTTGAATAAACAGGATCGGTAATCCGAACAGGATTGCCGTACAGGCACCTAAACCTGCACCCGCCGCCACGCCGAGGATATCCGGCGAGACTAGCGGGTTGCGGAACATGCCCTGATAGGTGGTTCCTGCGCCTGCCAGCGCCGCGCCAAGCAGCAATGCAGCCAGAATGCGCGGCAGACGGATTTGCCAGAAGACGATTTTGTCCTGCATCGGGACGCTATCTGTACCGGCAATAAGATTCACGACCTGCTGTGCATCCAGGCGATAAGCACCAGAGACCGCGGCGACGCTCGCGCAAAGTACCACCGCAGCAATCATCAGAAAACCGAGGGTAGATGTTTTCATCAGACAGCCACCAGACGTTGATACTGTGCATCGCTTAGCGTGGTATGCCAGAACAGTTCGCTGTAGCGCTGCATATCGGTTTTAAAGCTCGCGTTAACCTGAGGATCAAGCCAGGCGTGCAGGCGGCGTAATCCCAGTAAACGGTTGATGCCAGGAGGCGCATCCAGCCAGCCAAACGGTAGACCGCTGAGAAACAGAATGCGTTGGTTGGCAACCGCTTTAACCCCTTGCCAGACCGGATCTTCCCTCAGGTACTGCGCCGTCACCGCATCCTGCACCAGAATAATATCGGGCTGCCAGCTCAGCAGATTTTCCATTGAAACCTGCGTGAGTCCCTGTCGCCCTGGGATTTGCGCCACATTGTGTAAGCCCAGCAGTTCTGCCGCTTCGGTATGCAATGAACCTTGTAACCCTGTCTCAAGCCCTCTGGCGCCGCGCGCGGCATAAAAACGCAGCTTTGCTCCGGAAGAGTGGGAAAACGCGAGTGCTTCATCAATAAACCGACGAGCCAGTCTGGCCTGAGCTCTGGCCCGCGAGTCGACTCCCAGTGCTTCACCGGCGGCGAGTAACTGTTCCGGGGTACGTCGCAGTTCACCGTTAATCAACAGCCAGGGAATTTGCGTTTGCGCGCTCACCTGTCTGGCCTGAGAAAGCCAGGTTTCATCGGCATTGCCGCAGTCAACAACCAGGTTGGGTTTAAGCGCCAGTAACGCTTCAAGTGAGAGGGTACTGGCGCGCCCAGCCAGCCTGCCCAGTTTCGGCAATGCCCGAATATCATCGTGGAACGGGATGGCGGTCTGGCGAGATAAATCAAAGGAGGAAAGCCCTACCAGTTTTTCCGGCGCGACGGCCAGCAGCAGTATGTCGGCGGGCGCCCCCGCGCTGACCACGCGTTGGGTTATATTCGGCCCTGGCGTGCCTCCAACGGCAACGGTTAGCGGCGTTTGCGCCAATGCGGGAAGATGGCGTAGCAGCAGTGCAGATGCCACAAGCTGGGCAAACATCCGTCTTGTCAGTGCCATTATCGGTATCCTGAAGGTTACAAATTCGCTATATATTTACATATACAGCGAATAAAAACATGTTCAGAATCAAATTCTCACGGATGAAAACCCCGGATACCCCATAAGGGCTAGAGGGCATAGAGACAGCTTAAATGGCGGAAAATAAGACAGAAAAAATCCGCGGCATAGCGCGGATTCAGGGCGTAAAACGGCTCAGGTAATGACCTTAAGGCGTCGGTTGAGTCTGTTTTTTAGGTTCGGCTGGGGGAGTACTGGCACTTGCTGGGGTTGGTCGTGATGCGGGTACGCTGTCACAGGGTTTATCTTTGGCGCAAATCAGGTCGAGCATTTTCAGCGTTACGCCGTTGGTCCAGCCGAAACCATCCTGCAACGGATATTCACCGCCACCACCGCCTGTGCCTGTGGTGCTCACGTCATACTTCTCAACCAGCTTTTTCTCGCGATCGTAGGTGTGCTGAACATTGGTGAGGAATCGCCAGGTTACGTCCATGGCGACGTTATCCTGACCGTAATTCTGTAACCCGGATGCTGCGACCCACTGGAGCGGGGCCCAGCCGTTGGGTGCATCCCACTGCTGGCCGCTTTTCACCGATGTAGTAGCCAGACCGCCAGGTTGCAACAGGTGCGCCTGGGTTGCCGTGGCGACTTTACCGGCGCGATCTTTAGCCGCCGCATTAACATACAGCGGGAACAGGGCGGCGGCAGTCAGTTGGTTGCGTACTTTGTGGCTCTTTAGATCGTAATCGGCATACCAGCCTTCTTTGTCGTTCCACAGGTGTTTTTCGATCCCTTTTTGTCGGGCATTGGCCAAATCTTCATATTGAGCAGCTTTGGCGTCATCACCGGCGGCTTTGCTGGCGAGGGCGATCATCTTTTCCATTTTGAACATCAGCGCATTGAGATCGACCGGAACGATGCTGGTGGTGCGCAGGGTGCCAAGCTGACTGGGGTTATCCATCCAGCGGGAACTAAAGTCCCAACCAGACGCGGCGGCAGAGCGCAGATCGCGGTAGATTTCGGTGGCCGGTCGGTTCGGGTTGCTTTTGGCAGTGGCGATATCTTCCACCCAGGACTCTGGCCTTGGCGTATCGCGGTCATCCCAGTAGCGGTTCAAAATGGTGCCGTCATCCAGTTTAACCACGCGCTTATTTTGCTGACCGGGCTGGAGCGTTTCGACACCTTCCATCCAGTAGCTGTACTCTTTGAGCATCTGCGGGAGGTATTTTTTCAGCGCGTCATTCCCGTTGTGCTGCGCCAGCAGTTCAACCATAAAGGCAAAGAACGGCGGCTGAGAACGGCTCAGATAATAGGTACGGTTACCGTTAGGAATATGTCCCCAGGAATCAATCTCGTAAGCGAAGTTTGCCACCATGTCGGAGACTTTATCCCAGTGATTGCTCTCGGCAAGCCCCAGCATGGTGAAATAGCTGTCCCAATAATAGATTTCGCGAAAACGCCCGCCCGGTACCACATACGGCTCCGGGAGCGGCAACAGCGAGTCCCATTTTTCTGCGTCGGTTGTCGAACGAGTGAGTACCGGCCACAGTCCGTCAATATGTTCGCGTAATGATTGCCCTGCCGGGGGGACGTATTTCTCGCCTTCTTTCGGCAAGGTGAAATTTACTTGCACAAAATGGCGTAGGTCGAATCCGGACTGATTTTTCTGCATCCGGTAATCGGCAAGGATCATTAATGGATCGCTGTTGGGCACCGCGTCTGCAAAGGTTTTCTGGTCAGGAAACAGTTTGGCCGTTTGTACATCGTTAAACAGAGGGCCAAGCAGAATATCAGGCGGCGAAGGCGTAGCGGCTGGCGCGTCCTCGGCGTTGGCGGCAAAAGAGGAAAGGGCAAAAAAGGTGCTTGCGAGCGTCAGTTTTATCGCAACAGAGAGCAGGCCAGGATGGCGAGTTGCTGGCGTTATCATCGGTTAATCTCCTTAGCGGTGTGCCGAAGTAGCGGCATTTACCATGAGAAAACCTTAGTTCAGGATCGGCCGTTGCGCGTGATCGGCTCCCCATTTTGCGAATAAACAGACATTTCCCGACGCGATTAGAAACGATGCACACCCTTTATCGGGAAAGGGCGTGCAAATGGCCTCAGCCCGCGAGGCTTATCCGCTTCGCCACGCCGTCAAGGGTCAGAGTGTCACCCATCTTGATGCTATCGACAGCATCACCCTGCTGGCACAGCCAGCACAGACCCATTGCGCGGGCGATAATCGCCGGGTGGGATGCTTCGCTGCCGTCCCGCAGGCAGACGCCCCTGATGGCCTTCGGATCCAGTTGCAGCACCGTAGACGGATAAATGACATCAGCGACCAGAATAGTGGGGCGGATGAACGCGGGAATTTGCTCGGTCTCTCCCGTCAAATGCTGAAGAGAACGAGATAATAAATCTTCAATATCGATGTACCGCGCCTGCAGGTAGGGATCGTCGAGCTGTAAATACTGCTGGCTGAGTTCGCTTAACACCTGATGCCATGCCCAGGCGGCGCTGCACTGCTTTTCACTCATTACGCCGCAGGCCATATCAAACAGTTCAGGATCGTCTAACAACGTGTGATGACCGGAGAAAATCGCGGCGATATCGGCGGAATATTTCTCTTCGGCAAGTGCGGTTAACGCATTTAAGTCATTCAGCGTGCTTTGAATGGCGGCCCGTAATTGCTGCTGCTCAGTCTGCAATGATGCTGCAGGCTGCAGGCTTACCTGTGGTGAGTACGGCGTGTAACAAAATGCCGTCCCCGTTGCCAGTGAGGGGACGTGAGTCGCTACGTTATCAGCATGTACGGGCTCAAGCGATTCACCGAAATTCTCAGCCGCGAGCTGTTTAAATGCGGCCAACGCATCCTCAGCCTGTTCACCCTTGGCAATCAGGCGCAGCGTGTCGTTACAACGCACCTGCAGCAGAGCTATTTGGTTCAGGCTATCTGGGACCACGCACTTGCCATTTTTCTCCAGCCACATGTCGGCGTTAAAGCCAGACAGTGTGGAAACCAGCCGTGAAGCGGGACGAACGTGGATGCCGTTGGGGTTTTTCACCACAATGGCAACTGAATGAGCATTTGCATCCGGCGCAAATTCAGCCGATGTCGGTTTTGCGGTGGATGACGAAGGTAAACCCAGTTGCTCACATTTGGCGTCAAGGGCGTTCATGGCGTCACGGATGACCCGCTCGACGTCAGCGCCCGCGGCGGCGCTAACCGTCGCGGCTAACGTGCCTTCAACCAGCGGCGCGGCACACAGCCGCACTCTGGCGGCAATGTTAGGGTCGAGCAGTTCCAGTGCGGTTTCCGCACTCAGTAACGCACTACCGATATCCATCATCACCAGCACGTGATCCGTATCGGCCACGGACTCGATGGCTTCCATCACCTTAATCGGATCGGTGCCAATCGGATTTTCAGGGTCGTCAATGCCTGCGGCAATGGCGATTTTGCAACCATCACCCATTAACATCTGCCGGGCCAGCGCGCCGACGCCTTCGCCCAGTTGGGCGCTGTGAGAAACAATAACCAGGTTTACCATCGCTTTATCCTTACTCTCTGGACGCCTGAGCCAGCATTTGCATCATAAACATTACGGACGTTGCGCCAGGATCCTGATGCCCAATGCTGCGCTCACCAAGATAGCTGGCACGGCCTTTACGGGCCTGCATGGTGATGGTGCTTTGCGCTGCGGCTTCCGCTTGCTGGCTTGCCGCTTCCAGCGCCGCCTGTACGCTCAGTTTCTGCTCGCAGGACTGGCGTAAAGATTCCACAACCGGCAGCCAGACATCGCACATGGTTTTGTCGCCAGGTTCAGCTTTCCCACGGCTAACCACACCTTCTGCTCCATCACGAATCATTTGATACAGCTCTTCAAGCGTCAGGCTTTGATGAGCTTGAGTCACCTGGGCGGCGCGGATAAAAAAGGTGCCAAACAGCGGGCCACTGGCTCCGCCGACGCTTGAGAGCAGCACCATACCGGTGTTTTTCAAAATAAAACCGATGTCTTTATCGGCGATGGACGGCAGCTTTTCGACTACTTTGCTAAATCCGCGGTGCATGTTCAGACCGTGGTCGGCATCGCCGATCTCCCGGTCAAGTCCGGTGAGAAAATCACTTTCGGTGGTGAAGATCTCACCGCAACGATAGAGCCAGTTAACAATTTGCGTTCTGTTGAGGGACATCATGAATCTCCTTATTTACCCCAGTTGAGAGCAGGGGTGTGAACCGGCGCATCCCATAAGCTCAGCGTTTCGTCATCCACCTGTAACAGGGTGATTGAGAAGCCGGTCATATCCAAAGAGGTACAGTAAGAGCCGATCAGGTTGCGCTCAATGATGATGCCTGCATCCTGGCAACGGCTTTCGAGGCGGTTATACACGCCGAACAGTTCTGACAGCGGCGTCGCGCCGAGATTATTAACCAGCGCAATGACGCGATCGCCGCTTTGCAACGCTCGTTTGCTTTCTTTACCTTCCTGCCACGCGCCCTGGACGTTGTCCCAGTGGCGCAGCGTACGGCTGTAGTTGCCGTTTTCAAGTAGAGTATCGAACATTTCATCAACGGTCTGATCGAGAGAGGAGAAGGCGCGGCGGTCTATGCCCGGTTCCCCGTGGATACCTACACCAAACTCCATTTCGTTATCCTGCAAGGTGAACGAAGGTTGTCCGGCGGCCGGAACGGTACAGGCGCCAATGGCTATGCCAATGGAGTGGCCCTGGTTGTTCAGCTTACGACCCAGCGCCGCACAGGCTTCCAGTGAGTCACCGCGTTCGGCGGCCGCGCCGACCAGTTTTTCGATCAACATGGTATTCGCCACACCACGTCGACCAGCGGTATACAGACTGTCTTTCACCGCTACGTCGTCATCTACCACCATGGTGGTGACTTTGACACCGCTTTCGTGCAGCAGCTCGGTAGCGGTTTCGAAATTAAGAATGTCGCCGGTGTAATTTTTGATTATCAGCAGCACGCCTTCGCCGCCATCAATTTGCATAGCGCATTCGAACATTTTATCCGGCGTGGGTGAGGTAAAAATCTCACCCGGACAGGCGCCAGAGAGCATGCCCTGACCAATGAAGCCGCAATGCATAGGCTCGTGTCCGCTGCCGCCGCCGGAAAGAAGCGCCACTTTGCCCATCACCGGCGCATCTGCACGGGTGACATACACGGGGTCCTGATGCAGTGCCAGGGAGGGGTAAGCTTTCGCCAGTCCGGCGAGTTGTTCATTCAGTACGTCTTCAACACGGTTGATCAATTTTTTCATTATTTATGCTCCGCAGACAGTCCTGGATGGCTGCCAGCTTCGGGCAGGCATCTGATGTAGGGTATCGGTTTGTACAACGTCACGGCGACCGCTCGCTGCCGATAAGGTAATTTTGCACATGGGTTTGTAAAAGAAAATTGTTGCGCGGAGCGTTTCATTACGAAACGTCACCACCAACTATTGTTCCATATTGAAACGTCATGATGCGAAAATCAGCGAAAATGAGATGTTGGGCAGTGTTAGGTGGTAGAACAGTTACACGCCAGATTTTGCTGAAAAAAAACCACCTGCGAGGCAGGTGGTTTATGCACAGGAAAAGATCCAGCCTTAGCCCGGATAAATTCCGCGATCTTTTCGTGCCAGCAGAATGCGTTCACAGGCAACAATGTAGGCAGCGGTACGCAGGGAGCAGGATTTCTCTGCTGCTTTTTCCCACACATGCACCATCGCATCGGTCATGATTTTGTCCATGCGATTGTTGATCTCTTCTTCGCTCCAGAAGAAGCTTGCCATGTCCTGAACCCATTCGAAGTAGCTGACGGTTACGCCGCCGGCGTTACAAACAACGTCAGGAACAACGACGATACCGCGGCTGGCCAGAACGTCGTCGGCGTCCGGATAGGTCGGTCCGTTGGCACCTTCGAGTACCAGTTTACAGGTCAGCGTTTCCGCACGGTGACGGGTGATCTGGCCTTCGAGTGCGGCCGGGATCAGAATATCCATCTCCAGGCTCCAGAAGGCTTCGCTGGCGATGGTCTCAGCGCCCGGGAAACCGGCAATCTGCTTGTGCTCTAACTGCCAGGCAGACAACGCGGCCATATCAATACCCGTTGAGTTAAACAGCGTTGCGGTGTGATCCTGAATCGCGACTACACGCGCACCCGCTGCGGCGAACAAGCGGGCGGCTTCGCTGCCGACGTTACCGAAACCTTGTACCGCCACGCGAGCGCCTTCAACTTCAATGTTCGCACGACGAGCGACTTCCAGACCGCTGACGAAAACGCCGCGACCGGTGGCTTTATCACGGCCTAACGAGCCGCCGAGGTGAATAGGTTTACCGGTGACCACGCTGGTCACGGTGGTGCCGTGGTTCATGGAGTAGGTATCCATCATCCAGGCCATGACTTTTCCGTTAGTACCTACATCCGGCGCAGGAATGTCTTTCTGCGGCCCAATGATAATACCAATTTCACTGGTATAACGGCGGGTTAAACGCTCCAGTTCCCCTTCGGACAGCGAGAACGGATCGACGCGCACGCCACCTTTAGCGCCGCCGTACGGCAGGTTTAACGCCGCGCATTTGATGGTCATCCATGCGGACAGGGCCATCACTTCATTAAGATCAACATCAGGATGATAACGCACACCGCCTTTGCCCGGACCGCGGGAGAGGTTATGTTGCACGCGATACCCTTCAAAATGACGGATAGAGCCGTCATCCATCTGCACCGGGATATCGACAATCAGCGCGCGTTTTGGGTGGCGCAGGGTATCCACCCAATGGGAAAGTTCGCCCAGGTAAGGGGCCACACGCTCGATTTGTTGCAGGTAGGTATTCCAGGCAGATGTGCTGCTATCTGAAGCGTAAGATAACTTATCCATGATAAACCTTAGTTATAAAAGTAATATGTTCTTAATTTGGCCGTGGTATACAGTGAATCTCACCATATAAACTTAAATTTAACATTTTTTTCATGGAACAGCCTGCCTGGCCAACACGACTTATCGGCATGAATAGTGTGGGCTTTGGTTTGAGTGTGAATAGTTATTCTTCTATTGTGGCGATATCGCGGTTATTTTGCGTTTTGTATGACTTAATATGCGTGAATTGTAAAAATTGTAATTTGTCAGATTTATGACGCACCTCTAAAAGTAAATAATATGATAATAAAATGTGTTTGCTTTATTGCTATTAAGCTGCGCGTCAGTAGGTCACTGCGATGGTGACAGTATCGGCATAGTTGTCTGGTGTGTAGTTCGCGCTGGGAACGGTGGCATAAACCGGGTAGGTTGTGGTTGTCCCCGTACCGTTGCCCGCGACGGTATTGAGTGATGTATTGCCCCAGATCGTGCCGGACGGTCCCGGAGTCGAACTGAGTTGATAGGGGACTTTATCCGTATTTGACCCCGTGCCCGCCATCACGCCGCTGCCTGCCGTATTGCCGTTGGAGGGCTGAAGGCCGATGGTGTAAGGCGTGTTATTGGAACATGCTACGCCCACGGTATTTGACGCCGTAAGGTTACGCCCGGTCGCTCTGGTTGGCGCAAAGCTAATATCGGTTGCAGAGGTGATATTGCACTGCTTGCTGACAGTCGCCGATACGGTGAAAGGAAGCCTGGCGGCAACGGTATCGCCACAGGTGGTCGGCGGGAAAAGTAATCCGGGATTGAGGGTGACGAGGGCTGTCGCCGTCGTATAGCTATCCTGATAGTTTCCGGGGACGGCTGAAGTTTGTGGCGTGACGATCTGCGCTGATACCGTCAGTGAACCCGTTACCGGCGTCAGATTCAGCAGGCTAAGCTGTACCATGGGAAAAGTTGTTCCCGACTGATACTGGCTCCCCCATACCCTGGTGCGCCCGGCATCCTGGTAAAGCTGGTATGCCAGTGTTCTGGCAGGCGTACCGCTTAACGACATATTTCGCGGGGTAACCTGGCCACTGACAGCTGAGGCGCCAATATTAAAACAGAGATTGATCCCAGCCAGCGTGTCGCCAAGTTCTTTGGCGCAGGTGTAATTGAACGTCATTGATGACGTTGCGCCTGTCGCAGACAACGGATTGACTGAACCCAAATTTATGGGCTGCACGTTGCTCACCGAGCAGGTTACCGCATGACCGATCGCCGGGAAAAAGAGAACGGCAGCGATGAGTAACAGATGTCTTAACCTCATGAGCGCACTCCTGTTAGTATGATCGGCAAACCAGTGGGCCTATTTGCACAATCCCTTTTGCTGACGCGGGATAGTCAAATTGCACGCGACAACTGCCGGTGTCCGTATCAACGCGCAGCGTATTGTGCTGCTCCAGCGTGTCGAACCAGGTCATCCCATCAAAACCAACGACAGACGACTGGCCCGTAGTGCTGACGGCGTATGCCATGCTGCCTTCGGGAATTGGTTTACCCTGATTGTCGACGAGGATGACCTGCGCAGCGCGTACGGGAGTGATGCCAAAGCTAACCAGAGTACCGGAACGATCGGCAGGCGTTGCGTTCGTCTCAACGCGTGCAATCCGCATATTGGCGGGGAGATCCATTGGGTCAATACTAATCAGGTTTTTTTGATAGCTGTTGAGGGGCGTGACCAGCAGTAGCCCCTGGTCGTCGCTGCGACCAATCAGGTTATTTTGCAATTTGACCGGAACATCAGGCACACCGTCAGTTGATACGACGGCAAAACCATTATTGATTTCTCTTGCTGCAAACAAGCCGCCTCCCATGGCCACCAGCGATCCGGTTGCGCCTGCATAACCATAATGGTTATCGGGTAAACGGCTAAATCCTGCGTACGCTTTACCATAACGCCCCAGATATCCCACTTCGCCCTGGCCACTTTGCCGGGAAGCCTGCTGACTGGCGGCCAGATTCCAGCCCCACCCACCGTCGGCAGGAGGCGTCAGGCTGGCGTTGAGCTGGTAGCCGGTTTCATCGTTGGTACGTTGTAGGGTGCTGCTGGCGCTCAGATTGTTGTCGGTAGCGATCGTCACCATCAAATAGAGACTGCGATCGCGGTTATCGTCAATGTTCTGATTGAATCCGGCATTCAGTGAGATGTTGTCTGTAACAGATTTAAACCAACTGGCGTTGGCGTAGCGCACCGCATTTTCATGTGGATAACGAAACTGCAGGTAGCTCAGGCTGACATTACCGGCAGCTTCCAGCGAATAGCCAATGACTGTGTTGCTGTTAAGCGTCGGTGGCGGCTCACCGTAATGGGTGGCGACATCGCGATAATCGCCGGAAGTTGCTGTGGTACTGGTACTGAAATTAAACCGTTCACCGGACCAACGGTAACCAAAACTGTACAAAAACCCGTTCTTTCCTGAGTCGGTACTTGCGGCAAGTGAGGTCGAAAACGTGCCGCTGCGGGTTCCCGGGATCCAGTCGTTACTGAAGCCCGCGTTAATCAGTCCATCGCTGGTTTCCGTATGAGTCCCGGCGGTGAACGTATTGCTAAACCCGCGGCGCCATGTAGCGCTCAATACCGGTGCGCTGGCATAATCAAAAGAGGAGTAACCATAATTTTCGCGTACCGTGCCCAATTCAGCCGACCAGGCAGTTAATCCTTCCCGCAGGAGTTGCTGATCGTTGTAGAACGAGAAATTTTGTACGCTCGTTCTGCCCAGTGCGTCCGTCATCATTACCTGACCCGTACCCGCGCCGCTGATGTTAGGCATGGTGTTAATCTGAAAACTACCTGCGGGGACTTCTCCGTTGTAGTACCTGACGCCGTCCACGTACAGCTCAACGTTTGACGGCAACGTCGCGGATCCCAGATATGCAGGGAGCGGGGTAGTTGGCTTATAGGGCTGCAAACCAAAATCGGTTCCTATCTGAATACCGCCGATACGCGTCGGTCGGGACCAGATGAGTGAACTTGTCAGGGTATCGCCAACGGTGAGCGCCAACATCGAATCAGGAAATGACGTACGCCAACTGGTGTCGAGGCGCTCAAAGCTGTTATCGGCATATTCCTCGGTGGAGTACTGCGTCAACTGGGTGGTGCTGAGCACGCCGGCAGCATTGAAGGCGCGAAGTTCACTGAAAGTGTTGATTGCACTTTCATCCCCCTGTTGGGTATAGATATCATAATTGAGGAGCGCCCCGCGTGATGTTGTCGCCGTTGGCGAGGTTTCAGTGGGCGAGTTAAGCTGCGTGATCGCAAGATCGAGTGAACTGAGTGGCACAGTAAGCGAGAGCGTTTGCAATTGAACGTTGTAGTCAATGGTTAGCTGGGGGATAACATTCAGGCAGACGGCGTTAGTGGCATCTGGAGCAAAGCGGAACCCCATTTTACGCAGGGTATCTGCTCCCGCATAAAGCTTTCCATTATCGTAGCCAAAATGTACCAGCCCAACGGGATTTCCATTTAAGGTGACGTCGAGATACAAATCGACCCCCGTAATCTGCGAAGTGCTATTAATAACACTATTTTCGTTCTGGTTATTATTCAGCGTTTGTGCGCAAACCATTCCCGAAATTAATACTCCATTGAGAAAGCAATATTTCACCAGAAGCCAGGATCTGTTACAGATCTTGTACTGTTTTTTGGCCATTGATTGTGACTTCAACTTTCCCGCCATAATGATTATTACTGGCCGACGGGGAGACTATCCAGCGCATTGTTGAGCCGGGTAAAACGTAGCCTAATAGTCCGGGTGTTATGACTTTTTTAGCACCGTCAGGGCTTATAAATGTTGCAGCGGATAATTGCGCATGCCCATTTCCCTGATTGCTGACTTCAATAAATTTTTTGCCATTCAGTTGTTGTAATTTCCATTGCAGTTTTGCCTGCGTTTGTGCCGCTGATGTCGGTTGAATGAAAACGGGAACGGAATAATGCAGCACAAACTGAAGCTTATTTTTTTCTACTTTTGCAGGCGGCAACTCATCTATCGACAAACGATAAGCGTCTTCGGCATGCACCGAGGGAGGGCTTGTGCGAATAACACGAATCAACTGACGTTCTCCAGGGGCTAATGCCAGCATCGGCGGGCTAATGACCAGCCCCTGAGAGGGAGAAAGTTTGTCGTCATAAGCGCTCTGGCTCCAGCGAAAAACCCGAACCTGGGCGTTGAGCACATTTTCACCTGCGTTACTCAGCCAGATACCATCGGCATTTTGCGTTGCTTGCAACGTTAATGTAACCGGGGCTATTTGCAGCCCGCTGGCGGCGGCGGGGTTAACGCTCGCCACCATCCCTAACAGGCATGCGCAGGCACACTGCTTAACAGGCAGTTTTACTTTCATGTAGCTTCCTGAAGTTAGTAGTTAACGTTAACCGTTACCGTGTCGGCATAGTCGTCAGGAGTGAAGTTGGCGCTCGGTGCGGTGGCATAAACAGTATAGGTTTGCGCCAGACCGGTCCCCGTCGCCGCTACGCCATTTCCAGGCGCGGTGTCGGTGGCGGTATTACCCCACACCGGACCTGTTGCTGACGTGCGATTTAGCTGATAGGGCACTTTGTCGGTATTGGTGGCAGCGTTAGCCACAGAGGACATGGCGCCTGAGCCCGTCGTCGTCCCTCCATTGGCAGCCGACGGTGCCAGGCCGATAAAATAGGGCGTGGTTTTTGAGCAATTAATTGAAATAGTGTTGCTTGCACTGGTATTTGTCGCCGTGGTATTCACCGGACCAAGCGTGATATTTGAAGCCGAACCAGCAGTTACGGTACAGGCCTTCTGAATCGTCATCAGCACCTGAAATGTTCCGTTAACGGTTGCTGCATTTGCCACTGATATAATGGAAAAGGCGCAGCAACAAAGAATTAAGCGTTTGTCTAAGACTAGAGCCATATCCTTTACCTTTTTCAAATAACCACATTTATTACTTTAGAAAAACAATAATGTGGCACAAGAAGACATAATTTAACCCTAGAATAAGTATTAGGCGTACGCCAGTTGATCTAATGAATTTTACTTAGGAAAAAGGTGATGGCGTCTACAAAAAAATAATACCAACGGGTGAGTATGTTGTTTGGTTTTTATGCTATGCCGGGTGTTTAGTCAAAAGGCCAGGGGGCAGCATATTCAGTGGATGGTACTCAAATGACCACCCAAAATATGAGAATCGTAGGTTTTATCTTCCTTAATTCAGTACCGTATTACCTGTTGGTTATGGGCTGTGGAAAACGACTTTATAACCTTGCTCATTCCAGTGTTGTAGCAGCTCATTTTGTCTGCGGGTTGGCGTAATACCGGTCCAGACAAAAAGCGTCTGCCCTGGGAAAAGTTCTGGTCTTGGCGATTCAATGGGTTCAGCAAGAACGGCAATATGCCAGCCAGATTGCGATAAGCGCCAGGCTTCGAGCCACAGACGGGTTCTGTCTTCAACATCCCAGGCCATCAGGATGGCATCTTTCCCTGACTTGCGCCGCGTTTCAGACAGCAGTGTGGCAACATATTCAATCAACGCGCCATCAAGCATACTGTTCATAATGCGGGATGTATTATGATCAAGCATTAGCCGTTGACGTACGGGAAGATAAACGTGATCAATCAGTGCATCTACGGGATGGACGCGACCAAGTGCGATAATTTTGGCTCGCAGCTTCGGTGGATGCGCCATGCGAAGAATACTCATCATCTCTTCTTGCAATTGATTCCAGTCGTCGTCAGTTTGACGGGTACTGGTTTCCAGTAATGCTTTTACTTTGCCAACGGGTGTGCCACTGTTAATCCAACGTTTTATTTCTTCAATACGTTGAATATCTTCTTCATCAAAGAGACGGTGGCCACCTTCGCTGCGTTGAGGTTTGAGTAAGCCGTAACGTCGTTGCCATGCCCGGAGGGTGACAGGATTTATCCCGCAACGTTCTGCGACATCTCCAATGCTGTAATAAGCCATAGTTCCCCCAGACACTCCTGATTCTCCGTCACCGATATGCGGTTCCTGTTACTTTGTACAAGATGCATCAAATTGTACAAAACATACAGAGAATTCTAGCAAAATTAAGATTTACTTTACTATCACGCAGGGTGAAATGCTGAATTTTTAAGTTCAGCATGAGAGAGGGGGTGAGAATTATTGTTTGCTAACAATGTCTTAGGTGTTCTTATGCTGAGAAATCATTTTTTCTCTGGCCATGCAACAGACGGCGTACCATTCAGGCAGGCTTGTGCAAAAAGGTTACCCTGGAAGATTTCAATACCTGCGGACTCAAGCCACATCCACTCTTCAGGTTTTTCAACGCCGACTGCGGAAATCATGATTTCCAGCGAAGTGCAGCATTTGATAATTGCCTGAATGATGGCCTGTCTTGGTCCACTTTTATGCACATCCGTGATGAGCTCGCGGCTTATCTTAATTCGGTCGGGTTGAAAACGAGACAGAAGCTGAAGCCCGGCAAAACCTGCCCCAAAATGATCTATCGCCACACAGATCCCCGCAGCCTTGAGTGACTTCACAGCCTGCGCGAACGTATCAAAACGAGAAATAACTTCGCTTTCGGTAAACTCTACAATGATTTGTTCAGGCACCAGTCCGTGCGCCGCGATTTCGTTTATCAGAAAGCTGACTGCATCGGGTTTATTTACCAGGGTCATGGGGAGCAGATTGACTGAAAGCATTTTGTCGTTAAGTCCCAGCGCGCTTGCCATTGCAAAAGCAGTCTTTTTGCTCTGCAGATCCGCGGTATACAGTTCCTCAGGATTTAAGTTGTCAAAATAAGTTGCGGGCGTTTCACCGTCTCTACCACGAATAAGTGCTTCAAGGGCAATGACGCGTTGCGACATAGGATCGATAATTGGTTGAAAAGCAAAGCTGAAATCGATATCGGACGGGAGTGTGCTTTCATCCAGGAGAGTACAAGAGTCGTCGGCAACAAAACTCCAGTAATCAGGCGCAGGTATTTCAAAATAGCTCGATTTTTCCGTCGCAAGGACAAATGTGCGGAAAAACTGTAATGCCCTGTCATCATACGTGAGCTGAAATTTAGATGTTCCCTTGTTAAGTACCGCTTGCAGGACGTCATTGCGTTCATGTTTTTGTAAATCAAATAACTCCATCCCCACCTTTCCGAATCTTCTTGCAGGCGCGTAATCACACATCAGCTCAACGATATTGTGGTGCCGTGGATCGTTACATATACAACGATAAATCTCCTTTACCTGCTCCTCAGGGCCTTCAAGCAGTTGGAAAAAGTGGCGACCGTTAAAGAGTAAAATCCCCGTAACATCAGATCGCCTGTTTTTGAGGTTTGCGGCTGCCACCATATCCTCAAGCGCTCTGAGGGGGGCGTCATCACGTAGATGGCTACGGTAAATAATGGTCGTGAGCATGGACAGTCCGGGATCATGGGGGGAAGAGGTATGGACAGTATCAGACAAACCAGCTTATGTCCTGATTTTAATACATTATTCTAACTTTATTTTTACAAACAAAGACCCCTAAAATGATCAAATTCATTCGTTAAACGATGTGTGTTGTACAATTGAATTTGATTTCATGTAGAATGAAACTTATACAACTCATTGATTACATTGACTTAGCACTTATTGCTAAAAATTAACGAGCTGCGTTGTACACATTTTTGGTACAACTTTGCTACTGTTATAAAACTTAATATTCACCAGCATTTTGTTACAGGAGCATGACATGCAGCAGCATACCGTTCGCACTGATTCTGCAAGCGCGATTTCTCGTTACTTTGCAAAGGCGCATCTGCCAACCCAACAGGAAACATTGGGAGAAATCGTCACTGAGATACTCAAAGATGGGCGAAATCTGAACCGCAAATCACTTTGCACCAAGCTTCTGAGCCGTCTTGAAAAAGCATCAGGGGAGAACGAACAGAAACATTACAATGCGTTAATTGGCTTGCTTTTTGAATAAAAGGAAGTCTGACATACAGAATCGGAGTAAATACTGACGTCGTTATGAATAAAACTGACAGTGAACGCTTGAAACATGAAATTACAGGTTTGGCTGTGCTAGAAATTTTGCGAATGCATACAGACGTTTCGTTAGCTGCAGTGATTAAGCAACTGCGACTTATGCAGGCCAGTGAAATGGATAGCGCACGCAAGCAATTAATTGACAGCGTTATCAATGATTTCACAAACATTAATCCGGGAAAGATAAGCAGAAAACCGGATAAAACCAGAGATGAGAGTGCTTTCAGTGCCAGCAAAAACCCTAAATTACATTAAAGATAATCTTCCAGACTATACAAGCGAGGTTACCATGCTTCATGAAATTAATGTCCACAGTGTAATGACGGATAAAGCTTTATCAAGTTACTTCCATAATGCAGGTGAGCTATTAGCAGATGAGTCTGTGGTATTGGGGCAGGCGGTAACAAATGTAATTCTGGCTGGTGATAATGTTAATAATAAAAATATCATTTTAAGCCTGATTGGTTCTCTGGAGTCAACAGTTGACGTTGTCCAGGCAGATGTTATCAGAAAAACCCTGGAAATAGTGTTGCGTTACACAGCTGACGATGTCTAATAAATTTTCATATTAATATAATATGTACAGTACCTTTGTTATATGCTTAAAGCATTCATGCTGAGCATTTTTTTGATTAAGACTATACATAGCACCCTCTCATTTTTATGACTACATTTTATGGGGTTGATATGGCCAATTCTATTCCGGAAAGCTTTATTTTTTGCTGTGCGTTGTATAAAAATATAGAGCGTAAGGTAATGTTAAAACAAGGTTATATCAATAATGATGTTCTTGTTCAGGCTTTTAGTATTCAGTTGAAGAATGAGAAGAATGCGATTTTAACCGATCTTTATACACAGATTTTGGCTCATCTTCAACCCGACAAAGTAGTACAACACGGTTAGGTTTATTGTGATTTTTCATTGAGGCCATAATGATGAACATCGTTCAGGAACAAGTTGGAAACGCAGAGTTATGGCTTGATGATATTTTTATCAGGCAAGGGTTAAAGAATATTCTTGCCGATATATTTTTCGAAGATGACCAGACGCGTCTTGTTTTCTTCACCGCCAATCACTTTGATGCGGTAAAAAAGCAAAAATATGATCTGAATACGCATCGTTTGGTACTGTTGATTGATGGTCATCAGTATCAGTATCTCAATGATATTTCACTTTACAGACTTCCAGTGGATATTGGCGTTGGCTCAATTAAACAATTTATTATTGATATCACTCGTGCTGGTGGTGAGCACGAGAATCAATCGAAAGCATGTATCTCTTTGACCGCACGAGATAAATTTATTTTAACGCAGTTAGGAGAAGGTCGAACTATTTTTGAGATATCCGCCTTGTTAAATCTACACTTAAAAACGATTTACCAGGCCAGGCAGAATCTGATCAAGAAACTTGGCTGTTCTGGGCTGATTGATTTTCAGGGAATACTGCGAGCGCAGGTATTCCGCAACTGGCTGGAACATGCCTGAGCATCGATAATCTTAACGAGCTGAGCGGTATTTTTTTACCTGTACAGGTTCAGCTCGTTAATAATGCACTCAGGTTCTTCACGCAGAGGCATATTGTCTATGTCCAGAACCCCATCATTTTTTTGCGGATCATCAGCCCGCAGGCCTGCAAACAGTGGGGTAAGATCCTGTTGTGCTTCACCTCGTTCAGCCATCAGCTCGAACGTTTTATTTTTTGCCTCGTCGTGGGTCAGGGCACTGACCAGAACCTCGGCGATTTGCTCGCGGGATATCACACCATCTTCCGGTGTTCCCGTATGGCGACGATCCCCCTGAAGCATAACAATTCTGTGTTCATCATCATTGTTGTAATCAAACCAGCCGGGTCTGACGATGGTATAGGGATGACCACTTGCCCTGACCAGACGTTCCGCACGTCTTTTCCAGTCATGAACCTCAGTGCGTTGATTCCAGGTGCTGAGCCGTTCAGTCACGCCAATCGTGGTCATCAGGCCGATACGAACAGGCGTATCCTTAAATATGCGTAAAATATTACGTACTCCGCCGTAGTCTATCGCTCTGGCACCTATACGCCCCTGGCCATCGGAACCGAGCGTAAAGATGATGGCATCAATAACTTTCGGTAATTCGGTGAGTGTTTCAGGCATTGAAACATCGCCGTAAAAAACAGCCGTTCCCCGAGGAAGCAATTTTACTTTACGTTTATTTCTGACCAGCGCCACGGGCTGATGGCCCATTTCAATAGCGCTATTCACGACATGAAGGCCAATACTTCCTGTCGCCCCTGCAACGAGTATTTTCATAATAAACCTTATGATAATTCAGACTTATTTTCGATACGGTCAGAATATCAATTATCATTATGGTCAGTAATAGGGCTAAAATGATTGTGTCTATGAACACCCTTCATGAGTGTGCGATGAAGGGAATGCGCCATAAGGAAATCGCCGATGCTCAAAGAAAACTTCAATGAACTGCAAATCTTTCTTGTGGTGGCAAGGGAGCGAAGTTTTACCAAAGCAGCGGGTAAACTGGGCGTTTCTCAGTCTGCACTCAGCCACGCGATGAAGGCCCTGGAGGAAAGGCTGAATATCCGCCTTCTGACCCGTACGACACGAAGCGTTGCCCCTACGGAAGCCGGTGAGAGAATCATTGCCTGCCTTGAACCGCGTATTGCCGATCTTGAGCAGGAGCTGGAATCACTGGTTCAACTGAACGGCACCGCCTCCGGCAATATCCGTTTATCTGCCGGGGAGCATGCCGCGCGAAGTCTGGTATGGCCGAAGCTAAAACCCTTCCTCAGGGAATACCCGGAAATCAATCTCGAACTGGTGGTGGATAACGGCTTTGTCGATATTGTTGAGGGGCGTTTTGATGCCGGGATCCGCTTGGGCGAAAGTGTGGATAAGGACATGATTGCGGTAAGGATTGGCCCTGACATGAGAATGGCTGTGGTAGGAGCGCCGTCTTATTTCGCTGCAAATCCTGCCCCTGAAACGCCGCACGAGCTACAAAATCACCGGTGCATCAATATGCGCCTGCCGACGGCCGGTGGGCTTTACCACTGGGAGTTTGAGAAGGATGGGAAACCGTTACGGGTCAGAGTGGAAGGGCAGGTCACGTTTAATCTGCAGGCGGAAAGAATTGATGCGGCGTTATCCGGTTTTGGTATCGCCTGTATACCTGAAGACAGGGTGCAGGATTATCTACAGTCAGGAGAGCTTATTCAGATTCTGCAGGACTGGTGTCCGTCTTTCCCCGGATACTATCTTTATTACCCGAGTCGTAAACAGCATCCACCCGCTTTTGCGCTGATGATCGATGCACTTCGCTACCAGGAATAACGGGTCCGACAATCTCAGCGGACCCGTTCGGGTATTAACGGCCTACGCGAGCCTGATGCTCAGGAGAGTAACGTTCGCCGACGATTTTAATCGTTTCAAGCGCCTGGGTTATCTGCCGTGAGTCATTCTGCGAAAGGATGATGTCGGCAGCCCCCAGGTTTTCCTCCAGCTGGTGCAGTTTGGTGGTACCAGGAATAGGAGCAATCCACGGCTTTTGTGCCAGCAGCCATGCCAGCGCGATTTGTGCAGACGTCACGCCTTTCTCTGCCGCCAGTTCCCCCAGCAATGAGACCAGCTTTTCATTGGCTTCAATCGCCTGCTCGGCGAAACGCGGCACTTGGCTTCTGTAATCATCTTTCCCAAAAGTGGTTCCTGGCTTAATTGATCCCGTCAGGAAGCCTTTGCCTAATGGGCTGAAGGGCACAAAACCAATGCCCAGTTCCTCCAGTAACGGCAGGACCTCCTTCTCAGGCTCGCGCCACCACATCGAGTATTCGCTTTGCAGCGCAGTGACCGGTTGCACGGCATGCGCACGACGAATGGTTTGCGCACCCGCCTCGGACAGACCGAAATGTTTAACTTTGCCTTCAGCGATCAGGTCTTTTACCGTACCCGCAACATCTTCAATGGGGACATCCGGATCGACACGGTGTTGATACAGCAGATCAATGACATCAGTCTTTAGACGGCGTAATGATCCTTCAACGGCTTCACGGATATGCTCCGGACGGCTGTTTAAAATCTGCTGCTTGTTGTCGTCGCCAAAAGTAAATCCAAACTTAGTGGCGATAACCACGCGGTCACGAAACGGTTTTAAGGCAACGCCTACCACCTCTTCATTAAGGAAGGGGCCATACACTTCAGCGGTATCGAAGAAGGTGACGCCACGTTCAACCGCTGCACGAATGAGTTCGATAGCCTGCCGGGTATCGGTCGCCGGGCCGTAGCCGTGGCTTAAGCCCATGCAACCGAGCCCAAGCGCGGAGACTTCGAGTCGGGATTGACCCAGATAACGTTTTTGCATTGTATGAATACCTCTTTTATCGCGACTTAAACATCAAGCTTACGGCCAGCCAGCCATTCAACTCTGGCAGGATCGCGATGGGAAAAGAATGCACTCGTTGCGGTGTCGATAGCGGTAACCTGCAGCATATCTTCAGCGCTGAGTTCAAAATCGAGAATGTTAATGTTCTCTGCCATGCGTTCTTTGCGCACAGATTTTGCCAGTGAAACGATGCCTCGCTGGAAGATCCAGCGCAGCACAACCTGGCCTACGCTTTTGCCGTACTTCTGGCCAATTGCCGTCAACACCGGGTGCTGGAACAGGCCGTTTTTACCTTCTGCAAACGGTGCCCAGGCTTCCGGCTGAATGCCGCGGCTTTGATTCCATGGAACCGCATGCAACTGTTGGTTGAAGGGGTTAACTTCAATCTGGTTCACCGCAGGGGCAACTTTGTTGAAGGCGATAAGGTCGGCCAGTCGGTCAGGATGGAAGTTGCTTACGCCGATAGCACGAATTTTGCCAGCCTGCTGCAGTTCTTCCATCGCACGCCATGCCCCATGGACATCGCCGTAAGGCTGGTGAATCAGATACAGGTCAACGTAATCAAGCTGCAGTCGGTTCAGAGAGCGTTCGAACTGGGCTTTCGCGCCTTCATAATTAGTATCCTGCAGCCACAGTTTGGTGGTGACAAACAGTTCATCACGGGCGATGCCGGTCTGTTTCAGCGCGTTCCCGACCTGGGTTTCATTCTGGTAAGACGCGGCGGTATCGATCAGACGGTATCCAGTATCGATGGCATCAATAACGGCTCTTTCGCATTCAGCGGCATCCGTCATCTGAAAGACACCGAAGCCCAGCAGGGGCATTTCAATCCCGTTGTTCAGTTTTACAGTTTGCACGACGTTATCCTTCAGTTGTTGTGTTGGAAAAGCATAACGCAAACTGATTTATTCGATTAGATGGGGTAATTAGCTAGGGTTTATTAGGTGGGCTCATTAATTTGGAGGGGCTCAAGGTCGGCTTTGTGCCAGGAGGGGACATTACAGATATGGCCGCGCGGTGTCACTTGCGGGGGTTACATGATTTACCTGTAATCAAGTGCAATAGCAAACGGGCAAATATTCTTGAGGCTGCGGGGAAGTGCAGCCTCAGTGATATGACTGTGGAAAGCGGTTTATTATTTCTTTGCTGCTCGAATCAGGCCGTCAAGCCATTCCTGATGACCATTAAGCATTGGGTTCGGGCGGGTATTTGCCAGATCTTTTGCCGGGACTCCGTTCTGTGTTTCCTGCGTTAGGATACGGACCCTGTGACCGGAAAGATCCTCCAGTAGCCACGCATGATGGACATCGAGTCGTTGAGCGGTATCTTTTTCACCGGCCCATCCGTGCCATGCCAGACGAGCAGGTTTACCTTCAGCAGGTGGAACAAACTCCACAACCTGAGCTTCAACTGGGAAACCAAACGTGCTGAAGTAGAAGCGAACCCCATTTTCCAATTCTGGACCTTTGTTGTCATAAAAGCGCACATCGGCGGAATTTTTATAGTATTCCGGCCATAGCAATGGCTGACTCAGGAGCGGCCAGACATCATTGACGTTCAGACCTGAGATGATCATTTCATTAGAAACAAAGTTATCGGTAAAACCCGGAACAAAGCCTTCTGGCCAGTTAATCGCGTTCATAAATTTCTCCAATTGCTATAGTTGAGTGCACTGCGTGTGTCATTACGGCAGTAACGTGATGACAGTGATTATTGGTGCAATGGAGTTATAAGGCGAATTGTCATTATTTATATTCTTAATAAGATAAATTATATCAGGACGCGGGATGTTGGCTTACTTCTGCGCATAAAGCACGAATCCACTGATGACTTGGGTCACGATGGGTTCGCTCATGCCAGGCCATGCTCTTGGTAAAGCCGGGTACTTTCAGGGGCAAAGGGAGAATGATGAGATCGTTGTTAGTCAGGACCATGCGGTGAGGTACAACTGCAATCATATCAGTCACTTGTAATATATCAGGTATCACCTGAAAACTATTAACTGACATGCCTACTCGTCGTGTCAGACTGAGCTTAGCCAGTGCTTCATCTGTAACACCGGTGAAGTTACCTTCTGAAGACACCAGAATATGTTCCTGTTTGCAAAATTGTTCGAGCGTCATTTCTGAACTCGCTGCCAGAGGATGATGACGTCGTGCTACGCAGACATAATCTTCTTCATAGAGCGCTCTTCCATGCAGGTCTTCGGGGGTTGTTTGCGGTGTTATCAAAGCCAGATCAACTTCACCCCGAGATAACTGCTGATACATTCGCTCATTGTCCACGGGCCGCACGGCGATTTTAATATACGGTGCACGTTGTTTTAGCTCAGCCATCAACGGAACGACAACAGCCTTAAGTGCATAGTCCGTTGCGACGATGGTATAAGTCAGTTCCACCGTCACGGGATCAAATTTCTTTGGTTTCAGCAGGATAGCGATATCGGTGAGGATTTGTTTTACCGGCGTAGAAAGTTCGTTGGCCCGCATTGTGGGGACCATACCGTGGCTGGTGCGAACAAAGAGTGGATCGTCAAAGTAATCACGCAAGCGAATAAGCATACCACTGACGGCAGGCTGCGTCAGTGAGAGGCGCTGTGCAGCCCGAGTCACGCTTCCCTCATCCAGTAATGCATCAAGGGCCTTAAGAAGGTTAAGGTCGAGGGTTCTGATATCATTTTTCATAATGAACTAGCCTGACAGATATTAAAATTTTAATTCAGGCTAAATGCTCGGGAAAAGGTTGTCTAGAAGGTTTGCGAGTGTTTTCCTTTTGGGGGAACTTCCATTTCTGGATGGTAGGCCTTGTACGGATAAGTCCGCTCTTCAGCTCAAAGCAGACCTTGGAATTGAAAGCAGAGGGACTACCTGACACAATTTTGCACAGTGAAGAGTCGGGCGTTGTTAACGTTCAGATTTTCAATGTATCAATGACCATCCGCAGGGCGGGAGAGACGTTGCGATGGGGATAATAGAGAAACAATCCTTCCATTCGCAGGCTGTAACGCTGCAACACCCTGATAAGCTTACCGCTTTCTAAATCATGCGCGACCAGTTCAACAGGAACATAGGCCAATCCGAGGCCCAGTCGGGCGGCCTCTGCTTCCATATAGCTGTCGGATAAGGCCCATTGCCCTTCGGGTTGATGAGTGATTTTTTTATCATCCTGAGTGAGTTCCCACTGGTATACGCTGCCGTCGGCAAACTGATAGGCGATACAGGGATGCGTCTTTAAATCTGTCGGGGTTTGCGGAAAAGCGTAGCGACGAAAATGTTCCGGAGTCCCCACAATCGCCATCTCCATATCGGGCGTGATGCGCACCGCGACCATGCCCTGGCCGACTTCAGGCCCCAGACGGACACCAGCATCGAATCGCTCTTCGATGATATCGACGAACCGGCTCTCATTCATCAGTTCCAGTCTGATATCAGGATAGCGCTGTTTAAATACCGCCAGCTTTGGCAGCAGGCATTTATCAATGGCGTGCTGGCTGGCATTGATACGTACCGTACCGGAGGGCGTCTCTCGATAGTGCGCCAGCGTGGCAAGCCCAAGATCTAACGTATCAAATCCAGATGCCGTCTTCTGGTAGAGCTGCTCGCCTGCTTGCGTCAGCGATAGTTTACGCGTGGTACGCACCAGCAGCTGGACGCCCAGCCTTTCTTCAAGCTCGCGAACAGAACGGCTGACTCCTGACTGAGCAAGCCCCAGCCGCTGAGCCGCTGCGGTAAAGCTGCCTTCTCGCACCACCTGCATAAACAGGTACAGCTCGTTGTAGTTCTCCCTTTTCGCCATTGAAAAATCCCCCCGGAATGACAGCAAATTCAGTATTGATTTATAACAATATGGTATCAATCTTAGCAGTAATCGCCCCCTAATCAGCACTAATTCTGCTCACTATAATGACCCCATCAAAGCAAAGCACCGCAGCGTTGTCCGTCGGAAACCTGTATCTCTCTGTTGTTTTTTATGGGGATTTTTATGAAAGCCTTCACCCTAACGCTAAAAACCGCGATGCCGGCCATGCTGTTATTCGCATCATTAAGTGGAGTCACGACAATGAGTTATGCTGATTCAACCAATCCTAATGCCCCTGTGTCCATGACAGATAAATGGGATAAAACGTTCGCCGAGAGCCAGAAAGTCGAACATCGTAAAGTCTCGTTCCCGAACCGATATGGCATCACCTTAGTGGGCGATCTTTACCTGCCTAAAGACCGTGGCGATCGCAAGCTGGCGGCGATTGCGGTCAGTGGGCCATTTGGCGCGGTGAAAGAGCAATCCAGCGGCCTGTATGCGCAGACGCTGGCGGAACAAGGGTTAGTTACCCTGGCGTTCGATCCTTCTTACACCGGGGAAAGCGGCGGCTATCCGCGAAACGTCGCCTCACCGGATATCAACACTGAAGATTTCAGCGCGGCGGTGGATTTCTTAGGGCTGCAAAAAGAGGTGGATCGCAACCGTATCGGGCTGCTCGGTATTTGTGGCTGGGGCGGCATGGCGCTGAACGATGCCGCGATGGATACCCGCGTTAAAGCGGTGGCTACCAGCGTGATGTACGACATGAGCCGGGCGATGGGCCATGGTGTGGGGGATGGCAAAGACCGTTATTCCACCGCCGACCGTCGTGCTGTTCTGCAATATCTGAATGAACAGCGCTGGAAGGATGCGCAGAGCGGCACGTTCGCACACGGTGCTCATGATATTAACGTCGACAGCAACGGCAAGGCCAGCGCGGGCGAGCGCGTTCTGCCAGAAACGCTGCCGGCAAATCCGCATCCGATACTGAAAGAGTTCTTCGATTACTATCGCATGCCGCGCGGCTTCCACGAGCGTTCCGTTAACTCGACCGGGGCGTGGACGGCAACGATGCCACTGTCGTTTATGAATATGCCGCTGCTGAGCTACGCCAGTGAAATCACCATCCCAACGCTTATTGTGACCGGTGAGAAAGCGCATTCACGCTATTTTGCTGAAGATGCTTTCAAGGCGATTGGCAGTAAAGACAAAGAACTGGTAGTGGTGCCAGGGGCAAATCATGTGGACCTCTACGATAACGTGGCCGGAAAAATACCTTTCGCGAAGTTCGAACAATTTTTCCAGACCAAACTGAAATAAACCCTCTCCTGAATTGATGCAAAGCCACCGGCCTCTGGCGGGTGGCTTTTATCCTGATCTTCGTGAAATTTCACTATGTCGACGCTAAACCAAACACCATCATCTCATCATCAGCGCGCATACTGGGGCGGTATTTTTGCCATGACCCTGTGCGTGTTTGTGCTGATTGCTTCTGAATTTATGCCCGTCAGCCTGCTCACGCCGATTGCCCGCGATTTAGGCGTGACGGAGGGGCTGGCAGG
>NZ_JAOWDS010000071.1:0-84373 GCF_030334545.1 Citrobacter sp. Ce129
CAGATCACCGATGCTTTCCAGAATATTGGCGGCGGGTTCTGCCAGATAGTTTATACCGGCGTGCAGGTCCGTATGGATGGTGGTTACGGAAATATACGGACGAAGGGGGTCGTGATGTCCGGTGGTAATGTCAGGTCAGCCTACAACAAAGTCTTTGCTAACCACAACTCCGGTTCATGGGATATGAGCCGGAACAGAAATATCAACATGCCCATTCTCATTATTCCGAACATGTACTGAGGAAACCCCATGTCAGCAGGAACCTTAACCCTTAACAATAACTCAGCCTCGGTTGCCGGAACTGACACCACTTTCACCACTGAGTTAGCTGCAGGTGATTTTATTGTGGTTGTCGTGGGTGGTGTGCCTTTCACACTTCCCGTACTGGAAGTTAACAGCAATACACGGCTGACGCTGGTCAGTAATTACACCGGGCCGCGAGCGACAGGAGCCGCCTGGTCTGCCGTTCCCCGCGTGGCGCTGAATATGGTCACTGCCGCAATGGTCGTTCAGAATACCCAGGCGCTTCTCGGTCTGAACTACGACAAACAGAACTGGCAGCAGGTATTCAGTGGTACCGGGACAATAACTGTAAAGTTACCCGACCAATCAACGTTTACAGGCCCATCCTGGAAATACCTTGCTGATAATATGGCCACAAAAGTTGACGGCGTGGTGCCAAAAGCACAGGGCGGGACGGGGCTGTCCAGTCCCTTTGGGGCAGGGTCAGGTTCTTTCTGTGAGGGGAATGATGTCCGCCTAAACACCATTGGCGGCAAATCCGGAGGCCAGATAACCAGCCCGTTTGGAAAGGTCAACGCATTGCCGGGAAGCTTTGACTCCCTCTATGCCGGAAACCGCAACTACGGTCTCTACCAGGAACAGATGAATGTACAAGGTGCAGGCTATCTGTATCCTCACTCCAGCTTCAAACTGTACTGGCCTGGCAACTATGGCGGAGTGTTTACATGGTCCGCGTGGGCTAACAGCAATAATCCGGAGTATGTGCTCTCCTGGACTTATGAAGCGGGAACCACGCCACATATGTGGCGGTTTAATGGCACTAATGGTAACGCCACCGCTACCGGAAACTGGGTTAACGGCGGCTCGACAGTCAAAATTAAAGAGAAAGTCGAAGACATCCAGAATCCGCGCGAAACGATGCGGATAATCCGCGCATGTACCTGGCGACTGAAAACAAAAAATGCTGACGGGCGTTTCGGTATCGGTGTTCTGGCTGAAGGGCTGTATGAGGCGTACCCGGAGGCGAAAGTCACTGCCGGCGATATTGAACTTCGGGACGGGACTGTTGTTAAGGATGCCTTATCTGTACAGGCTGGCGATTCCGGCGTACTGGCCGCTGTTCACCACGCAACCATTATTTCTCTGATGGATGAAAACGAAGCGCAGCAGAAAGAAATCAATCAACTGAAAGCAGACATGGAGGCGCTGAAGAAAATGGTTGAACAACTCGCCGCCAGATAATTCTGCTCCGGACCATCAGCGTGCAATGTCATAAAGCGAAATAACATGGGGGAGCTGCCACAACCATACCGTATGCATGAGCATGGCTGCGGCCGACTGGCGGACGTCCGATAGTGCGAGTATTGAATGATTGCCAGCCGTGAAGGATTTTATCAGTCTAAAACCAACTGACAATAAACAGTTATACAACGTTACGTACAATTTTCGTTGCTGCTGTTATGGCATGAGCCGGTTCTTTATAAAATGCAGATGAAGCCAGTTCCCACCTTCCTTCGCGGTGAATCAATAACAGATATTCTTTAATAGTATCGGCGTCACGCACTACGGCGAATGTGAGCATATCTGAAGATGGCGAGGGCAACTGGTTATCCGGAGGAAAGTAAATCCGGGCACCAGAAATGATAATGTTATCCATGCTCATCATTCGTTCACCAGCCACATATCAGCCTCTTCAAACATTTCCTGAACAGTACGGCTTATCTGTTCCTTCTCATGCTTGCTGGCGTCTGTATTGATTGCCGGCAGTGTCATCATCGGTTTAACCCGAACATCAGCATCTGGGAAAATCCGGTGAACCCTCCTGGTCAACTCGCCCAGAATGATATCTTTTGCCCCGGGCAGACCATCAAAATTCCTTTTGTCATAAACGAGTTCCACGAACATTGCTCATTGCCTCTTTACTGGATGGATGTACAGTATTTATACTGTGTTTTTTTCCTGTATTCAAGAGGGGCTAAATGATGCCACGACGTAGCGATATTGAAATGGCCTGGCATGCTTCGATACAGCAAGAACCGAATGGCCGGAAGACCGTCACCACACAAAGGTTTGTTCAGGAACTGAGCAAGGTTAACTGGAACTGGACGATGAAACAGGCCAACGAATGGGTCGAGTGGTATGTGACAACATTCCGCGATGTATCAACGCAGGAAGGGGAGAACCGTACCTTCCAGCTTTTCAATCCAAACGGAGGACTATAGCCATGGGCTTCCCTTCACCTGCCAGTGATTACGTTGAAACAAGGATCTCCCTCGATCAGCAGCTAATCAGCCAGCCCGCAGCGACTTATTTCATGCGGGCATCGCGTTCACATTTCAGGGAAGGGATAATCCAGGGGGCGCTACTTGTTGTGGACGCGTCACTTACTGCCTGTGATGGCTCCCTGCTGATATGTGTTATAGACGGGGAATTCCAGATCAAGCGATATCGAACTCACCCTCAACCCCATCTGATAAATCTGGAGAACGGGAGAAGGGAAGCGCACCCTATTGATGATGGCTTCACGTTATTTGGAGTGATCACCTATATCATTAATGATGCTAGGAACGCCGAGTATGATGACTTCCCTGTTATGAGGTGACAAAAAAGCCCGCACGGGCGGGCAATGATATGCTTATTTTGTATTCAATTTTTTTATAGACGAGTTGAGTATCGGCATTAACAATGGCTAATTTAGTGTTGAGTAAAAATTATTAGCGAAGAAATTAATTTTAAGTGATTACGGAGAGTGACAGTTTCTATGTCTGAAGTGTTTTACTTTTTCAAGAGCAATGCCTTCGCAAAAGCAGCAAAGAAAAGAAGTAGTCCATCTGATTTAAGGATTGGTTTTTTTTAAATCCATTTAAAAACAGATGGTTATTGAGATTAAAAAAAATAGTAAAGTTTAATTGATTGATGACGATAACTTGAATGACACAGGCAAGCCTGGCGTAATAACCCAAAAGGAATATTTTATGGCACAAGTTATCAATACAAACAGCCTGTCGCTGTTGACCCAGAACAACCTGAACAAATCTCAGTCTTCTCTGAGCTCCGCTATCGAGCGTTTGTCTTCCGGTCTGCGTATCAACAGCGCGAAAGACGATGCTGCAGGTCAGGCGATTGCTAACCGTTTCACCTCTAACATCAAAGGTCTGACTCAGGCGTCCCGTAACGCCAACGATGGTATCTCCATCGCGCAGACCACTGAAGGTTCTCTGTCTGAAATCAACAACAACCTGCAGCGTGTTCGTGAGCTGGCGGTTCAGTCTTCTACTGGTACCAACTCCCAGTCTGACCTCGACTCTATCCAGGCTGAAATCACTCAGCGTCTGAACGAAATCGACCGCGTATCCGGTCAGACCCAGTTCAACGGCGTGAAAGTGCTGGCGAAAGACAACACCCTGACCATCCAGGTCGGTGCCAACGATGGCGAAACCATCGATATCAACCTGAAAGAAATCAACTCCAAAACGCTGGGTCTGGATAGCCTGAGCGTGCAGAATGCTTATACTCCTAAAACAACTGATGTCGGCACTCCTGCAGTTACTAAAGATGTTGCTATTGTAGCACCTAACCAGGCAGCAATTAATACCGCAGCAACAGGTACTACCGGGAAAATTGATAGCTTCGAATTAAAAGATGGCAAGTATTACGCCAATATTACGGGTACCGGTGTTACTGCTACTGATACTGAAGGCGATGGTCTGTATGAAGTTGATATCGATGATACTGCCGGTACAGTAACCATCAAAACTAAAGACAAAGATATCACCACTGCTGACACCACTGCTGTAACAGCTAAACAAGTAGAAGTTACGCCTGCAGTGAAACCGTCTACTGAAAAAGCTGCTGAAGCATTAGTGGCCGCAGGTGTTGCTGGCGCAACGAAAGACAATACCACTCTGGTCAAAATGTCTTTCGAAGACAAAAATGGCAAAGCGATCGACGGTGGTTATGCTCTCAAAGTTGGTGACAAATACTACGCTGCTGATTATAAAGACGGCAAAATCACTGCTAAAACTGTTGCATATACCGACGATAAAGGTGTTAGCAAAGAAGCTGCTGTTCAGTTTGGTGGTGTAAACGGCAAAACTGAAGTGGCAACTGTTGGCGACAAACAGTATCTGGCGTCCAGCGTTAAAGGTCACGACTTCAAATCTGGTGCAGCGCTGAACGAAGTGGCTACCACCAAAACCGAAAGCCCGCTGGCTAAAATCGACGCGGCGCTGGCGAAAGTTGCTGACCTGCGTTCTGACCTGGGTGCGGTACAGAACCGTTTCAACTCTACCATCACCAACCTGGGTAACACCGTAAACAACCTGTCTGAAGCACGTAGCCGTATCGAAGATGCTGACTACGCGACCGAAGTGTCCAACATGTCTCGTGCAAACATTCTGCAACAGGCGGGTACTTCTGTTCTGGCGCAGGCAAACCAGACCACGCAGAACGTTCTGTCTCTGCTGCGTTAATTTACATTTATCGCGCAAACCCCGCTACGGCGGGGTTTTTTTCGTTTAGAATAATGCTTTCAGGATTGAATGGATGTTCTGGTAATGAATGATATTTCTTATGGGCGAGTGGCTGAAAAGTGGCCACGTGACTATTCAATGCTCGCTCGTCGGATACAGTTTCTGCGTTTTCATGATTGTCCGGTTAAGATGGTTAGCTGCAATGGGCAGTCGATCATTGGTTACATCTCAAAATTCAATCAGAATGAGAACTTAATTCTGGCGTCAGATGTTCCCAAAGGAAGCAACAGAATCGAAGTAAAACTCGAGTCTCTTGCCTCTCTTGAAGAGCTAAACGATAACTCTGATATTTGTATGGCGTTAGTGATGAATGGGGTATTCAATACCCAGCCATATGAGCCAACAAAGCAGGATTTCTTTTCAATATGCAATAAGTGTTTCAAGCAAGGGGTAGGCATCAGGGTTAATATGCTCGATGGCAGAATTATTGTAGGGGATACCACAGGGGTTAATGCTTGTCATGTTGGAATTAAAGTACCTGAAGGCAACCATATGCAAATCATGTTTGATTGGGTTAGCAGGATTACTTCATCAGATTATGTTGAATAGGGCGCAGGTAGTCACGCACAATGGATCTTCACGACTGTAAAAACTTCACCATTGGGGCTAGGTAACTAACGGTAACCTTTTGAATATTCTGATAAGAAAAAAATAAAATAATGGTGAAATAATCCTTTAACTTTTTGATTTATTTCGATAACACGCATGATTTAAAATCCCTCGGCGTTCGCGCTGTGTGGGTTCAAGTCCCACTCCGGGTACCATGGGAAAGAACAGAATAATCAAAGCAATAAGCAGTGTCGTGAAACCACCTACGGGTGGTTTTTTTGTGCCTGTTTTTTACGAACCACCGTTACCTTGCGTCAAGTCACCCGCCAGATACGTAAATTGTCCTCTACACACTCACTATTGCCAGTCATTCTATCGACGAATCGGTGCGTTAAACATAAAGCTCCCTCGGGCAGGGTTGTTAATAAACCCATCGCGGGCGGGATTATAGTTGTGGTCCTGGAAACTATTCATCAGGATGGGATCGCCAAAGCCATCCTGTATCGCCAAATGTCTGTGGATTCGGTTTCGTGCCCTGAGCGTGAAAGCGAAATCATCCGTCCCGCCAATGATGATGACGCCATTACCGGCTCGGAGTGCCGCGCTTAACTCTTGCTCTCTGACGGCCTGGTTTTGTAACGCGCTGGCTGTGGCAGACGATGACGCCAGCAGCAGTAATATGAGCACGGTGCATGAAAATACCGATGGCAGTTTCATGATTAATACCTGTTAAATGTATGGCTATTAAAGTATAGCTTTATGGTGTCATCTCAACTGAAAAGAAAACCAACTTTAAACCTGCTGCCCATACTGATTCAGTGGGGCCGGGAGAGTAGTGCCGCGCAGTTAAGAACTATAATAAAAACAGTCGACAGGTGATGGCTTCTGTTTACAGATAGTACAGATACAGGGGGCGGTCATGCGCGTCTCATTTTCTCCGCTAGTTGCGTTCACCGCTTTGCTCGTTTTTAGCTGCACAATATGCCCGGCGGAAAAGAGAGGGGCATTTTTGCCGGATGTTGGGACCGCGGATCCAATTGCGTTTGCACAGCAGTCATTTAATAACATGGCCTCTTATCAGGTGATGATGCGATCCTCATCTGCACAGGGTGAGAATAAAATCATTCGCTACAGCTATCAGAAACCCGGCTATGTACGAATGGATTTTACCCAGCCGCATTCAGGCGCGGTGCTTATCTTTAATCCTGTCAGCGGTAAAGTGACGTTATGGCCATTTGGTGTGGGTACGTTGCCCATTTTGCACCTGTCGCCCACCAATTCATTGATCCAGGATGAGCGCGGTCATCGGGTGGATTGCTCTGATATCGGCGTGTTGTTGGGCAATATTCGCTATCTGCAACGTGGGGGAACAACGACGGTTGTCGCTAAGGAGCGCCTTGCGAGGCGGGAGACGACGCTCGTGTCCGTGGTTGGACAGGGAAGACTGGCCGTTGATGGCGTTCACCGTTACGACGTCTGGCTGGATAATTACCACGGATTCCCTGCCAAAGTGATCAGCTATGCCCCAGATGGGCAGCGATTAGAAACCGTTATTCTGGAAGCGATGGTTATCAACATCCATTTTCCCACTCATTTCTTTACGCCTTGAGGGGGCCTTTATTGTGGCTGAGTATCAGTTTTCCACCGTCTGGCGGGTTGAGGCCTCAATCCAGGAGGTATGGGATATTTTTTCCCATCCGGACCAGTGGCCGGAATGGTGGGGAAGTCTGGAACGCATCGTTGAGCTAAAGAAAGGCGATCTACAGGGGATTGGGGCGCGGCATCGTTATACCTGGAAAGGGGCGCTTCCTTATCGCTTAACCTTTGATATCAACGTACTGAATATAGCACCTTACTCGCTGCTTGAAGGACAAGCCAGTGGCGCGGTGGAAGGGCGAGGCGTGTGGTCTTTTTCTGCAAGTGGTGCAGAAACTATCGTCAGATATGACTGGAATGTGCGTACCACGATCCGCTGGATGAATTATCTTGCCCCGCTGGCAGCGCCTGTATTTCGCTGGAATCACAATACGGTCATGCGCGAGGGGGCAAGAGGGTTAGCCCGCAAACTGGCTACGCATGTGTATATATACTGAACTCGTTCCCACTGCTGTACTTTTTTGCCTGTAAATGGCTTAATAGCAACCTTGTAGTATCTCATTTCATTCACAGTTAACAGGTCTGTTATTGATGAATAGCCTCCATCGACTCGCCTTATTATGCCAGCCTCTGTCTGCTGTGATGATCGCATGCGGCTTCCCATTTAGCCGTAGCTCAACTCTTACAACATGGACAGACAGCAATGCAACGTCGACAGTTTCTCAAAAATAGCGTTCTCCTTTCCGCCGCCGGTTTAGTCGGTCCTGCCGTCATTAGTCAGACGGTCCGTGCCGCTGAGCCATCCGTTGCGCCAGTCGCTCGTCGACGTTTTGTCTTATCTCAAACGTATAAACTCAATCCTCCTAAGGGATCGAGCGGCGTAGTGAAACTGTGGATCCCGCTGCCGGTAGATACCGCATTTCAACAAATGACGGCGCTTGCCTTTAGCGGAAACTTTAAGCAAGCATACGTCACCACCAATAATACCTATGGTGCGAAAACGCTGTTTGCCACCTGGCCTGACTCGCAGGGCGAATTGTTGATTAACGTTGATATCGACATTGAAACCGCCGACTGGGAACCTCTGAAGCAGGATGCGCTGAAAACCTGGCAGGCACCCGAGCAGATTATTTATCCGCTGGATGTAAAACCGTATCTGTTGCCAACAGCACATACCCCAGTTGATGGGCTTGTTCTGGAAACTGCGCGTAAAATCACCGGTAATGAGCAGGATCCGCTGAAAAAAGCGCGCCTGATTTACGAATGGGTCAGCAGCCATATGGAGCGCGATAACGACGTCATTGGCTGCGGCACGGGGGATGTGGCGGAGATCTTAAAAAGCGGTAAGCTCAAAGGAAAATGCACCGACATGAGCTCCGTTTTTGTGGCTCTGGCGCGGGCCAGCGGTATTCCGGCGCGCGAACTGTTTGGCATCCGTCTGGGCAAAGCCAATAAACTCGAACGTTACTCGAAAAGCGCTTTTGGCAAAGCAGACGGTGCAGGCGTCGCCGATGTGAGCGGTGGACAACATTGCCGAGCCGAATTCTATCTTGCTGGTTACGGTTGGTTACCGTGCGATCCCGCTGACGTGACCAAAATGCGTCTGGCAGAGAAAAAATCGCATCAGGACGCCGATGTCCAGGCGGTAAACACTTACCTGTTTGGTAACTGGGAAATGAACTGGGTTGGATTCAACTACGGGCGTGATTTCGAGTTGTATCCGGCAACGGAGCAGGGAGCCATGAACAACTTTGGCTATCCTTACGCTGAAGTCGATGGCGACCCGATCAATTTCTATGATCCTAAAGCGTTCTCCTACAGCTATGTCGCCACAGAACAACGCTAAAGGGGCGGGACTCACCCTGTTGACGGCCGCTGCGGCTGCCGTCACCGCGGGCTTGTGCTGTATTGGACCGCTGCTCTACCTGCTGTTTGGTATTTCTGCGGCAAGCTTTGCTGTTTTCACCCGGTTTGAGTTTTTGCGAATGCCTTTGATGCTGCTGTCCCTGGGCTTATTGCTGCGGGTCTTCTGGCGGCTCTATTTTTCCAAACGGTTGTGGTGCTCCGGATGGCTAACGCTGAAGCAGGCGCGCATTCTCTACTGGTGTGCACTGGCGTTGATTTTGCCAGTGTTATTTTACCCAACGCTCGTCGCCTGGTTTTATGAGGTATTTGAATGAAGATCTTCACGTTAGTTGTATGTTTGCTGCTGCCGGTGTGGGCTCAGGCGACCAATCAAAAAGTGGTGCTGGATATACAAAATATGACCTGCTCGCTATGCGTTATTTCAGTCAATCAGGCGCTGCGTGAAACCGACGGCGTGATAAAAGCAAAATCCTCCCTAAAAACCCGGCAGGCAGAAGCGATCGTGCCAGAAGGTTTCCCAACCGATACTTTACTAAATGCTGTAGCGAAAACGGGCTATACCGCAACGCTCAACCGCATTGAGCAACAGTAAACCACCTGCGGGTGGTTTTATTGTGTTTTCCCGGTATGATGCCCGGCGGCTTAGTGTTCTCTTTTGTGCGTTAACTACCGGAATTCCCCTCGTTTCCTGTTAACCTGAACAGGCGGCAACTGATGCCGCATATGCCCATTTGTATCTGTTATCCCTCCAGCCATGTAGGATGATCACAGGCAAGATTTTTTGACTAAGGAAAAGCGTTATGAAAACGGGACCATTAAACGAGAGCGAACTGGAATGGCTGGATGATGTATTGACTAAGTACAATACGGACAAGGCTATTCTGGATGTATCAGAACTGGATGGTTTACTGACGGCGGTGCTGAGTTCTCCGTATGAAATTGAACCGGAGCAGTGGCTGGTCGCTATTTGGGGCGGCGCGCAGTATGTTCCTCGCTGGTCCTCCGAAAAAGAAATGACGCGTTTCATGAACCTGGCGTTTCAACATATGGCGGATACGGCCGACCGTCTGGATGAATATCCTGAGCAGTTTGAGCCGCTGTTTGGTTTACGTGAAATTGACGAACATGAACTGACTATCGTTGAAGAGTGGTGCTTCGGCTATATGCGCGGCGTTGCTTTGTCAGACTGGTCCGCGTTACCAGACACGTTAAAACCTGCGCTTGAGGCTATTGCGCTGCACGGTACGGAAGAGAACTTTGCGGTGGTTGAGAAGCTGACGCCAGAAGCGTTTGAAGAGAGCGTGGATGCCATTCGCCTGGCGGCGCTGGATCTGCATGCTTACTGGATGGCGCATCCCCAGGAAACGCCGGTCAAGGTACCGGTAAAAGTGGATGCCAAAGTAGGGCGTAATGACCCTTGTCCGTGTGGTAGCGGCAAGAAATATAAGCAGTGCTGTTTGCATTAACAGAAAGGGGCGAAAGCCCCTTTTGTTTTAACCCACTTCCGGTAGTAGTCCTGCAGCAATAGAAAACTGTACTGCTATCACCACAATGCCGCACAAAAATACCAGCGCCAGCGCCGGAGCTCCGCCCGCCACACGGTAGGTAGCCTGCGGATTTTGTTTTCTGCTCTGCCAGACCAGCATCGAGGGAATGAGCAGCGCCAGCACAGCCAGGGCAACGCCTGCATACCCCAGCGCCATGACGAAACCACGCGGATAGAACAGTGCAAATGCCAGCGGTGGCAGGAAGGTCACCACGCCAGTTTGTACTCTTCCCGCAGCGGTATTACGGCGTTGGAAGAGGTCGGCCAGGTAGTCAAATAATCCCAGCGCCACGCCGAGGAAAGAGGTCGCCAAAGCGAGGTCGGCAAACAGATGCACCGCCAGCTCGACGTGCGGCGAAGCCACGACTTCACGCAATGCCTGCAATAAACCGTTTAAGCCAGCGTGGTTGGCTAACAGCCCCATGAACGTGGACGAGTTAATACTGCCAAGCGTGGCCAGTTGCCAGAAGATATAAGCGACCAGCGGAATGGCGCTACCGGTGATAAACACCCAACGCAATTTACGGATGTTGCCATTCATATAGCTGACGATACTGGGGACGCTACCGTGAAAACCGAACGAAGTGAAGATAACCGGGATTGCGGACAATGCCAGTCCCTGCTGAAGCGGTAGCGTAAGCAGGTTTACTTTATGGATATGCGGCATCAACAGAGCCAGCATCGCCACCAGGAAGATTATCTTGGCGCTGAATAACAAACGGTTGAACAGATCGACCAGCGAGGTTCCTACGCAAACCACACCACCGGCAACAAAGGTGAACAGCAGCACGCCTGTTGTCGGTGATAGAGTTGTTCCGGTCCAGTCGCTGATGCTGGAAGCCAGCAATTCACCCGCGCCACTGATATACGCCGCCGTCAGCGCGTACATTAAAAACATCATGCTAAAACCCGTTACCCATTGTCCGTAACGACCAAGATAACGTTTTGCCAGCGTACCCAGCCCGGTATCAGCCGGTACGTGTTGATACACTTCAAGCAGCAACAGCGCGGTGTAGCACATCAACGCCCAAAGACTCACTAACAACACCAGCGTGACGCTAAACCCCACGCCTGCCGCAGCCAGCGGCATTGCCAACATACCGGCACCAATCGTGGTTCCCGCCACGATAAAAATACTACCCAGGGTTCTGTTTTTCACGCTTTCCTCTGTCCCAGAGATAATCAACGGTTATATCTGCGGCGCAGGTTAAGGCAAAACGCTATTTTCGTCAAATCACCGTTACAATGTATGTACATTAATCTTTACGATACTTCGCGCCTTAAGATGTATGACAAATGACATTTATCTGCGACTAAACCTGCGTTAGCGCAAAGCAGCGCCGTGCGGTTCACATTAGGCTACGGACTTTATTGAGGAGGTAGTATGGAATCTATTCACGGTCACGAAGTGCTCAACATGATGATTGAATCTGGCGAGCAGTATTCGAATGCCAGCCTTGAGGCGGCGATTACGGCACGGTTTGGCGAGCAGGCGCGTTTTCACACCTGTTCTGCTGCGGATATGACGGCAGCCGAGCTGGTGGCGTTTTTAGCGGCGAAGGGAAAGTTTATTGCACAAGAAGACGGCTTCTCTACGCACGAAAGCAAGATCTGCCGTCACTAATTGTCACGGGTAATGATGGCGGGTTGCCTTCATTACCCAGAGACATTAATTCTGTGTATCAAGCGTAGCCAGTTCTTTATCGATGAAATAAAGACCTTCGCCACTTTTCCCTGCCAGTGATAACTTATCAATAACAGATTTAAATAATTTCTCTTCTTCATGCTGCTCGGCAACATACCATTGCAGGAAATTAAACGTCGGGTAATCCTGGTGAGTCATTGCCGCGTGTGCCAGCTCATTAATTTTCTGGGTGATCAGTTGCTCGTGTTCGTAAGTGACACGGAACAA
The DNA here is from genome assembly GCF_030334545.1 of Citrobacter sp. Ce129. Taxonomy (NCBI): domain Bacteria; kingdom Pseudomonadati; phylum Pseudomonadota; class Gammaproteobacteria; order Enterobacterales; family Enterobacteriaceae; genus Citrobacter; species Citrobacter sp. Ce129. Next base: position 12,245 of record NZ_JAOWDS010000071.1, read on the forward strand.
TTCGTCCAGAGACGCATATTCAGCAAAAGGGGAAGAGACGGTATTAATACACGGCAAGCTGCCTGTATCGGTCAGGTAGTCAAACAGACGCTGCATATGCGTCATCTCTTCCTGGGCGTGACGGCGCAAAAACGCAGCGGCACCTTCGAAGCTGTGATAGCTGCACCACGCGCTCATCTGTTGGTAGAGCAGAGAAGAATATAATTCAAGGTTCATCTGCTCATTCAGTTGGTCGATCATTTCTGTTTTCAGCATGGTTCTGCTCCACAAACGTTATTATATATTGACGTGGCGCCACTATAATTTGTTATTTAATTATTTGCAAAAGGTAAAATAATAAATTTATTTATTAAAAATGCGAATGGGAATAAAACGCATTAACGCTATTAATCGGAGAATAAATAACGAGAAGGCAGAAGACCAGCAATAATGTGCTGGTCGAAAATATTAATAATTAAAGGAAGTGGATGGTGATACCGCGACGCCGTGACACTGCCAGGCGAGGGTGATTTTGGTATTTAAGCACAAAGAACCGGCGTACAGGCTACAGGTTGACACCGGCTGACCAAACGCCATTGCGCTGGCATAACCCAGGCGCTGACACTCTTTGGTGGCTGTCCCCTGGGTAACGTAGTCATCGGTACGCGCCGACTGTAACATGGCCTGGTTGTAGGTCAGGCGAACCACGCCGGTGATGGCGCTGGCTTCACTGACCTGCGCCTGTTTAGTTATAGTGCATCCTGTCAGCACGAGCGGCAAAAGGGCAAGGATAAAGGTCTTCATGTGATCGCTCTGAGAGTTCTGAGATAAACTATCATGGCATACGTGTTGACGTATCAATGGCTTGAATAACCTGAAAATCACCTGCGATTAATCGCAACGACGTCAATTTCTTGAGGCCATTCTCAGCTTTCGAAGGAAAAATGTGAGCACTTCATTATTTTATAAAACAAAATTTCATTAAATTTGAAAGTGAGTTTGCAAAATAGTAATGTGGCCTGAATGTTATGACTTTCTGCGGGCCCCCGCAGCGCATTCAGGAGATTACAGAATGAAAATTGCATTGATGATGGAAAACAGCCAGGCAAGCAAAAACGCCATCATTCATAACGAGCTTAAAGCCGTCGCGGATGAGAAAGGTTTTCCAGTGTACAACGTCGGGATGAGCGACGAAAATGACCATCATCTGACCTACATCCATTTAGGGATTATGGCCAGCATCCTGCTCAATTCCAAAGCCGTGGATTTTGTTGTCACGGGTTGCGGTACGGGTCAGGGGGCAATGATGTCGCTGAATATTCATCCGGGCGTGGTGTGTGGTTACTGTCTTGATCCGGCTGACGCGTTCTTATTCTCTCAGATCAACAACGGTAATGCGCTTTCTCTGGCATTCGCCAAAGGTTTTGGTTGGGGCGCTGAGTTAAATGTGCGCTATATGTTTGAAAAAGCGTTCACTGGTCGTAACGGCGAGGGTTATCCGCCTGAGCGTAAAGAGCCACAGGTGCGTAACGCTGGTATTCTGAACCAGGTGAAAGCGGCGGTGGTAAAAGAAAACTATCTGGATACGCTGCGCGCTATCGATCCTGAGCTGGTGAAAACCGCCGTATCGGGTCCGCGCTTCCAGCAGTGTTTCTTTGACAACTGCCAGGACAAAGCGATCGAAGCGTTTGTTCGCGAGATAATTGGCTAACCCCTGTTGGCCCGGCGGTGTTCACCTGTCGGGCTATCTGTTCTTATCAGACACCGCGCTTCCAGCATCACGGGCAAGCCGCAGCGTATCCACCATGCCGACCAGGCAAATAATGGCAATAGCGACAAAGGCTAGCCGGAAACTGATTCCTGGAATATTCCCCAATGTCAGCCACTTACTCACCTCATCGCCGATACGGATCCCGATAGCGGCCAATGAAATGCCTAAGCCTACCGCTAATTGTGTTGCCGTACTGAACAACGTATTGGCGTAGCTCATTTGTGACGCGGGGACATCCGCAAAAGCAAGCGTGCTGACGCCGGTAAACTGAATTGAGCGGAATACGCCGCCCAGATACAACACCAGCAAAATAACCCACACGGGAGTCTGTGGCGTAATTAATGCGCAGGCCAGCAGCGCCAGGACGTTAAGCGCACCATTGATTAATAGCAGTCTCTTAAAGCCGAGCCAGCGTATTAACGGCGTAGTGGCAGGTTTTATCGTCAGATTGCCCACAAAAACCGCCAGTACCAGCGAGCCTGCATGAAAAGCATTCATGCCAAAACCGACCTGGAACATTAACGGCAGCAGAAATGGCACCGCGCTGATAGAAGCGCGAAACAGCGACCCGCCGTACATGGTGACGCGAAAAGTTGGGACGCTCATGGCATCAAGACGAATCATCGGCCAGGTAGCACGACGAAAATGATGCAGGGCAAAAAGGAAGGTCACCGTCCCTAGCGCCAGAAGCCCGGCGGTTAGCCAGCCCTGCGGCTGCCGGGTTCCCAGTAACTCCATGGCATACACCAGACTTACCATCGCAACAGAGGTCGCGATAAAACCCGCTATATCAAACGGACGACGCTCGTCGTCATGAATATCCGGGATAAACCTTAGCGCCAGCGCGATCGCCAGTATTCCCAGCGGTACGTTAATAAAGAATATCCAACGCCAGTTGGCATAGCTGGTAATGAATCCCCCAAGGGGAGGCCCAATGATCGGTGCGACTAATGCGGGCCAGGTCAGGGTGGCAATAGCGGTGATCAACTGATGTTTAGGCGTGGTGCGCAGTACCGCAAGACGGCCAACAGGAACCATTAATGCGCCACCGACGCCCTGCAAGATTCGCATGGCGACAAAACCCTCAAGGCTTTCGGACAAACCGCATAAAACCGACGCGAGGGTGAAAATCGCCAGCGCCAGGGTAAACACCTTTCTTGCACCGAAGCGATCCGCAATCCAGCCGCTGGCGGGGATAAGCACCGCAAGGGTTATCAGGTAGGCGCTGATGCCAATGTTCAGGTCTACCGCCTGCACACCAAAGCTTTTAGCCATATCAGGCAGGGCGGTGGCAATCACCGTGCCGTCAATAAATTCCATAAAGAAAGCCCCGGCAACAAGTAATGCCGCCGGTGAAAGACCGCGTTTGTTCTCGACCGCTAACTGTTCACTCATGTTGTGCTTGCCATCTCAAAAGAAACTGACTGGAACTATTTTTATTTCCAACGCATTCGTTATGCGTGAGCGGCTATCGTTTCGAGCGCTGAATGGGTACTATGACGACCTTTCAATAAGGAGCTCACCATGTCCCAAACACTGAATGCCGATCAGGAACTGCTCTCGGACGTTGTTGCCTGTCAGCTGGTTATCAAGCAAATTCTGGATGTTCTTGATGTTATTGCCCCAGTAGAAGTTCGGGAAAAAATGTCCAGCCAGCTGAAAAGCATCGATTTTTCCAGCCACCCTGCAGGTGCCGATCCGGTCACTATGCGCGCAATACAAAAAGCGGTTGCCTTGATCGAGCTGAAATTCACGCCGCAGAATGAATCCCACTAAAATAAACCGTTGTTTCAGGTTTTAGAAAGGTTTTTTTGCGCCTCGCAGAATGGAGGCGCGTGCATAGGGAAAATCAGAGGTTGGCCGGATAAGGCGCATCACATTACTATCCGGCATTAACGCTTTGAAAACTGAAGATTAGTGATGCTGGTAATTCACGACGTTGAGCAAGTGCTTATCGGTTTGCGCCATGCACAGCCCCGCGCGTTTGGCGCTGCGGACTTCGTCAAGTATCGTCTGTAACAGCACGCCATCCTGCTGCTGCTCTTTTTCCAGGTCGTGAAGAAAATCGATGGTTGGCGCATCGTTTAACGCTTCTGCTTCATTGGTTAAACGTGAGAGCCTACTCGAGCGCTGTTGATATTCATCCAGCGTTTTCTGAAACAATTCTTCAAGGGAAGTCAGTTCATCACCCGGAACATCAATGGCCTTGACGATGGGGTTAGCCCCGGCACTTTTCATAAAATTGAACATCCGCATCATTTGAGTCACGTTACCTTGTGCCTGAGTGCGAAGAAACGTGGCGGTACCCGTCAGGCTATGCTCGTAGCACCATTCGCTCAGATGCAGGTAAAGATTCGATGCGTAGAACTCGAGGTTCATTTGCGTGTTGAGTTTATGAACAATTCCAACTGCAGCCATATCAATATCCTTATTTCCAGAAAGGGGAATGTACGTTACTAACGCCAGTACAGCGGGCTGCCGCTGCACTTCACCTCTACGTACAATTAAAACTGTTAGCAGAATAAATCCGTTCCGCCGGTCCTTTAGTGATCACGAATTATATTCGCTCCCGATCGAGATTCAGCATAACGCTTGCTATGACATAAGAAAATCCTTAAATCCGTGTATTTATGTTTTTTTACATATTGTCATAACAGTACTTGTGCTTCTGCCGTTTTGGCATATAGGTGATATGAATATAACGAATTGATATTTATGCCATTAAACACACTTGCTCAATAATGAAATGGTGTTTTAAATCACAAAATTAATTTCCACAATAAGGTATTGTCTGGCACCTGATGATTATCTGCTCATGTTGTGAAGCAATTTCACGATTGGGCTGAATCAGTACTAATTATCTGATGACTAATTTTTTGCGCCAGATCAGTTTTAATCAAATTAAGAAAATTAACGGCCTGAACTATTCGTCATTAATTGTGTTGTGAATTTGGATAACGCGAGGAGTTACATATGAAGAAGGTTGCGGTGCTGCTGGCACCTGGTTTTGAAGAGGCGGAGGCGATTGTTACCATTGATATTCTGCGTCGTCTGAATATCGAAGTCGAAACGCTGGCCTGTGCAGAGTCACGTGCAGTGGTGAGTTATCATGACGTACCGATGGTGACAGACAGCACGCTGGCCGCGCGCCAGGCATATCTCTACGACGCCATCGTGCTGCCCGGCGGGCCGCAGGGCAGCGTTAATCTTGCTGCCAGTGAGATGGTCATCCAGTTTGTCGCCCGACATGATCAGGCGGGGAAACTCATTTGTCCGGTGTGTTCTGCGGCTGCGCGCGTGCTGGGCGGCAACGGCCTGCTGAAAGGACGTCGCTACGTGTGCTCGGGAGATCTGTGGCAAAACGTCACGGATGGGGAATATATTGATGCGCCGGTAGTTGAAGATGGCAATCTGATTAGCGGCAAAGGGCTGGGGCATATTTTTGATTTTGCATTAACACTTTCGGCACGTCTGCTGGGAGATGACATTCCGGTCCGCGATCACGCTGACCATATTTATTATCGATGGTAATCATTTTCCCGAATGCTTCGGTATTCGGGAACAAGGATTCGTTGGCTGACGTTATGGACTAATCTGCTATTTCTCTTTTTTCCCGTCGACAAAATCGCGTTTTTTTATGTCATTTCCCGCTGAATTTATGTACGCAATTACTGTAATTCTGTGGTGTGATGCCGCTCTCTTATGGAGAATCAATTTCCCGCTAAAAATACTCTCAGCACTGGCATTGATCTTATCAATAAAAGGTAATGCCTTGTTTTACGTCAGAATTACAAAAAATCGTCTGATTTTACCCTACATAAAAGAACGTTAAAGCTGGAGTTAACCATGCACAAATTCACTAAAGCGTTGGCTGCCATCGGTCTGGCTGCCATTATGTCACAATCCGCTATCGCTGAATCCATGAAGCTCGGTTTCCTGGTCAAACAGCCGGAAGAACCGTGGTTCCAGACTGAATGGAAATTTGCCGATAAAGCCGGTAAAGACCTTGGTTTTGAGGTGATTAAAATTGCCGTCCCGGATGGTGAGAAAACCCTCAATGCCATCGACAGCCTGGCTGCAAGTGGAGCAAAAGGGTTTGTGATTTGTACGCCGGACCCCAAACTCGGGCCTGCCATTATGGCTAAGGCGCGAGGCTACGATATGAAAGTCATTGCCGTCGATGACCAGTTTGCCAACGCCAAAGGTAAGCCGATGGATACCGTGCCGCTGGTGATGATGGCTGCAACCAAAATTGGTGAGCGCCAGGGCCAGGAGCTGTATAAGGAGATGCAAAAGCGCGGTTGGGATGTGAAATCCAGCGCCGTCATGGCCATTACCGCCAACGAACTTGATACCGCGCGTCGCCGTACGTCAGGTTCAATGGAAGCGCTTAAAGCCGCAGGCTTCCCGGAAAAACAGATCTACCAGGTTCCAACAAAATCAAATGATATCCCCGGTGCATTCGATGCCGCTAACTCCATGCTGGTTCAACATCCTGAAGTCAAACACTGGCTGATTGTCGGCATGAACGACAACACCGTGCTGGGCGGCGTACGTGCGACTGAAGGGCAGGGCTTCAAAGCGCCAAACGTAATTGGTATCGGTATTAATGGCGTTGATGCCGTGAGTGAACTGTCCAAAGGCGAAGCGACCGGGTTCTACGGCTCACTGCTGCCAAGCCCGGACGTTCACGGCTACAAATCAAGTGAAATGCTTTACAACTGGGTAACGAAAGGTGCAGAGCCACCGGCGTTTACTGAAGTGACGGATGTGGTGCTGATTACCCGCGATAACTTCAAAGAAGAGCTGGCGAAGAAAGGCTTAGGCGGTAAGTAACATAAATGCCGGATGCGACGTCAAAGCGTCTTATCCGGCCTACGAATCGCGTCCTCAGAAGGCCGGATGAGGCAAAGCCGCCATCCGGCTTAAAGATCTGACTCACGGAGACGTTATGCAACAGTCTACCCCGTATCTCTCATTCCGCGGCATTGGCAAAACATTCCCGGGCGTTAAAGCGCTTACGGATATCAGTTTCGACTGTTACGCCGGTCAGGTGCATGCGCTGATGGGCGAAAATGGCGCCGGAAAATCAACACTCTTAAAAATTCTCAGCGGTAACTATGCGCCAACGACGGGATCTTTGACGATCCGCGGACAGGAAGTTTCGTTTGCAGACACCACGGCCGCGCTCAACGCCGGTGTCGCCATTATTTACCAGGAGCTGCATCTCGTCCCGGAAATGACCGTTGCCGAGAATATTTATTTAGGCCAGTTGCCGCACAAAGGTGGGATTGTAAATCGCTCGCTGCTGAACTATGAAGCGGGGCTACAGCTTAAGCATCTGGGCATGGATATCGATCCCGACACGCCATTGAAATATCTCTCCATCGGTCAATGGCAGATGGTGGAGATAGCAAAAGCGCTGGCGCGTAATGCCAAAATTATCGCGTTTGATGAACCGACCAGCTCCCTGTCTGCACGCGAAATTGAGAATCTGTTTCGCGTCATCCGTGAGCTGCGCAACGAAGGACGCATCATCCTGTACGTATCGCACCGTATGGAGGAAATTTTTGCTCTCAGCGATGCCATCACCGTGTTTAAAGATGGGCATTACGTCACAACGTTCACGGATATGCAGCAGGTCGATCACGATGCGTTGGTGCAGGCGATGGTTGGACGCGACCTCGGTGATATTTATGGATGGAAATCCAGACCGTATGGCGCAGAGCGGCTGCGTTTGCATGAGGTCAAAGCTCCCGGTGTGCGTACGCCGATCAGTTTATCGGTACGCAGCGGTGAAATTGTCGGATTGTTTGGCCTGGTAGGCGCCGGGCGTAGCGAATTGATGAAAGGACTGTTTGGCGGCACACGCATCACGGCAGGCCAGGTGTTTATTGATGAGCAGCCTATTGATATTCGTAAACCGAGCCATGCCATTGAAGCGGGAATGATGCTGTGCCCGGAGGACCGCAAAGCGGAAGGGATCATTCCGGTCCATTCGGTGCGTAACAACATCAACATTAGCGCCCGTCGTAAACATGTTCTGGGCGGATGCGTGATCAACAACGGCTGGGAAGAGACCAATGCCGATCACCATATTCGCTCACTCAATATTAAAACGCCGGGTGCGGAACAGCTGATTATGAACCTCTCCGGCGGTAATCAGCAGAAGGCTATTCTTGGCCGCTGGTTATCGGAAGAGATGAAGGTGATTTTGCTGGACGAACCTACACGCGGCATTGATGTAGGCGCCAAGCATGAAATTTATAACGTGATTTATGCCCTCGCGGCGCGCGGCGTGGCCGTGCTGTTTGCTTCCAGTGACCTGCCAGAAGTGCTCGGTGTCGCCGATCGTATCGTGGTGATGAGAGAAGGCGAAATTGCCGGTGAGTTGCTTCATGAACAGGCGGATGAGCGCCAGGCCTTGAGCCTTGCTATGCCTAAAGTCAGCCAGGCTGTAGCCTGAATAAGGAGAGAATGATGTCTTCCGTTTCTACATCGGGTTCTGGCGCAGCAAAATCGGCGCTAAATCTTGGTCGCATTTGGGATCAGTACGGGATGCTGGTGGTGTTCGCCGTGCTGTTCCTGGTTTGTTCCCTCTTTGTGCCAAACTTTGCCACTTTCATCAATATGAAAGGGCTGGGGCTGGCGGTATCGATGTCGGGTATGGTCGCGTGTGGGATGCTGTTTTGCCTGGCATCCGGTGACTTCGACCTGTCCGTTGCGTCCGTGATTGCCTGCGCCGGGGTCACGACTGCCGTGGTCATTAACATGACTGAAAGCCTGTGGATTGGCGTGGCTGCCGGGCTGCTGCTCGGTATTCTCTGTGGTCTGGTCAATGGGTTTGTGATTGCGCGTTTAAAAATTAACGCCCTGATCACCACCCTTGCGACGATGCAGATTGTACGTGGTCTGGCCTATATTATTTCCGACGGTAAGGCGGTGGGGATTGAAGATGAGCGCTTCTTTACCCTCGGCTACGCGAACTGGTTTGGTCTGCCGGCACCTATCTGGATCACGGTTGTCTGTTTTATCGTCTTCGGTTTACTGCTGAATAAAACTACGTTTGGTCGCAACACGCTGGCTATTGGGGGCAATGAAGAGGCGGCACGTCTGGCTGGGGTTCCGGTCGTTCGTACCAAGATTATTATCTTTATTTTGTCTGGGCTGGTATCCGCCATTGCCGGGATCATCCTCGCATCACGTATGACCAGCGGCCAACCAATGACCTCAATCGGCTATGAGCTGATCGTGATTTCCGCCTGCGTGTTAGGGGGCGTTTCGCTCAAAGGCGGCATCGGAAAAATCTCATATGTAGTGGCCGGGGTGTTAATTCTGGGAACGGTTGAGAATGCGATGAACCTGCTGAACATCTCTCCGTTCGCCCAGTATGTCGTACGTGGTCTAATCCTGCTGGCGGCGGTGATCTTCGACCGTTACAAGCAAAAAGCGAAGCGTACCGTTTGATGATTTAAACCCCAACTTTTTAGTCTAGCTTTAGCTCATCGCCAGCCGCTACCCGGCTGGCGATTGTTTTTGCAAATGGCGAGCATGGTCACACTGTCTATACTTATATCCGTCGTACATCATATATACGGCGCGATCCGCGCGGCGTACAGACCATGATGAGGAGGATAACCGGGTGACAGCATCACTGATCATACCCCCTGAACAATCTGCAAACTGTGCTTATTTTTTTGATCTCGATGGGACATTGGCTGAGATCAAACCTTATCCAGACCAGGTCGTCGTCCCTAAGACAATCCTGCAGTTATTACATCAGCTGGCTACGCGTAATGCGGGGGCGCTGGCATTGATTTCAGGGCGCTCGATGGCTGAGCTTGATGCGCTTACCACTCCCTTACGTTTTCCGCTCGCCGGAGTGCATGGGGCTGAGCGCCGTGATATCAATGGCCAAACTCATATAGTGCGCCTGGCTGAGGCAATAGAGCGCGAAGCAGGAGAGTTATTACAAACCGCGCTGGCGACGATGCCGGGTACAACGCTTGAAGCAAAAGGAATGGCTTTCGCGCTGCATTACCGCCAGGCCCCGGAACATGAAGCGGCGCTAATTAATCTGGCTGAGCGTATCACGCACAGATGGCCGCAACTGGCTTTACAGCATGGAAAATGCGTTGTGGAGATAAAACCAAAGGGGACCAATAAAGGCGATGCAATTGCCGCATTTATGCAGGAAGCCCCTTTTGCCGGTCGGATCCCCGTTTTTTTCGGAGACGATCTGACGGACGAAACAGGGTTTGGCGTGGTTAATCGCGCTGGCGGGATTTCCGTGAAGGTGGGGAACGGAGCGACGCAGGCGACATGGCGTCTGGATGGCGTGAGTGATGTCTGGCACTGGCTGGAACAAATTAACTCTTCGCAGCAAGAATCGAAAGCAACGAATAACAGAAGAGGTGGCTATGAGTCGTTTAGTCGTAGTATCTAATCGTATCGCCTCACCAGATGACAAAGGGAGCGCAGGTGGGCTTGCTGTCGGCGTGCTGGGCGCGTTGAAGGCTGCTGGTGGCCTGTGGTTTGGCTGGAGTGGCGATACGGGTAATGAGGACAAACCATTAAAAAAAGTCACGCGTGGCAATATTACCTGGGCTTCGTTTAATTTGAGTGAGCAGGACTACGAAGAGTATTACTGCCAGTTTTCAAATGCTGTTCTATGGCCTGCGTTTCATTATCGTCTGGACCTGGTACAGTTTCAGCGTCCTGCATGGGAAGGCTATCAGCGGGTGAATGCCTTACTGGTAGATAAACTGCTGCCGCTGCTTAGCGATGACGACATCATCTGGATTCATGATTACCATCTGCTGCCGTTTGCCAGCGAACTGCGTAAACGCGGTGTGAATAACCGTATCGGCTTTTTCCTGCATATTCCATTTCCGACGCCGGAAATTTTTAATGCGCTACCTCCACATCAGGCGCTACTTGAGCAGATGTGCGATTTTGATTTGCTCGGTTTCCAGACCGAAAACGACCGTCAGGCTTTTCTGGATTGCCTGGCAGCCCAGACGCAGGTATCCACGCAGAGCGATAATCACCACCGGGCATGGGGAAAAGCGTTTCGCACCCAGGTGTATCCTATTGGTATTGAGCCAGATGAGATCGCCCGGCAGGCCTCCGGACCTTTGCCGCCGAAGCTGGCGCAACTGAAAGCGGAACTCAAAAATGTGCAGAATATATTTTCAGTTGAGCGTCTGGATTACTCTAAAGGGTTGCCAGAGCGATTTCAGGCCTATGAGGCTCTGCTGGAACACTATCCGCAGCACCACGGTAAAATTCGCTACACGCAGATAGCGCCAACGTCGCGTGAAGAGGTACAGGCCTACCAGGATATTCGTCACCAACTGGAGACTGAAGCGGGGAGGATTAACGGTAAATATGGCCAACTGGGCTGGACGCCGCTCTATTATCTGAATCAGTACTTTGATCGTAAATTGCTGATGAAGATCTTCCGCTACTCTGATGTAGGACTGGTGACCCCGCTGCGCGATGGTATGAACCTGGTGGCGAAAGAGTTCGTGGCCGCGCAGGATCCTGCCAACCCTGGCGTGCTGGTGTTATCACAATTTGCCGGGGCCGCAAACGAGCTAACTGCCGCCCTTATTGTTAATCCTTACGATCGCGATGAAGTCGCTGGCGCATTAAACCAGGCGCTGACGATGCCGCTTGCCGAGCGTATCTCTCGCCACGCTGAGATGCTCGAGACTATCATTAAAAACGATATCGACAACTGGCAGGCGATGTTCATTTGCGATCTGGAAAAAGTCATCCCGCGCCAGAGTAAACAGCCATTGCCAGACAACGTTTCATCCTGCTCTAAGCTGGCGTAACGCTCAGAAAGTGAAGATCAATCTCCAGCCAGTGGAACCAACAGAACATCCACCTGGCTGGCACCGATCACGCTTTTCGCTGAGCAGGACGCGCGTGAAAAGAAACTGTGGTTATGGTTGCCATAAATGACCAGATCGACCGCGTGCTTCCGGCATACGTCCAGAATATGTTCATTCAGGGCCCCATAGGTGATAAAGGTATGCTCAATGGGGTACTGCGCGTCTTTGCTGAGCTTGTCGATAAAATCCTGAGTCTCTTCTTGCATCACTTCTCGCAGGTCTTCAAGCATAGGCGCTGCAAACTGATTATACAGTTCTGGGTCTGAGACCAGGGTTATCAGGCTAATACGGGCATTAACAGGACGAGCGATTGATACCGCCCTGGCTAACAACTGCTGGCTTTCTGGAGTCGCGGCAACGGCCACAAGAATGTGTGTATAGCTCATAACTCGCTCCTTTTTTTCAAGAATTATGAGAGGATTTTTCAGCATTACTTAGCTTACTCCATACTGCAACGTTTCCTTCCCTGATAGTGTGAATGTCATCATGGTTATTCATTAATTATTCTTATAAATAGAATAATTGCTTCATATAACTTCTAATTACGTTCAGCTTCCTTAAGTAAAACTCACTGCTAATGAAAACAATGTGTTAATAAAAAATAAACATATTTTAACATTTGAGCGGTTATCACAGCCTGGTATTAATTAATCACCCTTAATATTTAAGTCTTTGTTTATAAAGCGTTTAATCAAAATGATGTTTTACATTAAATATGTGATCAAGCTCGCTATTTCACGACGTGATATTAACGTTCGTGAACAAAATACTATTCGCTTTTAATGCAAGAATATTCGTACGCCAGGAATTGAAATGGAGAATATGGGGTTAAAAAACATGCAAAGTAAAAGCTGTGCTGATGGATTTATGTTAAGTGTTTAGCTGGTTTATGTGATCTGTGTCACATATTCTTCAAATTCGCAGCATAGCTACGTTGTATGTGTAACTTGTGGCGGGTAGAGTTGCGTCGAATTAGGAAAAATCTTAGACAATTGTAAGAATTGATGTGAGCTTGTAAGGAGCGCGGCCTTCTGAAAAGGGAATGTTTAGACAACGCGTAAGTGCCGTCACGCTGCTATGTATTTGACCTTTTGCTTTTTTTTACCGGGCCTTCCCGGCGACATCACGGGGTGCGGTTTCACCGCATGAAAACAATGTTGGTTATTATGGATGCAAATAATGCATACATCCGAGTTGCTGAAACACATTTATGACATCAATCTGTCATATTTATTGCTTGCACAACGTTTGATCGTTCAGGACAAAGCATCTGCGATGTTTCGCCTTGGTATCAGCGAAGAGATGGCGGACACGTTGGCAACATTAACACTTCCTCAAATGGTCAAACTGGCTGAAACAAACCAACTGGTATGTCATTTCCGCTTCGACGATCACCAGACGGTTACTCGCCTGACGCAAGACTCCCGCGTTGACGATCTTCAGCAAATTCATACCGGTATCATGCTTTCAACGCGGCTGTTAAGCGACATCGATGATGCAGCGCGCAAGAAAAGGGCTTGATGATGAGCGAAAAAAGCATTGTTCAGGAAGCGCGTGATATCCAGCTAGCGATGGAATTAATCACATTGGGCGCCCGTTTGCAAATGCTGGAAAGCGAAACGCAATTAAGCCGTGGCCGACTTATCAAGTTGTACAAAGAATTACGCGGTAGTCCTCCGCCAAAAGGGATGCTGCCTTTTTCCACCGACTGGTTTATGACGTGGGAACAAAACATTCATGCTTCGATGTTTTGCAACGCCTGGCAATTCCTGCTCAAAACCGGTTTGTGCAGCGGCGTGGATGCCGTAATCAAAGCGTATCGTTTATACCTTGAGCAGTGTCCGCAGCCGGAAGAGGGGCCGCTGCTGGCGCTAACTCGCGCATGGACGCTGGTACGTTTTGTCGACAGCGGATTGCTGGAGTTATCCCAATGCAATTGCTGCGGTGGGAATTTTATCACCCACGCACACCAACCCGCAGGTAGCTTTGCCTGCAGTTTATGCCAACCGCCATCACGGGCCGTAAAAAGACGTAAACTTTCCCAGAATGCTGCCGATATTATTCCACAACTGCTGGATGAACAGATCGAACAGGCTGTTTAACTGATACGGTGTGGACAAACACTCCAGCAGCGGTAAGCGATTACCGCTGCTTTTTTTTGTCCTGACCTTAAGTTAACTGCCCGACTGCGCATCCTGTCATAGTCAATTGCGAAAGGATGATGTCGTGCTTATCTTATTAGGTTACCTGGTTGTTATTGGTACAGTTTTCGGCGGGTATATGATGACCGGCGGACACCTTGGGGCACTCTATCAACCGGCTGAGCTGGTGATTATCGGTGGCGCGGGTATTGGGGCATTCATCGTCGGCAATAACGGAAAAGCCATTAAGGGGACGATGAAAGCGATCCCGATGCTTTTTCGTCGTTCAAAATATACCAAAGCGATGTATATGGATCTGCTGGCGCTGCTGTATCGCCTGATGGCCAAGTCACGTCAGCAGGGCATGTTCTCGCTTGAACGCGACATTGAAAACCCTAAAGAGAGTGAAATCTTCGCCAGCTATCCGCGCATTCTTGCGGATGCCGTAATGCTTGATTTCATTGTCGATTATCTGCGTTTGATCATCAGCGGCAACATGAACACGTTTGAAATTGAAGCGCTGATGGACGAAGAAATTGAGACTCACGAAAGTGAGGCCGAAGTCCCGGCTAACAGTCTGGCGATGGTGGGTGATTCATTACCGGCGTTCGGGATCGTGGCGGCGGTCATGGGGGTTGTTCATGCGCTGGCTTCTGCCGATCGTCCGGCGGCTGAACTGGGTTCGCTGATTGCTCATGCGATGGTAGGGACATTCCTCGGTATTTTACTGGCCTATGGATTTATTTCTCCGCTTGCCAGCGTTCTGCGGCAGAAAAGCGCTGAAACCACCAAAATGATGCAGTGTGTGAAGATAACACTGCTCTCCAATCTGAATGGTTACGCGCCGCCAATTGCCGTCGAATTTGGTCGTAAGACTCTGTATTCCAGCGAACGTCCATCGTTTATCGAGCTGGAAGAGCATGTGCGTGCGGTAAGAAATCCAACTGCGCAGCAGACGACCGAGGACGCATGAAAAATCAGGCCCATCCCATTATCGTTGTAAAGCGACGCAAACATAAAGGTCACGGTGGTGGGGCGCATGGTTCGTGGAAAATCGCCTACGCCGATTTTATGACCGCGATGATGGCCTTCTTTCTGGTGATGTGGCTCATTTCCATCTCCAGCCCTAAAGAATTGATCCAGATTGCCGAATATTTCCGTACGCCGTTGGCTACCGCGGTGACTGGGGGAAATCGAATTTCGAATAGCCAAAGTCCAATTCCAGGCGGTGGGGACGACTACACCCAGCAGCAGGGAGAAGTGAACAAGCAGCCGAATATCGACGATCTGAGAAAACGCATGGAACAAAGCCGGTTGAGCAAACTTCGCGGCGATCTCGATCAGTTGATTGAATCTGACCCTAAACTGCGTGCGCTGCGCCCGCACTTGAAAATTGATTTAGTGCAGGAAGGACTACGGATACAGATTATCGACAGTCAGAACCGCCCAATGTTTAAAACCGGTAGCGCTGAGGTTGAGCCGTATATGCGCGACATCCTGCGAGCCATCGCGCCAGTGCTTAACGGCATTCCTAACCGAATCAGCCTTTCCGGCCATACGGATGATTACCCTTACGCCAATGGTGAAAAAGGGTATAGCAACTGGGAGTTGTCCGCCGATCGCGCTAACGCGTCGCGTCGCGAACTGGTTAGCGGCGGTCTGGATGATGGAAAAGTATTACGAGTGGTCGGTATGGCCGCCACGATGCGTCTGAGCGATCGCGGTCCCGAAGACGCAATCAACCGCCGTATTAGCCTGCTGGTTCTTAATAAGCAGGCGGAAGAGGCCATTTTGCATGAAAACGCTGAAAGCCAGAATGAGCCGGTAAGTGTCTTACAACAGCCAGCGGAACTTCCGCCGGCAAGCGTTCCCACATCGCCACCAGCCAATCCGAGGTGATAGCGTGAGCATGGATATAAGCGATTTTTATCAAACATTTTTTGATGAAGCTGACGAACTGTTGGCTGATATGGAGCAACACCTGCTTGATTTGGTTCCTGAAGCCCCGGATTCCGAACAGCTGAATGCGATTTTTCGTGCCGCGCACTCGATAAAAGGCGGGGCGGGCACCTTCGGCTTTACCATTTTGCAGGAAACGACCCATCTGATGGAAAACCTGTTGGATGAAGCGCGGCGTGGCGAAATGCAGCTTAATGCCGACATTATCAACCTGTTTTTGGAAACGAAAGATATTATGCAGGAACAGCTCGACGCCTATAAAAACTCAGAAGAGCCGGATGCCGCTAGCTTTGAGTACATTTGTAATGCGTTACGACAGTTAGCGCTCGAAGCGAAAGGTGAAACCGCACCGGCAGTCGTCAACACCGCAAAATTGAGCGTTGTTGACAGCGCTGCAATGCAGGAAGAGGCGGTTGCCATTTCTGAATCCGCCAGTGAGGAGAGCAAGAAACGCATTATTCTCTCGCGCCTGAAAGCCAGTGAAGTCGATTTACTGGAAGAGGAACTGGGGAATCTGGCGACCTTAACCGATGTGGTGAAAGGAAGCGACACGCTGTCGGCAACGCTTGATGGCAATCTCGCAGAAGATGACATCATTGCAGTGCTTTGTTTCGTGATTGAAGCTGACCAGATTGAATTTGAAACCGTCAGCGCAGCGCCCGTAACCGTTGAAACTGAA
Organism: Citrobacter sp. Ce129; assembly: GCF_030334545.1. NCBI lineage: Bacteria > Pseudomonadati > Pseudomonadota > Gammaproteobacteria > Enterobacterales > Enterobacteriaceae > Citrobacter > Citrobacter sp. Ce129. The sequence continues at coordinate 28,676 of NZ_JAOWDS010000071.1, forward strand.
GCCGAGGCCGAAGCCGAAGCGGTAGCCGTTGTCGCGAAGCCGCAGCCGGCCGCCGTTGCGCCAGTGGTGAAAGCCGCCGCCAGTGAAGCGCCACACGGACGCGCGGAACGTGACAAACCCGCCCGCGCCAGCGAGTCGACCAGCATCCGCGTAGCGGTTGAGAAGGTCGATCAGCTCATTAACCTGGTTGGTGAGTTGGTGATCACCCAGTCAATGTTGGCACAACGCTCAAACGAACTGGATCCCGTTAATCACGGCGATCTGATCACCAGTATGGGTCAGTTACAACGTAACGCCCGCGATTTGCAAGAGTCGGTGATGTCGATTCGTATGATGCCGATGGAGTACGTGTTCAGCCGTTTCCCACGCCTGGTCCGCGACCTGGCCGGTAAATTGGGTAAACAGGTTGAGCTGACGCAGGTGGGGAGTTCAACAGAACTCGATAAAAGCCTGATTGAACGCATCATCGATCCGTTGACGCATCTGGTGCGTAACAGCCTGGACCACGGCATTGAACTGCCGGAAAAACGCATGGAAGCGGGGAAAAGCCCGGTCGGTAACCTGACGCTTTCCGCAGAGCACCAGGGCGGGAATATCTGTATTGAAGTGACCGATGATGGCGCTGGTCTGAACCGCGAACGCATCCTCGCCAAAGCGATCTCTCAGGGGATGCCGATCCACGAAAACATGAGCGATGACGAAGTGGGTATGCTGATCTTCGCGCCAGGCTTTTCGACCGCCGAACAGGTGACGGATGTCTCCGGACGCGGCGTGGGTATGGATGTAGTGAAGCGAAATATCCAGGAGATGGGCGGCCATGTTGAGATCCAGTCCAGACAGGGACAAGGGACAACGATTCGAATTCTGCTGCCGCTGACGCTGGCGATCCTCGACGGGATGTCGGTGCGCGTAGCGGATGAAGTCTTTATTCTGCCGCTGAATGCCGTTATGGAATCACTGCAACCGCGTGAAGAAGATTTGCATCCGCTGGCCGGAGGAGAGCGCGTTCTGGAAGTGCGCGGCGAGTATTTACCGCTGGTTGAGTTGTGGAAAGTCTTCGAAGTTGAAGGCGCAAAAACTGAAGCGACTCAAGGGATTGTGGTGATTTTACAGAGTGCAGGGCGTCGCTACGCGCTGCTGGTCGATCAGTTAATTGGCCAACACCAGGTGGTGGTCAAAAACCTGGAAAGTAACTACCGCAAAGTGCCAGGCATTTCTGCAGCAACGATCCTCGGCGACGGCAGCGTCGCGCTGATTGTCGATGTCTCTGCATTGCAGGGATTGAACCGCGAACAACGTGTGGCGATCACAGCCGCCTGATTGAGTGAGAAGGGAATAATATGACCGGTATGAGTAATGTAACTAAACTGGCCGGCGAACCGTCAGGTCAGGAATTCCTCGTGTTTACGCTGGGGGATGAAGAGTACGGTATCGATATCCTGAAAGTGCAGGAAATCCGCGGCTATGATCAGGTGACGCGCATTGCTAACACGCCTGCGTTTATCAAAGGCGTTACGAACCTGCGCGGTGTGATTGTGCCGATTGTTGACCTGCGCGTGAAGTTTAGCCAGAGCGATGTGGATTACAACGAAAACACCGTGGTGATTGTGCTGAACCTGGGTCAGCGCGTAGTCGGGATTGTAGTAGATGGCGTCTCGGATGTGCTGTCGCTGACGACGGATCAAATCCGTCCGGCGCCGGAGTTTGCGGTAACGCTGTCGACGGAATACCTGACGGGACTGGGGGCGCTGGGTGACCGGATGCTGATTCTGGTCAACATTGAGAAGCTGCTGAACAGCGAAGAAATGGCGCTGCTGGATATTGCCGCTTCCCACGTCGCATAATCTTTAAACATGTTATCCGGCCTACAATGCTCGCTGTTGTAGGCCGGATAAGCGTAACGCATCCGGCAGATTTCCCTCTTATGCTTCCCGCTCAACCAGGTCCGGCTCTTCTTCCAGTAAACCTTCATCCTGTGCCAGCATCGCCGTTGCAATCCCGTTTCCTAATACGTTGATCGCAGATCGTCCCATATCCAGGAAGTGGTCAATCCCCATTAGTAACAGGATCCCGGCGACCGGAATGTTAAAGCTCGGAATGGTTGCCGCCAGCACCACCAGCGCTGAACGCGGCACGCCGGCAATCCCTTTGGACGCCAGCATCAGCGTCAGCATCAGGACGGTGATTTGGGCAAAGGAGAGGTGAATATTATAGGCCTGCGCGATAAACATAGAGGCAAATGAACAGTAGACCATCGAGCCGACCAGGTTAAACGAATAACCGATAGGCAGCACGAAAGACACGATGTTGGGTGAGCAACCAAATTTGGTTAATTGCTCCAGCGTTTTCGGATAAGCGGCTTCAGAGCTGCTGGTGGTGAATGCGACCAGGACCGGATCCTTCAGCATGCTCAGCAGGCGAAATACCTCTTTTTTCAGCATCACATAACCCACCGCCAGCAACGCCAGGCAGGTCAGCAAAATAGCCACATAGTAGCCGCCGATGAACGATGCATAGTTGAGCAGGATCCCCAGACCCTGGGTAGAGATAACGGAGGAAATGGCGGCAAAAATAGCCAGCGGCGCGACGTACATCACATAGCCAGTCACCTTCAGCATAATGTGGGAGACCACATCCAGCGCGGCAACCAGCGGGGCGTTGAATTTCTCACCAAGCGATGCTCCGCCAATACCGAAGAACATCGAGAACACCACAATTTGCAGGATCTCATTATTGGCCATCGCCTCGGCGATGCTGGTTGGAATGGTATGCGTCAGAAAACCTTTCAGGCTCATGCCGCCCACGGCCAGGCCGGTATCTGCGGCCTCCAGCGGGATCGCCAGGTTCAGTCCGCTGCCGGGTTGCTCAAGAGAAACCACAAACAGACCGACCAGGATAGACAGTATGGAAGAGCTGATAAACCAAATCATTGCTTTCCCGCCTACGCGCCCGATGGTGGATGTTTCTCCCAGGCGCATAATTCCGACGGTCAGGGTACTGAATACTAAAGGCGCGATGACCATTTTAATCAGGCGCAAAAAGATGTCGGTGAGAAGCGTAATATTATCGGCCCAGGCGGTCACAACGCCGGGGGAGGCATAAGAGTGGATCACCGCACCCGACAGGATCCCCGCCAGCATGAAGATCACGATAAACAACGTGAGTTTGTTTGCATTTGCCACTAAAAAGCCCTCAGTAAAGATTTAACATTTATTGATCGGTTACTCATTTTTTATACTTATTAAGTGGTAACGAAGTATTCATCATATAAATTGAATTAAAGCGCCAGCTGATACAACTTTTTTTAATTTTTTATCCATTTTGTTGTGGTATTTACGATGAGTATGTGTGATCTCAATCACACATAATTAAGTGTTTCGGCCATTCTGAGCATGCTGACCGATGAAAATAAATGTTATTCACATGATAATTATGGTGTTTTTATGTGAATGACTTGTGGTTGCCGTACACCCGTTTTGCCGCCCTCCCGCCAGGCTGCACGCCCCTTGAGGATTTCCTTTTCGCAAACGTAAAGTTATCTCAGCGACTGCCGATAACGTTGATAACTCGTTTTCAGGAAGGTGCCTTATGTTTAACCGTATCCGCGTTGTCACAATGCTGATGATGGTGCTGGGGGTTTTCGCACTGCTACAGCTTGTTTCCGGTGGTCTGTTGTTTTCCTCATTGCAGCAGAATCAGCAAAGTTTTGTTATCTCTAACGATCTACGACAGCAGCAAAGTGAACTCACCTCAACATGGGATCTGATGCTGCAAACACGAATCAATTTAAGCCGTTCTTCTGCACGCATGATGATGGATGCGTCAAACCAGCAAAGCAGCGCGAAAAACGATCTGCTGAAGAATGCCAAAGCATCGCTGGCGCAGGCTGAAACGCATTACGCAAAATTTAAAAACATGACACCGTTGCCGGAGATGGTAGAGGCCAGCGGCAACGTTGAGGAGAAATATCAGCAATACCATGCGGCCTTAGCAGAGCTGGTTCAGTTTCTGGAAAATGGCAATATGGACGCCTATTTTGCGCAACCTACCCAGGGAATGCAAAACGCGCTCGGCGAGGCGTTGGGCAAATACGCCAGCGTTAGCGAAAAGCTTTACGTTCAGGCATTTGATCAAAGCGCGCGGGATTACCATTTCGCCCAATGGCAGCTTGGCGTGCTGGCTGTCGTGCTGGTGCTGATTCTGGTAGTGGTGTGGTACGGCATCCGCCATACCCTGCTTAATCCTCTGTCTCGGGTCATTGCCCATATTCGCGAAATCGCCAGCGGTAACCTGACCGCCACCCTGGCCGTTAGTGGCCGTAACGAAATCGGCGAGTTGGCCAGTACCGTTGATCATATGCAGCGTTCGCTGACAGAAACCGTCACCCTGGTGCGTGAAGGCTCTGATGCGATTTATTCCGGTACCAGTGAAATTGCCAGCGGGAACACTGACCTTTCATCTCGCACGGAACAGCAGGCGTCTGCGCTGGAAGAAACCGCAGCCAGCATGGAACAGTTGACCGCAACCGTTAAGCAAAATGCGGACAACGCGCGTCAGGCCTCGCAACTGGCAAAAAGCGCCTCCGACACTGCACAACATGGCGGCAAAGTGGTTGATAGCGTGGTGAATACCATGCACGAAATCGCCGATAGCTCGAAGAAAATCGCCGATATCATCAGCGTCATCGATGGCATTGCCTTTCAGACCAATATTCTCGCACTGAACGCAGCGGTTGAAGCCGCACGCGCCGGTGAGCAAGGCCGCGGCTTTGCTGTGGTTGCGGGCGAAGTGCGTAATCTGGCAAGCCGCAGTGCGCAGGCGGCGAAAGAGATTAAAGCGTTGATTGAAGATTCTGTTTCCCGAGTGGATACCGGTTCAGTTCTGGTAGAAAGCGCAGGCGAAACAATGAACGACATCGTCAATGCCGTGACGCGGGTGACCGACATTATGGGCGAGATTGCCTCGGCCTCCGATGAGCAAAGTCGGGGGATTGATCAGGTTGCGCTCGCGGTCTCCGAAATGGATCGCGTTACGCAGCAGAACGCCTCGTTGGTCCAGGAATCGGCTGCCGCTGCCGCTGCACTGGAAGAACAGGCCAGCCGTCTGACGCAGTCGGTGTCGACCTTCCGTCTGGCGTCACGTCCGGCGTCGACAAAACCACGCGATACTCGATTACCTGCAGCGTCGAGCGCGTCCTATCCGCGCCAGAGCATTGAACAAGATACGAATTGGGAAACATTTTGACTGGTAGTTAAACCGCGGCCAGTGCCGCCCGATGGGAGCGTTGATGTTTAATCGTATTCGAATTTCGACCACGCTGTTTTTGATTTTAATCCTCTGCGGTGTTTTGCAGATTGGCAGTAATGGCTTGTCCTTCTGGGCATTTCGGGACGGTTTTCAGAACCTGAATCAGGTCGAACGGAGTAATCAGCAACGCGCTGCGCTGGCCCAAACCCGCGCTGTGTTATTACAGGCCAGTACGGCCCTTAATAAGGCAGGGACGCTGACCGCCCTGAGCTATCCGCCAGAGGACATCAAAACGCTGATGACCCTCGCGCGCGATAGCCTGGCGCAGTCTGAATTGATGTTTAAACGCTTTATGGCGACGTCGGATCCGTCGAAACAAGGCAAGGCGCTGTTTGGCGCAACGGAGAATAGTTTCAGTCAGTGGCACAGCGCGCTCGCGCATCAGGCCACCTGGCTTGAAAACAATCAGTTGTCAGATTTTCTGACCGCGCCGGTGCAGGCGGCTCAAGATGCTTTTGATGCGAATGTGAATGCCTGGCAGAGCAACATCGACAGCGTGTTGCAAACGGCAGGCGAACAGAGCCAGCGAAATTACCATATGTCGGGGGTGATTTTTGCCACCATGGTGGTACTGGCGGCACTGCTCACCAGCGGTGCGTTGTACTGGTCGCGCAAGATGATTGTTCAGCCGCTGGCGATTGTTGGCAGTCATTTCGACAGCATTGCTGCAGGTAATCTGGCCAGGCCAGTAGCGGTTTATGGGCGCAATGAGATCTCGGCTATTTTTGCCAGCCTGAAGAAGATGCAGCAGGCGTTACGTGAAACGGTCAGTGAGGTACGCCAGGGCAGCTCAGCCATGCATAGTGGCATTTCAGAAATCGCGATGGGCAATAACGATTTATCTTCGCGAACTGAACAGCAGGCGGCCGCGTTGGCGCAAACGGCAGCCAGCATGGAACAACTGACCGCCACCGTCGGGCAGAATGCGGATAACGCGCGCCAGGCGTCAGGAATTGCCAAAAGTGCGGCCGACACCGCGCATAAAGGCGGTGAACAGACGACCCGGGTGGCCAGCACCATGCATGAGATTTCCGCCAGCTCGCAGAAAATTGGCGACATCATCGGCGTGATTGACAGCATTGCCTTCCAGACCAATATCCTGGCGCTGAATGCCGCGGTAGAGGCTGCCCGCGCAGGTGAACAGGGGCGCGGTTTTGCCGTTGTCGCGGGTGAAGTGCGCAATCTGGCAAGTCGTAGCGCGCAGGCGGCGAAAGAAATTAAAGGACTCATTGAAGAGTCTGTCACCCGAGTGCATCAGGGTTCGCAACTGGTTGATATGGCTGCACGCACCATGACGGAAATTGTCAGCTCGGTTACCCGGGTTAACGACATCATGGGCGAGATCGCCTCTGCTTCTGATGAACAGCGCAGAGGCATTGAGCAGGTGGCGCAGGCCGTCAGCCAGATGGATTCAGTGACGCAGCAAAACGCCGGGCTGGTGGAAGAAGCCGCATCCGCCACCGGACAACTCGCCACACAGGCCGATAATCTTTCCGCCTGCGTCGCATTTTTCAAGCTTGAAGAGCAAACCGTAACAAAACAAGAGTTGGCGCAGCCGCAGGTTGTGCCCGTTGTATCCTGAATGTGATTGAGAAGGCGCTATGACATCATCTCTGCCCACCGGGCAAACGTCATTATTGTTACAGATGACACAGCGCCTCGCGCTGTCTGACGCGCATTTTCGTCGGATATGTCAATTAATCTACCAGCGTGCGGGGATCGTACTGGCCGACCATAAGCGGGACATGGTTTATAACCGCCTGGTCCGTCGTTTACGTACCCTGGGACTGGATGACTTTGGTCGCTATCTCAGCATGCTGGAAGCTAACCAGAACAGTGCTGAGTGGCAGGCTTTTATTAACTCCCTGACCACCAACCTGACCGCGTTTTTTCGCGAAGGGCATCATTTTCCGGTGCTGTCAGATCATGCTCGTCGGCGCAACGGTGAATACCGGGTCTGGAGCGCAGCGGCGTCAACCGGTGAAGAGCCGTATAGCATTGCGATTACGCTCGCCGATACCCTGGGTATGGCACCGGGCCGCTGGCGTGTTTTTGCCAGCGACATTGATACCGAAGTGCTGGAAAAGGCCAGAAGCGGCATTTACCGTCTTGATGAGCTGAAGACGCTGTCACCCCAGCAGTTGCAGCGTTATTTCATGCGTGGCACCGGGCCGCATGAAGGTCTGGTCCGCGTTCGTCAGGAACTGGCGGGGCATGTTGAATTTTCCAGTGTGAATTTACTGGATAAGCAGTACAACGTGCCAGGACCCTTCGATGCCATATTTTGTCGTAACGTGATGATCTATTTCGATAAAACGACGCAGCAGGATATTTTGCACCGTTTTGTTCCACTTCTAAAACCAGATGGGCTGCTGTTTGCAGGTCATTCAGAAAACTTTAGCAACCTCGTGCGCGAGTTTAGCCTGCGTGGACAGACCGTGTATGCGCATGCGCCAGGTAAGGATAAAGCATGAGTAAAATCAGGGTGTTGTCGGTTGATGATTCTGCATTGATGCGTCAAATCATGACCGAAATTATTAACAGCCACAGTGATATGGAAATGGTAGCAACGGCGCCTGATCCGTTGGTCGCGCGGGATTTAATCAAAAAATACAATCCTGACGTCCTGACGCTGGATGTGGAAATGCCACGCATGGATGGCCTCGACTTTCTTGAAAAGTTGATGCGTCTGCGTCCGATGCCGGTGGTTATGGTCTCTTCACTCACGGGTAAAGGTTCAGAGGTCACGCTGCGGGCGCTGGAGCTGGGGGCGATTGATTTTGTCACTAAACCACAGTTGGGGATCCGTGAAGGGATGTTGGCCTACAGCGAAATGATCGCTGAGAAGATCCGCACCGCGTCGCGGGCAAAACTGGCGGCCCATAAGCCTATGGCGGCACCGGCGACCTTGAAAGCGGGGCCGTTACTCAGTTCGGAAAAACTGCTGGTGATTGGCGCGTCAACCGGAGGAACAGAGGCAATTCGCCATGTACTCCAGCCATTGCCGCTTTCAAGTCCCGGTATTCTTATTACCCAGCATATGCCGCCAGGGTTTACCCGTTCATTCGCCGAACGTCTGAACAAACTGTGTCAGATAACCGTGAAAGAGGCAGAAGATGGGGAGCGTGTGCTTCCGGGGCATGCGTATATCGCCCCAGGTGACAAGCATATGGAACTGGCGCGCAGCGGGGCGAACTACCAGATCAAAATTCATGATGGTCCGCCGGTTAACCGGCATCGGCCATCAGTGGATGTGCTGTTCCATTCGGTGGCAAAACACGCGGGGCGTAATGCCGTGGGAGTGATCCTGACAGGTATGGGCAACGATGGTGCCGCCGGAATGTTAGCGATGAACCAGGCGGGTGCCTGGACCATTGCGCAAAACGAAGCAAGTTGTGTGGTGTTCGGCATGCCGCGCGAGGCCATCAATATGGGTGGCGTAAGCGAAGTGGTCGATCTTAGCCAGGTAAGCCAGCAAATGCTGGCGAAAATCAGTGCCGGACAGGCAATACGTATTTGAATCAGGAGTTTATTTTTTATGGCGGATAAAGAGCTTAAGTTTTTGGTTGTGGATGACTTTTCCACCATGCGTCGCATTGTACGTAACCTGCTCAAAGAGCTGGGTTTCAACAATGTTGAAGAAGCTGAAGACGGTGTGGACGCGCTGAATAAGCTGCAGGCTGGGGGATTTGGTTTTGTCATTTCCGACTGGAACATGCCGAACATGGATGGCCTCGAGCTGCTGAAAACCATTCGTGCAGATGGCGCAATGTCCGCCTTACCGGTGCTGATGGTGACGGCGGAAGCGAAGAAAGAGAACATCATTGCGGCAGCACAGGCAGGCGCCAGTGGCTATGTCGTGAAACCGTTCACGGCGGCAACGCTGGAAGAGAAACTCAATAAGATCTTTGAGAAACTGGGCATGTGAGGGTGTGACAATGATGATGCAACCACAAATTAAACCTGCTGACGAACACTCTGCAGGGGACATCATCGCGCGCATCGGTAGTTTGACCCGAATGCTGCGCGACAGCCTGCGTGAACTGGGGCTGGATCAGGCCATTGCCGAAGCGGCGGAAGCGATTCCCGATGCCCGCGATCGTCTCGATTACGTTGTGCAGATGACCGCACAGGCGGCAGAGCGCGCGCTGAACAGCGTGGAGGCTTCGCAGCCGCATCAGGACGCGATGGAAAAAGGGGCCAAAGACCTGACCAAACGCTGGGATGAATGGTTCGAAAATCCGATCGAGCTATCCGACGCCCGTGAACTGGTCACCGATACCCGCCAGTTCCTTGGCGATGTGCCAGGACATACCAGTTTTACTAACGCTCAACTGCTGGACATCATGATGGCGCAGGATTTCCAGGACCTCACCGGTCAGGTCATCAAACGCATGATGGATGTTATCCAGGAGATTGAACGTCAGTTGCTGATGGTTCTGTTGGAAAACATCCCGGAGCAGGGTGCTCGTCCAAAACGTGAAAACGAAAGCTTGCTTAACGGCCCGCAGGTTGATACCTCAAAAGCCGGCGTGGTGGCAAGTCAGGATCAGGTTGACGACCTGCTGGACAGCCTCGGTTTCTGATGAGTATTTGCCGGATGTGGGGCGTGACCTCTCATCCGGCTTACGCGCAATTCTGCTTAAAGCCATAAATCCCGTCTTTTTTACCGCTTACTCTTCCCATTGCTGGATGGACGTTCTGGCATCATTCTCGCCTATATCTCTATCCAGGGTCTGATGCGTGGCAGAAGAAAGCGACGACGACAAAACAGAAGCCCCCACACCCCACCGACTTGAAAAAGCACGGGAAGAAGGGCAGATCCCCCGATCCAAAGAGCTGACCTCGCTGCTTATTTTGCTGGTGGGTGTGTGCATTATCTGGATTGGCGGGGAGTCGCTCGCCCGCAGGCTGGCCGGCATGCTGTCTGCCGGATTACGTTTTGACCACAGTATGGTCAACGACCCTAATCTGATCCTCAGTCAAATCATCCTGCTGATTAAAGACGCGATGATTGCGCTGTTACCGTTGATTACCGGCGTTGTTCTGGTGGCATTAATCTCCCCGGTGATGCTCGGCGGCTTGATCTTCAGCGGTAAATCTCTGCAGCCCAAGTTCTCTAAGCTGAATCCGCTGCCGGGCATTAAACGCATGTTCTCCGCGCAAACCGGGGCAGAACTGCTTAAAGCGATACTGAAGTCCACGCTGGTAGGCAGCGTGGCTGGGTTTTACCTCTGGCATAACTGGCCAGCGATGATGAGACTGATGGCGGAATCTCCGATTACGGCGATGGGCAACGCCCTGGATTTAGTGGGTATGTGCGCGCTGTTGGTGGTGCTGGGCGTCATTCCGATGGTGGGGTTTGACGTCTTTTTCCAGATTTACAGCCACCTGAAAAAACTGCGTATGTCGCGTCAGGATATCCGGGACGAATTTAAGCAAAGCGAAGGTGACCCGCACGTTAAGGGAAAAATACGTCAAATGCAGCGTGCGGCCGCACAGCGTCGCATGATGGCGGATGTGCCGAAAGCGGACGTTATTGTTACTAACCCCACGCACTATTCGGTGGCGTTGAAGTATGACGAGAACAAAATGAGCGCGCCGAAAGTTGTCGCCAAAGGCGCGGGGCTGGTGGCGCTGCGCATTCGTGAGATTGGCGCCGAGCATCGTGTCCCTACGTTAGAAGCGCCGCCGTTGGCGCGTGCGTTATATCGCCATGCTGAGATTGGTCAGCAAATACCGGGTCAATTATATGCCGCCGTTGCCGAAGTACTGGCATGGGTATGGCAGCTAAAACGCTGGCGTCTCGCCGGCGGCAAGCGTCCACCACAACCTGAAAACCTTCCGGTGCCTGAAGCACTGGATTTTTTGAACGAGAAGACTACTGATGGCTAATCTGGTCGCGATGCTGCGCCTGCCCAGCAACCTGAAATCCACGCAATGGCAAATCCTTGCCGGACCGATCCTCATCCTGCTGATCTTGTCGATGATGGTGCTGCCGCTGCCGGCTTTCGTCCTCGATTTGCTGTTCACATTTAACATCGCGCTGTCGATCATGGTGCTGCTGGTGGCGATGTTCACCCAGCGTACGCTGGAGTTTGCCGCATTCCCGACGATTTTGCTGTTTACCACATTATTACGCCTCGCCCTGAACGTCGCGTCGACGCGTATCATTTTAATGGAAGGTCATACCGGCGCGGCGGCGGCGGGGAAGGTGGTTGAAGCCTTTGGTCACTTCCTGGTGGGGGGTAACTTTGCGATCGGCATCGTGGTCTTCGTTATTCTCGTCATCATTAACTTTATGGTAATCACCAAAGGTGCAGGGCGAATCGCTGAGGTTGGCGCGCGTTTTGTGCTGGATGGTATGCCCGGCAAGCAGATGGCGATTGATGCGGATTTGAATGCCGGTCTGATTGGCGAGGATGAAGCCAAAAAACGGCGCTCGGAAGTGACCCAGGAAGCGGATTTCTACGGCTCTATGGACGGTGCGAGTAAATTCGTACGTGGAGATGCCATCGCCGGTATTCTGATCATGGTTATCAACGTGGTCGGCGGCCTGTTAGTTGGGGTGTTGCAGCATGGTATGAGCATGGGCAGCGCTGCGGAAAGTTATACCCTGCTGACCATCGGTGACGGGCTGGTGGCACAAATTCCTGCTCTGGTTATCTCCACCGCGGCGGGGGTTATCGTGACCCGCGTGAGTACCGACCAGGACGTAGGCGAACAGATGGTGACCCAACTGTTCAGTAATCCCAGCGTTATGCTGCTCAGCGCGGCGGTGCTTGGGCTTTTGGGTCTGGTTCCGGGCATGCCGAACCTGGTGTTTCTGATGTTTACCGCTGCGTTACTGGGTCTGGCCTGGTGGATGCGCGGTCGTGAGCAAAAAGCGCCAGATGAACCGCAGCCGGTGAAAATGCCGGAAAACAACTCCGTGGTGGAAGCGACGTGGAATGACGTACAGCTGGAAGACTCCCTGGGAATGGAGGTCGGTTATCGCCTGATCCCGATGGTAGACTTTCAGCAGGATGGCGAGTTGCTGGGGCGAATTCGCAGTATTCGTAAGAAATTTGCCCAGGATATGGGCTTCCTGCCGCCGGTGGTGCATATCCGTGACAATATGGATCTGCAGCCAGCCCGCTATCGAATTTTGATGAAAGGGGTGGAAATTGGCAGTGGTGACGCCTATCCGGGACGCTGGCTGGCCATTAACCCGGGTACCGCCGCCGGGTCGCTGCCGGGTGAGAAAACGGTCGATCCGGCTTTCGGACTGGACGCTATCTGGATTGAAAGTGCATTGAAGGAACAGGCGCAGATTCAGGGCTTTACGGTAGTTGAAGCGAGTACCGTTGTCGCGACGCATCTTAACCACCTGATTGGGCAGTTCGCTGCTGAGCTATTTGGCCGTCAGGAGGCACAGCAGTTACTGGACCGTGTCTCGCAGGAGATGCCAAAGCTGACGGAAGATTTGGTGCCGGGCGTTGTGACGCTCACCACGCTGCATAAAGTGTTGCAGAACTTACTGGATGAGAAAGTACCGATTCGCGATATGCGCACCATTCTTGAAACGCTGGCTGAACATGCGCCGCTGCAAAATGATCCGCATGAGCTTACCGCGGTCGTCCGTGTAGCCTTAGGACGCGCTATCACTCAGCAGTGGTTCCCGGGTAATGAAGAGGTTCAGGTTATCGGCCTTGATACCCCGCTCGAGCGTTTGCTGCTGCAAGCGCTGCAGGGCGGCGGCGGCCTGGAGCCAGGGCTGGCAGACCGATTGCTGGCCCAGACTCAGGAAGCGCTGTCCCGGCAGGAAATGTTGGGCGCGCCGCCAGTCTTGCTGGTTAACCACGCGTTGCGTCCGTTACTGGCACGCTTTTTACGTCGCAGCATACCGCAGTTGGTGGTGTTATCGAACATGGAGCTTTCCGATAACCGCCATATCCGCATGACGGCGACTATTGGAGGTAAATAATGCGTAAGTTACTGTTGCTGTTGTTGTTTCCTCTGGCGGTACAGGCTGCCGGGGAAGGGGCGTGGCAGGCAAGCGGGATGGGGATCACCTTAAACCACCGCGGTCAGTCAGCCTCGTCCGCTCCTCTGGTACCCAGCCAGCCGGTCTCGGGGTTGATGACGCTGGTGGCCTGGCGCTATGAACTTAATGGCCCAACGCCCGCGGGTTTACGGGTGCGTTTATGTTCTCAGTCCCGCTGTGTCGAGCTGGATGGGCAGAGTGGAACCACCAACGGATTCAATAATGTTCCCGCCATCGAACCGATGCATTTTGTCTGGGAAGTCCCCGGTGGTGGTCGTCTGATCCCTGCCTTACAGGTTCAGAGTAATCAGGTGATCGTGAACTATCGTTAACACCTTCCTTCAGTCATGCCAGCAGTAGAAACTGCTGGCTGCTTCGCACTTTTAGCCTGCCTCTTTGATTAAATAGAAACGCTGTTTTATAAAATAGGTGACATACGTTGCCGGACTCTTTGTGCTGTTGCCAGTTTGCGAACCCCCTTGGCAGAAATAGAAAGGTTTCACTTCCTGTTAGCTTTTACTGTGACCCGGTAAGGATGCCCAATGTCAAAGCGAGGATTGCGGGGCCTCCTAATAATGTGCAGGGGTAACGGCAATGAAGACACGTAAAATCGGACTGGTTAACTATTTTGCCTACGGTTCGGGAGATTTTCTAGGCGCAGGCACCACGGCGTTAACTGCGGCGTGGTTACTCTATTTCTACACCACGTTCTGTGGTCTGACGCCTATCGAAGCGACCTTTATTTTTGCCACAGCCAGGGTGCTGGATGCCGTCGTTAGCCCATTAATGGGTTTTTTGACCGATAACTTTGGCTCAACCTGGCTTGGCAAACGCTTTGGGCGGCGTAAGTTTTTTATTCTGTTGGGGATTCCCTGTGTCTTTAGCTACTCGCTGATGTGGGTCGGCGACATGGGATTCTGGTATTACCTGCTCACCTATCTGATTTTTGACGTGGTCTACACCATGATTCTGGTGCCTTACGAAACGCTGGTACCCGAAATGACCGATGACTTTAAACAGAAAACCAAATTCTCCGGCGCGCGTATTTCGATGGCGCAAATGTCAGCCATTCTGGCCTCATTCTTACCCGGCGTTCTGCTGACGCTATTTGGCAAAGATAACCCGGTGTCTTTCTTCTACGCCAGTCTGGTGTTCTCTGTGCTGTGCGCGCTGATGCTGACGTTCGTCTGGTTTTTTACCTGGGAGCGACCGCGAGAAGAGTGGACTGAAGCCGCCCTGCGAGCCGAAGAAGAGAAGAAAAGCCTGACCTTTAGCCAGAGTATGAACCGCTTGTTTGTTGAACTGAGTTCAACTCTACGCATCCGTATATTTCGCCAGCATTTAGGAATGTATCTTGGCGGCTATATTGCTCAGGACGTCTTTAACGCCGTCTTTACTTACTATGTGGTGTTTGTGCTGATGCAGGAAGCATCAATGGCATCCAACCTGCTGGGTACGATGGCTATCTTCCAGTTCATTGCTGTTATCGCCATGATCCCATTGTGCATTCGTTTCGGACCTGCGCCGTCTTATCGCATGGTGGTCGTCCTGTTTGGCCTCAGTTCACTCTCCTATGCGGGGCTGTATTACGCCGGACTCAGCGATGTTTATTCTCTGCTACTGCTGGTATCTGCCGTGGCGGGTCTGGGGCGTGGGGGGATCAATTACGTTCCCTGGAATACCTACACCTATATTGCGGACGTTGACGAAGTGATTACCGGTCAGCGTCGGGAAGGGATCTTCGCCGGGATTATGACGTTAACGCGCAAAGCGTCGCAGGCGGGCGCGGTGATGCTGGTGGGGATCGTCATGCAGTTGTCCGGTTTTGTCTCCGGCCAGAGCGCACAGCCCGCGGCGGTTAGCCATACCATCCTGTTAATTCTGAGCTGCGGAACGTTAATTGTTCTGGCGCTGGGTTTCCTGGTTTCCCTGCGCTTCAAACTGAACCTGCACACGCACAGCACCCTGCGTGAAGAGACCGCAAAAATGCGTGAGTCCGGGCGGCCTGTGCTGGAAGGACTTTCCGCTGAGGGACGCGCCACCGTAGAGATGCTGTCCGGCATGCCATATGAATCACTTTGGGGTAACAACAATATTGGTTACCTGAATCGTAATAAACCAGCGGCACCCAAACTGGAAAAAGGCGCCGCATTGAATTCGACATTGACAGAGGTTAAGTAAATGATTGTTTACCCGGTTAAACATAGCCCATTGTTGCGCCAACCAGAACATTTTATTGCCAGGGATGAATTAAAAGCGTTGATCAAAAAGGTGACGCATAACCTGGTCAATATTCATGACGAAACCGGTGAGTTCTTACTGCGTCTGGACGACGGACGCGTGATTGATACCAAAGGCTGGGCAGGATGGGAGTGGACGCACGGCGTCGGATTGTATGGTATGTATCAGTATTATCAGCAAACCGGCGATGAAACGATGCGCGATATCATCGACAGTTGGTTTGCCGATCGTTTTGCCGAAGGCGCAACCACCAAAAACGTTAACACCATGGCGCCGTTTTTAACGCTGGCGTATCGCTATGAAGAGACGCGTAATCCAGCGTACCTTCCGTGGCTCGACAGTTGGGCAGAGTGGGCAATGCATGAGATGCCGCGTACAGACTATGGCGGTATGCAGCACATTACGCTGGCGGAAGAGAATCATCAGCAGATGTGGGATGACACATTGATGATGACGGTTTTACCGCTGGCGAAAATTGGCAAGTTGCTTAATCGTCCCGACTATATTGAAGAAGCAACCTATCAGTTCCTGCTGCACGTGCAAAACCTAATGGATAAAGAAACGGGGCTGTGGTTCCACGGCTGGAGCTATGAAGGACAACATAACTTCGCCAACGCTCGCTGGGCGCGCGGCAACAGCTGGTTAACTATCGTCATTCCGGATTTCCTCGAATTGCTTGATTTGCCACAGAATAATGCAGTGCATCGCTATCTGGTACAGGTTCTGAATGCGCAAATCGCCGCGCTGGCGAAGTGCCAGGATGAAAGCGGATTGTGGCATACCTTGCTGGACGACCCACAGTCGTATCTGGAAGCGTCGGCAACCGCCGGCTTCGCCTATGGGATCCTCAAAGCGGTTCGTAAACGCTATGTTGGGCAAAACTATGCGTCGGTAGCCGAAAAAGCCATCAGAGGTATTGTGCAACATATTTCAGCCGAAGGTGAACTGCTGCACACCTCGTTTGGAACCGGAATGGGTCACAATCTCGATTTTTACCGCAACATCCCACGGACCTCCATGCCTTACGGACAAGCGATGGCGATGCTGTGCCTTACCGAATACTTGCGTAAGTATTTTTGATATCGGCGTCCGATGGCGCAGCTGCTATCGGACCTGATTGTTCCGGTGTCTCTGTTTGCTCGGCGTTGTCCTGCGGCGCAAACAGATGATCCATGATTTGACGCATAACCGGCGCGGCGGTGACGCCATCGCTGCCGCCGTTTTCGAGAATTAACGCTACGGCGACTTTCGGGTTTTTATACGGTGCAAATGCGGTATAGAACACATGGTCGCGCAGGCGCACGGGGATCATTTTCGCATCGTAGGTTTGATTTTCTTTCAGGCTAAAGACCTGGGATGTGCCACTTTTCGCCGCAATGCCGTAAGATGCGGTGTGAAAGAACTTATAGCCCGTGCCGTTTGGTTCATTCGCCATGCCGAACATCGCCTGACGCACCAGTCCCCAATAAGGTGACGAGGCAGACGCGATTTGCGACGGTGCTTCGGAAGCCTGATACGGTGTAATAGTTTTTCCGCTCTCTTCATCAAGTAGCAGGTGAGGAGCGATAACTTTGCCATTGTTAATCAGCGCGACCATGGCTTTTACCATCTGAATAGGCGTGGCAATCCAGTAGCCCTGACCGATGCCAACCGAAATGGTATCTCCCTGATACCAGGATTTTTTATGCACTTTCTGCTTCCATTCGCGACTTGGGAGCAGGCCGTTATACTCCTCATCAAGATCGATACCAGTCGGTTTGCCATAGCCAAACTGGCTGAGCATGCTGTTAATCCGGTCGATCCCCATCATAAACGCCACCTGATAAAAGAACGTGTCCGCAGACTCTTCAATCGCTTTGGTGACATCCAGCATACCGTGGCCCGTTTTTTTCCAGTCGCGGTAATGTCGTTCTGTGCCGGGAAGCGTCCAGGTGGGAGCGCCGAAGAAACTGGTCTGCGGCGTGATCACGCCGTCCAGTAAAGCTGACATCGCCATGTACGGTTTGACCGTGGAGGCGGGAGGATACAGCCCCTGGGTGACGCGGTTGATCAATGGCAGGTCTTTATCCTGCAGCAGTTTGTTATAGTCCTGATAGCTGATGCCTTTGACAAACGGGTTCGGGTCATAGCTGGGATTAGAGACCATTGCCAGCACGGAGCCGTCGTGCGGATCCTCAACCAAAACAGCAGCCCGCTGGCCCGCTAACAGGCTCTCAATGTATTGCTGCAAATGTAGGTCCAGCGTCAGATGGATATCTTTTCCGGCAACGGGCGGCACATCCTTGATCAGGCGTACGATGCGTCCGTGGTTATCCACTTCCACCTCCTGATAACCGGTTTTCCCATGCAGCTCATTTTCGTAATAATGCTCGATCCCCTGCTTACCGATGTTGTGATCGGCGGCATAATTCTCTGCCAGGCCTTTCTTATCCAGCGCTTTAAGGTCGCTATCGTTGATTTTTGATACATAGCCAAGGACATGCGCCAGCGCGGCGCCATAAGGGTACTGGCGGTCTTCATAGCTGTTGATAGTGACGCCGCTGAAATGAAACTGGTTAACCGAGAAACGGGCGATTTCCACATCGGTCAGCGCATTTTTCAGCACGACAGGGCGATAGCGACTGCTGGCTTTCAGCTCATGGCGAAACTGGTCAATGTCATCAGGAGTGAGGTCAACGATGGGCGTGAGCTGCCTGATCAGCGCGTTCATATCGCTGATTTTGTACGGCGTAACGGAAATATCGTACCAGGTCACGTTGCGCACCAGCGGAATGCCGTTGCGATCGTAAATCATGCCACGCGTTGGGGCGACGGGCAGCATTTTGATGTCGTTTGCATTCGACCGGGTGGTGTAATACTGGTGCTGACAAATTTGTAAGTTGTAGAGATTGTAAATCAGGATGCCAAAACAGATGACTACAAGGCCGAAGGCCACCAATACACGCCGTTGGAAGAGTTTTTCTTCCGCCTCAAAATCTCTGAATGTCATTGACCCGTACCCGATTAATTTGCCGCCTAATGATACGGAGGCTTAAACGGGATGACAGGCAAAAAATGTTCCATATCTCTACGGAAATGTGTCATTCCTTGTGGGTTGTAACAAATTACAATGCACGTAGCCGTTTATCGTAGGCTGGATAGCGGTCATTCGGGAAAAAAAAAGCCCGCGACATAGCGCGGGCTTTCACAGTACTGGAGGTGATTACATACGTTCTACGGTTTCGATACCCAGCGTATCCAGACCCAGCTTCAGGGTTTTCGCCGTCAGCTGCGCCAGTTTCAGTCGGCTGTTACGAATCTCTTCGTTTTCGGCACTGAGGATAGGGCAGTGCTCGTAGAAGCCGGAGAACAGACCGGCAACGTCGTACAGGTAAGCACACATCACGTGCGGCGTACCTTCACGTGCAACGACAGTCAGCGTTTCTTCAAACTGCAGCAGACGCGCAGCCAGTTGGGCTTCACGATCTTCGCTGATAATCACCTGCGCATTTGCCAGCGCGCTTTCGTCGATATCTGCTTTACGGAACACGGACAGTACGCGGGTATAGGCGTACTGCATATAGGGTGCGGTGTTACCTTCGAACGCCAGCATGTTGTCCCAGTCGAAGATGTAGTCGGTAGTACGGTTTTTGGACAGGTCCGCATATTTCACCGCGCCGATACCGACCGCATTTGCCAGTTTTTCCAGCTCGTCGGCAGGCATGTCCGGATTCTTCTCAGCGACCAGACGACGTGCGCGCTCCAGCGCTTCATCCAGCAGATCGGCCAGTTTCACCGTGCCGCCCGCGCGGGTTTTGAACGGCTTGCCGTCTTTGCCCAGCATCATACCGAACATGTGGTGTTCCAGCGGTACGGAGTCCGGCACATAACCGGCCTTACGCACGATGGTCCAGGCCTGCATTAAGTGCTGATGCTGACGGGAGTCGATGTAATAAAGTACGCGATCGGCATGCAGCGTTTCATAACGATACTTGGCGCAGGCGATGTCGGTTGTGGTGTAGAGATAGCCGCCATCTTTCTTCTGAATGATTACGCCCATCGGTTCGCCTTCCTTGTTTTTATACTCATCAAGGAATACGACGGTAGCGCCTTCGCTTTCAACAGCCAGGCCTTTAGCTTTGAGATCGGCCACGATGCCAGGCAGCATTGGGTTGTACAGGCTTTCGCCCATTACATCGTCACGGGTCAGGGTAACGTTGAGGCGATCGTAGGTTAACTGGTTTTGCGACATGGTAATGTCGACCAGTTTGCGCCACATCTCACGGAAGTATTCATCGCCGCCTTGCAGCTTCACGACATAACTACGAGCGCGTTCTGCGAAGGCTTCATCTTCATCGTAATGTTTTTTCGCATCACGGTAGAAACCTTCCAGGTCAGCCAGCGCCATCTCTCCGGCATTTTCCTGCTGCTGTTTTTCCAGCCACGCGATAAGCATACCGAACTGAGTACCCCAGTCGCCGACGTGGTTGGCGCGGATAACCTTGTGGCCGAGGAATTCCAGCGTACGCACCGCAGCATCACCGATGATGGTGGAACGCAGGTGACCAACGTGCATCTCTTTCGCTACGTTAGGTGCGGAATAATCAACAACAACGGTTTGTTTCGCCGGTTGAGTGACGCCCAGACGATCGGAGGCCAGCGCCTGCTGAACGTGCTGCGCCAGAAATGCCGGATCGAGAAAAATATTGATAAAGCCCGGGCCGGCAATTTCAACTTTGCTGGCGATCCCGTTGAGATCCAGATGAGTCAGCACCTGCTCAGCCAGTTGTCGCGGCGCCATACCCAGTTTTTTAGCGACAGCCATCATGCCATTAGCCTGATAGTCGCCGAACTGTACTTTTGCTGACTGACGAACCTGTGGTTCGCAATCTGCAGGCGCGCCTGCAGCAATCATGGCCTGACTGACTTTTTCTGAGAGAAGAGCCTGAATATTCACCGGAATACCTTACATTTATGAAGCGGGGAAAAATTCACCGCACCAGTTTAAGAATTAAGGGCGGGAGTATACTGCAAATGCCCGTTGCCGTCAGCACTGCGAGTCGCGTGCGCAGTCTAAAATTCAGTCAATGCAATGACGTTTTAGTCTTCATGTTACGTTCGAAGAAAACAGCGGTTGGATGGCGCAGCGCAACAGAGTAAATTAGCGGCTTTGAACATAGATATGAGCTTTTAATATGGCGAACTGGCAGACCGTTGCAGAACTACAGGATATTTCTGCAGATTTACCGCATTTCACGCAGGCATTAACGGAACTTTCCACCCGTCTTGGGCTGGATATTTCAGGGCTGGAAGCCGACCACATTTCCTTGCGTTGCCACCAAAATACCACCGCAGAGCGCTGGCGTCGTGGCTTTGAACAGTGCGGTGAATTGCTGTCAGAAAACATGATTAACGGCAGACCTATTTGTCTTTTTAAGCTGTATGAGCCGGTTTGTGTGCAACATTGGCAATTTTCCATCGTTGAACTGCCGTGGCCGGGCGAAAAACGCTATCCGCATGAAGGCTGGGAACATATTGAAATTGTTCTGCCGGGTGAGGCACAAACGCTGAACGCCAGAGCGCTGGCGCTGCTTTCAGATCACGGTCTGAGCCAGCCGGGCATATTTGTAAAAACCAGCTCGCCAAAAGGCGAGCGCGAACGTTTACCGAATCCGACGCTGGCGGTCAGCGATGGCAGCGTAACGATAAAATTTCATCCGTGGTCGATTGAAACCATAGTGGCAAGCGAACGTCAGGAGTGAGCATGGCTTTACTGGAAATCTGCTGTTACAGCATGGAGTGCGCGCGTACGGCGCAGCAAAACGGCGCGGATCGCATTGAGCTTTGCGCAGCACCTAAAGAAGGCGGCTTAACGCCGTCTCTGGGCGTCCTGCGTTCTGTTCGCCAGCATGTTTCGATTCCCGTCAATCCCATTATACGACCGCGTGGAGGCGACTTTTGCTATACCGACGGTGAATTCGCTGCAATGCTGGATGATATCGCGATGGTCCGGGAACTGGGGTTCTCAGGGCTGGTAACTGGCATTTTAAATGCGGATGGCGATGTCGATATGCCGCGCATGGAGAAAATAATGATCGCCGCCGGTTCACTGCAAGTCACTTTTCATCGTGCCTTTGATATGTGTGCTAACCCACTCAATGCGCTAAAAAAATTAGCTGATTTGGGCATCGCCAGAGTGCTGACTTCCGGGCAAAAATCAGATGCGGCGCAAGGTTTAACAAAAATAATGGAACTTATTGCGCAGGCGGATGCTCCAATCATTATGGCCGGAGCGGGGGTTCGCGCCTCGAATTTGTCCCTGTTCCTTAATGCTGGAGTGCAGGAAGTCCACAGTTCTGCCGGAGTATGGCTGGCTTCACCAATGCGTTATCGCAATTCGGGGTTGTCGATGTCTTCGGATACGCAGGCGGATGAATATTCACGCTATGCGGTAGACGGGGCGGCGGTTGCGGAAATGAAAGCAATCATTGCACACCATCAGGCCAGCTGATTTTTACCGTTGCATCATGTCGCCCAATATGATGCTTGCTCGTACCAGGCCCCTGCCAATTCAACAGGGGCCTTTTTTTATCCTTCATATTTCAAGCCGCAGCAGCGTTGGCCGCCTTGCTGCAACTTGAACTATTTTGGAGAAACGGTGCTATACGTAACGGTCATCCGGCAATCCATCACGGCTTACGCGCAATCAATACCGCGCGTAATGGGGCGGGGTAGCCTTCCACCGTTTTGCTGTGGTCGTTCGGGTCGAGGAAGTCGGCCAGCGACTCGGTTATCATCCATTCGGTGCGGCGCTGTTCTTCGGTAGTGGTGACGCAGACATCGGCGATACGCACATCAACAAAACCGCATTTTTCCAGCCAGTTTTTTAGCGCCAGCGCAGATGGAATAAAGTAGACATTACGCATCTGCGCGTAGCGGTCGCCCGGAACCAGTACGGTATTTTCATCACCTTCGACGACCAGCGTTTCCAGCACCAGTTCACCATCTTTAACCAGTTGATCCTTCAACTGCCACAGGTGTTCCAGCGGTGAACGTCGGTGATAAAGCACTCCCATGGAGAATACGGTATCAAAGGCGTTGAGCGCTGGAAGCTGTTCAATGCCCAGCGGCAGCAGATGAGCGCGCTGGTCATTGCCCAGCAGTTTACGCACCGCCTCAAACTGGCATAGAAACAGTTGCGTAGGATCGATACCAACCGCCAGATGCGCCCCCGCGCCAATCATGCGCCACATGTGATAACCACTGCCGCAGCCGACATCAAGAATGGTACGGCCGGTGAGGTCAGACAAGTGCGGCAGAACGCGATCCCACTTCCAGTCTGAGCGCCACTCGGTGTCAATATTGACGCCATACAGCGAGTACGGTCCTTTACGCCATGGCATCAGGTTACGCATCAGAGTGTCGATACGTTTGAGTTGACCTTCGCTGAGCGGCTCTTTGCTTTCTGCTGTAACGCTATGAAGTAAGTCCAGGCGATGCGGCGTTAGCTCGGGCAGAAACTCGACGGCGTTTGACCACTGCTTAAACAAGCCGTGCTGATCGCGCTGCCAGGTAGCGATTTGCGCCGGAAGCGTTTCCAGCCAATGGGAGAGATGGTTTTTGGCAATCAGCTGATAAAAGTTACCAAAGTCGATCATGCGCTTACCCCAGCTTTCAGCGCCACCAGAGAACCAAAGTTGAAGCACTGGAACCACAATTCGCTGTGCTCGAAACCAGCCTGATGCAGTCGCGCTTTGTGCGTTTCGACCGAGTCGGTCAGCATCACGTTCTCCAGCATGCTGCGCTTCTGGCTGATTTCCAGTTCGCTATAGCCATTTGCCCGTTTGAAGTCGTGGTGCATGTTGAACAGCAGCTCGCCAACGTTAGCGTCTTCGAAACTGAATTTTTCAGAAAGAACCAGCGCGCCGCCGGGATTCAGCCCCTGATAAATCTTATCCAACAACGCCTGGCGCTCAGGTGGCTCAAGGAATTGCAGGGTAAAATTCAGCACCACCATCGAGGCGTTTTCGATAGTAATGTTGCGGATATCGACTTCGACAACCTCAACCGGGGTCGGTGCCTTATAGGCGTCAATATGACGACGGCAGCGCTCAACCATCGCCGGAGAGTTATCGACAGCAATAATTTTGCAATTCTCGTGATGAATATTGCGACGCACCGAGAGCGTCGCCGCGCCCAGAGAGCAGCCCAGATCGTAGACCTGCGTGTTGGGTTGTACGAAACGTTCGGCCAGCATACCAATCATAGAAATGATATTGGAATAACCAGGAACGGAACGCTGGATCATATCCGGGAAGACTTCAGCTACCCGTTCATCAAAGGTCCAGTCACCCAGACTGGCGATAGGCGCAGAAAAAAGCGTGTCGCGGTGAGACATAACGTAAAAATCCGGGAAAAATAAAGTGGCGTATTGTGCGCTAATGCAGGGAGAAAACCAACTCCCAGGGCATATACCAAAGATTCGCCAGCACCATTAGCAACAGCGAACACCAGGTTGCGCTCATGCCTGAACGGCGCCAGCGGAAGAGCCGGTGGTGAAATCCGTAATAATGCATCAGTCGTCCGGCAATCAACATCAGCCCGCAAATATGCACCATCCACGTCTCTGCGCCGTTCATTTCCATAAATAACAGCAGCACTAACGCGACGGGAATATACTCCACCGCATTACCGTGAATGCGGATAGCGCTTTGCAGTTCGCTAAAACCTCCGTCGCCATAGGCAACGCGGTATTGCATGCGCAGGCGAACGACGTCAAAGGAGAACTTTATTAACAATAACGCACCCAATACGGCATAAAGCGCGCTTACCATACAAACTCCCTTTAAAATGGCAGATGGCACTGTCTATGATAGGTGGCAATTTCAGAAAAGAGAAGATTGCTGTGGAATAGACGGTGCTGATCCGATCTCTGGCAGGACGTTACGTAAATCTGCCCATAGCGTGTCTACAAGCTCCGGGGCCTGTGCGATGTCCGGCGTATGCAAAAAAAGATACGGCGTCGTGGTGTGTTGCCATCGCGACAGCTTGGTCAGCCAGACGGCAAAAAGCTCGCTATTTTGTGCCATATCATCGCTGCCGATAAAGCGTACCATCGGATGGTTTGCCGTCACTACTGCATGTACCGGCACCTTTGGCTTCTTGCGCTGGGCGTCACGTATCGCTTCAGTATGCGGGATTGCGGCATGCACCGGGCGGCTGTCCAGAATTACCCGGTTTACGCCACGCTCGTGTAAGCCCCGATTAAATAGCAGCTCGGCTTCGCCCTTGGCAAAGAAGTCTGGATGGCGAACTTCCACACCGTAGGTAAAGGCTTTGGGGAGCGCATCGAGAAACTGCCACAGGGCAGGCAGGTCACGCGGACCAAAAGTCGCGGGTAATTGCAGCCAGTACTGTCCAATGCGCGATTCCAGCGGCGACATGCGCGTGAAAAACTCCTGTACCAGGTCATCGCAATTACGCAGCGCGGCCTGATGCGAAATGGTGGCCGGAAACTTAAAGCAAAATCGAAATGCATCGGTGGTCTGTGCATGCCAGCGGGCAACAATGTCCGCTTTTGGCAGCGCGTACAGCGTGGTGTTGCCCTCCACACAGTTAAAGTGGCGGGCATACTCTTCAAGGTTTGAGATCCCCAGACGCACCCATTTAGGATGCGACCACTGGGGTAAACCGATATAAATCATAGCGCTTGCAGGATCTCGTCCACGCTGCGTACGCGTGCGATACGCGGGAAAATATGCGTCATGCTGCCCCGGTGCTGATCGGCGCTGGCGGCGCTACAGGCGTCTTCTGCAACAATCAGATTAAAACCCAACTCCCACGCATTTCGCGCCGTCGACTCTACGCCAATGTTTGTGGATATGCCGCACAAGACGATAGTATCAATGCCCCGACGACGCAGCTGTAGTTCCAAATCGGTACCGTAAAACGCGCCCCACTGGCGTTTGGTGACTTCGAGATCGCTGGCGCATTTTCCCAGAGCCGTCGGGTAATCCCACCAGTTTTCGGGCAACGCTTTTGCCGGAGTCTGAGCATCTACCGGTTGTTTCAGCGCTTCGGCGTAATCGTCAGACCAGCCGACGCGCACCATTACTACCGGGGAACCGTGGGCACGGAATTTTTCCGCCAACTGCGCGGCGCGGGTAACCACATCGTGTGCCGTATGAGGCCCGCCAGCGAAAGACAGGATCCCTTCCTGTAAGTCAATCACGACAAGGGCGGTTGTTTTTGCGTTCAGTTCCAGCATGGTCACTCCAGTAAAAAATAGATTTCCGTTACACCTTAATCGCGAATCAGTGTGAAAGGGGCGACAATTTTTGTTATTTTTTGTGAGATTACGCAATGCCCGTCCAGGAAACAGGCGTACAGTCAGTACCGGACTAAGAGTCTATCCCAGTAGGCTCTTATCGTGCGGCAGAATTTCCAGTATAATAGCCGCCTTTTTTCATTCAGTTGTGACATTCAGCTAAAGCTGCGACTTCGTCACCTGCGAGACAGGTGACAATCCGCCTGCGGCAAAGTTAAGGGATATCTCATGCGTACAGAATATTGCGGACAGCTACGTCTGTCCCACGAGGGGCAGCAGGTGACTCTGTGTGGTTGGGTCAACCGTCGTCGTGATCTTGGTAGCCTGATCTTTATCGATATGCGCGACCGCGAAGGTATCGTGCAGGTATTTTTCGATCCGGACCGTGCGGACGCGTTAAAGCTGGCCTCCGAACTGCGTAATGAGTTCTGCATCCAGGTTACGGGCACCGTGCGTGCGCGTGATGCGAAAAACGTCAACGCCGATATGGCGACGGGCGAAATTGAAGTACTGGCCTCCGATCTGACCATCATCAACCGTTCAGACTCGCTGCCGCTTGACTCAAACCACGTCAACACCGAAGAAGCGCGCCTGAAGTATCGCTATTTGGATCTGCGTCGTCCTGAAATGGCGCAACGCCTGAAAACGCGTGCCAAAATTACCAGCCTGGTGCGTCGTTTTATGGACGACCACGGCTTCCTCGACATCGAAACGCCGATGCTGACCAAAGCGACGCCGGAAGGCGCACGCGATTACCTGGTACCTTCTCGCGTACATAAAGGTAAGTTTTACGCGCTGCCGCAGTCTCCTCAGCTGTTTAAACAGCTGCTGATGATGTCGGGTTTTGACCGCTATTATCAGATCGTAAAATGCTTCCGTGATGAAGACTTACGTGCTGACCGTCAGCCTGAATTTACCCAGATCGACGTTGAGACTTCCTTCATGACCGCACCGCAGGTGCGTGAAGTGATGGAAGCACTGGTACGCAATCTGTGGCTGGAAGTTAAAGGTGTGGATCTGGGTGATTTCCCGATCATGACTTTTGCCGAAGCCGAGCGTCGTTACGGTTCCGATAAACCAGACCTGCGTAACCCGATGGAGCTGGTTGACGTTGCCGATCTGGTTAAAGGCGTTGAGTTCGCGGTGTTCTCTGGTCCGGCGAACGATCCGAAAGGCCGCGTGGCTGCCCTGCGTGTACCGGGCGGTGCTGCACTGAGCCGTAAGCAAATTGACGATTACGGTAACTTTATCAAGATTTACGGCGCGAAAGGTCTGGCTTACATCAAAGTCACCGAGCGTGCGAAAGGCCTGGAAGGTATCACCAGCCCGGTTGCTAAGTTCCTGAACGCAGAAATCGTGGAAGCGATTCTGGCGCGTACCGGTGCGCAAGACGGCGACATGATTTTCTTCGGTGCCGACAACAAGAAAGTCGTTGCCGACGCGATGGGCGCGCTGCGTCTGAAACTGGGTAAAGACCTGAGCATTACTGACGAAGCCAAATGGGCGCCGCTTTGGGTTATCGACTTCCCGATGTTTGAAGACGATGGTGAAGGCGGTCTGACCGCAATGCACCACCCGTTCACCGCGCCGAAAGATATGACTGCCGCTGAGCTGAAAGCTGCGCCGGAAGAGGCGGTTGCCAACGCGTACGATATGGTCATTAACGGCTATGAAGTGGGCGGTGGTTCCGTGCGTATTCACAACGGTGATATGCAGCAGACCGTATTCGGTATTCTGGGCATTAACGAGCAAGAGCAGCGCGAGAAATTCGGCTTCCTGCTGGATGCGCTAAAATACGGTACACCGCCGCATGCGGGCCTGGCGTTTGGTCTGGATCGTCTGACTATGCTGCTGACCGGTACTGACAACATTCGTGACGTTATTGCTTTCCCGAAAACCACGGCTGCAGCGTGTCTGATGACTGAAGCGCCGAGCTTTGCCAACGAAGCAGCGCTGGCGGAACTGAGCATTCAGGTTGTTAAGAAGGCCGAGAATAACTGATATGACATACAAACAGCCTGTCTCGGTGTTAGTCGTGATTTATGCAAAGGACACCGGGAGAGTGCTGATGTTACAGCGACGCGACGATCCTGATTTCTGGCAGTCGGTCACCGGCAGCCTTGAAGAGGGTGAAACCGCGTCGCAAGCCGCGATGCGCGAAGTAAAGGAAGAGGTCGCCATTGATGTTGCGTCTGAGCAACTGACCTTAATTGACTGTCAGCGCACGGTGGAGTTCGAGATTTTTAGCCATTTACGTCATCGCTATGCGCCGGGAGTTGAGCGTAATACTGAATCCTGGTTTTGCCTGGCACTTCCCTCAGAACGAGAGATCGTGTTCACCGAACATCTGACCTATCGTTGGGTTAATGCGGCTGAAGCCGCTCAGTTAACCAAGTCGTGGAGTAACCGGCAGGCGATTGAAGAGTTTGTAATTAACGTCGCCTGAAAAGGCGCGCTTTTTGGAGATATTATTTATGGCAGGTCATAGTAAATGGGCCAACACCAGACACCGTAAAGCAGCGCAGGATGCTAAACGCGGTAAAATTTTCACCAAAATCATTCGTGAGCTGGTGACGGCGGCTAAACTCGGCGGCGGCGATCCGGATGCTAACCCGCGTCTGCGTGCAGCGGTTGATAAAGCGCTGGCTAACAACATGACCCGTGACACCCTGAACCGTGCAATCGCGCGCGGCGTGGGCGGTGATGAAGATTCCAACATGGAAACCATCATCTATGAAGGTTACGGTCCTGGCGGTACAGCCGTTATGATTGAATGTCTGTCTGACAACCGTAACCGTACCGTTGCGGAAGTGCGTCACGCATTCACGAAAACGGGCGGTAACCTCGGTACTGACGGTTCCGTAGCTTACCTGTTCAGCAAAAAAGGCGTGATCTCCTTTGAACAAGGCGACGAAGACGCCATCATGGAAGCTGCGCTGGAAGCAGGCGCTGAAGACGTTGTGACCTTCGACGACGGCGCGATTGATGTTTACACCGCGTGGGAAGAGATGGGCAAAGTGCGTGATGCGCTGGAAGCGGCAGGTCTGAAAGCGGACGCGGCTGAAGTGTCGATGATTCCATCCACCAAAGCGGATATGGATGCAGAAACAGCGCCGAAGCTGATGCGTCTGATCGATATGCTGGAAGACTGCGACGACGTGCAGGAAGTTTACCACAACGGTGAAATCTCTGACGAGGTGGCAGCGACCTTAGAATGAGGTGGCTGTGCCGTAACCTGACTGGAGGTGCGTGATGTCTATTATTCTCGGCATTGACCCGGGGTCGCGCATCACCGGTTATGGCGTAATCCGTCAGGTCGGCAGACAGCTGACCTACCTCGGCAGCGGTTGTATTCGTACCAAAGTCGACGATCTTCCGTCCCGTCTGAAGTTGATTTATGCGGGCGTGACGGAAATCATCACCCAGTTTCAACCGGACTATTTTGCCATTGAGCAGGTCTTTATGGCGAAGAACGCCGACTCGGCGCTAAAGCTGGGGCAGGCGCGCGGCGTGGCAATCGTTGCGGCGACCAATCAGGATCTTCCGGTCTTTGAATACGCGGCCCGCCAGGTAAAACAGACCGTGGTGGGTATCGGTAGCGCGGAAAAAAGCCAGGTTCAGCATATGGTGCGCACGCTGCTAAAACTTCCGGCAAACCCGCAGGCAGATGCCGCGGATGCGCTGGCGATTGCCATTACCCACTGTCACGTCAGCCAGAACGCCATGCAAATGAGCGAGTCGAGGCTGAATCTGGCGCGAGGTCGGTTACGTTAGTGACAAATGAGGCTGGATATCTATCCAGCCTTTTTTTATGATAGCGCATTACCTTTTAGCCCTTAACGCAGGAGCGTCATGTGATAGGCAGACTCAGAGGCATCATTCTTGAAAAACAACCCCCGCTGGTTCTTCTGGAGACGGGCGGGGTAGGCTATGAAGTGCATATGCCGATGACCTGTTTCTACGAGCTGCCGGAAGCCGGGCAGGAAGCGATTATCTTCACCCATTTTGTGGTGCGTGAAGACGCTCAGTTGTTGTATGGCTTTAACAACAAGCAAGAACGTACGCTGTTTAAAGAGTTAATTAAAACCAACGGCGTGGGGCCGAAGCTGGCGCTGGCAATCCTCTCTGGTATGTCTGCACAGCAGTTCGTTAATGCCGTTGAGCGTGAAGAACTTGGCGCGCTGGTGAAATTACCGGGCATTGGTAAGAAAACCGCAGAACGTTTGATTGTTGAAATGAAAGACCGCTTTAAAGGTCTGCATGGCGACCTCTTTACCCCGGCAGCGGATCTGGTCCTGACCTCTCCGGCTAGTCCGACAACGGACGACGCCGAGCAGGAAGCGGTTGCTGCGCTGGTGGCGTTGGGCTATAAACCACAGGAAGCCAGCCGCATGGTGAGCAAGATTGCCCGCCCTGATGCCAGCAGTGAAACCCTGATTCGTGAAGCGCTTCGCGCGGCATTGTGAGGTAAAGGATGATTGAAGCAGATCGCCTGATTTCGGCTGTCAGCACTACCCCTGAAGATTTGGTGGATCGTGCGATCCGTCCTAAATTACTGGAAGAGTATATTGGCCAGCCTCAGGTACGTTCGCAGATGGAGATTTTTATCCAGGCGGCGAAGCTGCGCGGTGACGCTCTCGATCACCTGCTGATTTTCGGTCCTCCAGGTCTGGGTAAAACCACGCTTGCCAATATTGTGGCCAATGAAATGGGCGTTAATCTGCGTACCACTTCCGGTCCGGTACTGGAAAAAGCGGGCGATCTGGCGGCAATGCTGACCAACCTTGAACCCCACGATGTGCTGTTTATCGATGAAATCCATCGCCTGTCACCGGTGGTGGAAGAGGTGCTGTATCCGGCGATGGAGGATTATCAGCTGGATATCATGATTGGCGAAGGACCGGCTGCACGTTCGATCAAGATCGATCTGCCACCGTTTACGCTCATTGGGGCGACCACGCGTGCCGGGTCGTTAACCTCTCCGCTGCGTGACCGCTTCGGTATTGTGCAGCGCCTGGAGTTCTATCAGGTGGCTGACCTGCAGCATATTGTTGGGCGCAGCGCACGCTATATGGGGCTGGAAATGAGCGATGAAGGCGCGCTGGAAGTGGCGCGTCGGGCCCGCGGTACGCCGCGTATTGCCAACCGTTTGTTACGCCGGGTACGCGATTTCGCCGAAGTGAAGCATGACGGCACAATTTCAGCAGACATCGCCGCTCAGGCACTGGATATGCTCAATGTGGATGCGGAAGGATTCGATTATATGGACCGTAAGCTACTACTGGCGGTTATCGATAAATTCTTCGGCGGACCGGTTGGCCTGGATAACCTGGCGGCGGCGATTGGGGAAGAGCGTGAAACCATTGAGGACGTGCTGGAGCCGTATCTGATTCAGCAAGGTTTTTTGCAGCGTACGCCGCGCGGAAGAATGGCAACGGTGCGCGCATGGAACCATTTTGGCATTACGCCGCCAGAGATGCCTTAGTGCCTGATGTCGCTACGCTCATCAGGTTTGTAGGCCCGGTAAGCGCAGCGCCACCGGGCAACCCACGTTTAACTTGCCTGCTTTTTCATCATGCTGAAGATAAACAACAGCGCAGCACACAGCACCACGGAAGGACCTGCCGGGGTGTCATAGAAGGCCGAGAAGGTCAGTCCGCCTGTAACCGCTATCATTCCCACACCAACGGCAACCCCTGCCATCTGCTCCGGCGTACGGGCAAAGCGGCGGGCGGTCGCCGCGGGGATGATAAGCAGCGAGGTGATGATCAGCGCCCCGACAAACTTCATCGCCACGCCAATAGTTAACGCCGTAACCAGCATCAGCAGTAGCTTGACGCGTTGCAGTTTCACGCCATCGACAAATGCCAGATCCGGGCTGATGGTCATCGACAGCAGGTTGCGCCACTGCCAGAACAAAATCGCCAGAACGATAACCACGCCAATGGCGATAGAGATAAGATCTTCTGGCGTCACGGCAAGCAAATCACCAAACAGGTAGGCCATCAGATCCACACGGATGTTAGACATCAGGCTAACGACAACCAACCCCAATGACAGCGCACTGTGGGCCATAATGCCCAGTAAGGTATCGATCGCGAGGTGAGGGCGCTTCTCCAGCCATACCAGACCGCCAGCCAGCAACAAAGTGACGGCGATGACCGCATAGAAGGGGTTTACATCCAACAGCAGGCCGAAGGCGACGCCCAGCAGCGAAGCGTGAGCCAGCGTATCACCGAAGTAAGACATTCGACGCCAGACCACAAACGAGCCGAGTGGGCCAGCGGCACAGGCCAGCATGATCCCGGCTAACCAACCGGGTAATAACAATTCAATCATGAGTGACCATTTCCCCGGCGTAAGACGATACGACCCTGTAAATCGTGGCGGTGATTATGATTATGACGGTAAATTCCGAGTTGTTCGGCACCGCGTTGCCCGAACATTGAGATGAATTCCGGGTGCATGGAAACCACTTCCGGCGCACCAGAACAACAAATATGATGGTTCAGACACAGTACTTCATCGGTTTTTGCCATCACCAGATGCAGGTCATGGGAAACCATCAGTACGGCGCAATCCAGTTCACGTCGCAACTGGTCGATAAGATCGTACAGTGCAACCTGCCCATTGACATCCACACCCTGGGTTGGCTCATCAAGTACCAGTAGCTGAGGTCTATTCAATAAAGCACGGGCCAACAGCACGCGTTGCGTTTCTCCGCCGGAGAGTTTTTGCATCGGCGCATTCATCAGATGCCCGGCCTGAACGCGTTTCAGTGCCGGGAGGATATCCTCTTTTTTGGTGCCGGGACGTAAACGCATAAACCGGCTTACCGTCAGCGGAAGCGTAGTATCGAGGTACAGTTTTTGCGGCACATAGCCGATCCGCAATTGACCATTACGCTTGATAACTCCCTCATCAGCCGCTACCAGGCCTAATACAACGCGCACCAGCGTAGATTTCCCGGCACCGTTTGGGCCGAGTAGCGTTAATATTTTACCGGGTCGAAGTTCAAGCGAAACGTCAGAGAGGACGCGGCGTTGACCATAAGAGACCGAGACATTTTCCAGTGAAACCAAAGTCGTCATATCAATTTTAGTCTTGCAGAAGTTATAGAATGTTATAATATCACATTTCTTACATTCATTACGATGATTGGTCGCATTATGTTACATAAAAATACGCTTCTTTTCGCAGCATTATCCGCTGCTCTTTGGGGTAGTGCAACACAGGCAGCAAATGCCGCTGTCGTCGCATCTCTTAAGCCGCTGGGGTTTATCGCTTCAGCCATTGCAGACGGGGTCACTGACACCCAGGTTCTGCTGCCCGACGGGGCTTCCGAACACGATTACTCATTGCGTCCTTCAGACGTAAAACGCTTACAGGGCGCGGACTTAGTCGTTTGGATCGGACCTGAGATGGAAGCGTTTATGGAAAAATCAGTCAAGAATATTCCTAACGCGAAACAGGTAACGATTGCGCAGCTCAATGACGTGAAACCGTTACTCATGAAAGGTGCGGATGACGACGACGACGATCATGGACACAATGATGCTGGCAGTGAAAAAAGTGACGAGCATCACCATCACGGCGATTACAACATGCATCTTTGGCTTTCCCCAGAGATAGCGCGGGCCTCAGCGGTTGCAATCCATGAAAAATTAGTGGAACTTATGCCGCAAAGTCGAGCCAAACTTGACGCCAACCTGAAGGATTTTGAGGCACAATTAGCCGCAACCGATAAGCAGGTAGGTAACGAGCTCGCACCGCTCAAGGGAAAAGGTTATTTCGTTTTTCATGACGCCTATGGCTACTACGAGAAACACTACGGACTAACACCGCTTGGTCACTTTACCGTGAACCCTGAGATTCAACCTGGTGCGCAGCGTTTACATGAAATAAGAACACAGTTGGTTGAGCAAAAAGCAACCTGCGTTTTTGCTGAGCCACAGTTCAGGCCAGCGGTCGTTGAAGCCGTCGCGAGAGGGACATCCGTTCGAATGGGAACGTTGGATCCGCTCGGTACGAATATCAAACTGGGTAAAACAAGCTATTCAGCGTTTTTAAACCAATTAGCCAACCAGTATGCGAGCTGCCTGAAAGGAGATTAATGAGGAAGTGAATACGTGCAACAGATAGCCCGCTCTGTCGCTCTGGCATTTAATAATCTGCCGCGACCCCATCGCGTTATGCTGGGGTCGCTTACCGTACTGACATTGGCCGTCGCCGTCTGGCGGCCTTATGTTTACCATCCCGATTCCGCACCTATCGTTAAAACTATCGAGCTGGAAAAAAGCGAGATTCGTTCACTGTTGCCAGAGGCCAGCGAACCTATCGATCAGGCCGCTCAGGAAGACGAAGCTATCCCACAGGATGAACTGGATGACAAAACGTCTGGTGAGGCTGGCGTGCATGAATATGTCGTCTCCACGGGCGATACGCTGAGCAGTATCCTGAATCAGTACGGCATCGATATGGGCGATATCAGCCAGCTCGCTGCTTCCGATAAGGAACTGCGTAACCTGAAAATTGGTCAGCAACTTTCCTGGACGTTAAGCGCGGAAGGTGACCTGCAGCGCCTGACCTGGGAAGTGTCTCGCCGAGAAACCCGTACTTACGATCGCACCGCGACGGGTTTCAAGATGAGCAGCGAAATGCAGCAGGGAGATTGGGTTAACAGCCGAATCAAAGGCACCGTGGGCGGAAGCTTCGTCGCCAGCGCCAAAGAAGCCGGACTCACCAGCTCTGAAATCAGCGCGGTGATTAAGGCCATGCAGTGGCAGATGGATTTCCGCAAACTGAAAAAGGGCGATGAGTTCTCGGTGCTGATGTCTCGCGAAATGCTGGACGGCAAGCGTGAGCAAAGCCAACTGCTGGGCGTACGTTTGCGCTCTGAGGGCAAAGACTATTACGCCATCCGTGCTGAAGACGGTAAGTTCTATGACCGTAACGGTACCGGGCTGGCGAAAGGCTTTATGCGTTTCCCGACGGCGAAGCAGTTCCGCATCTCCTCAAACTTTAATCCGCGTCGCCTGAACCCGGTGACCGGACGCGTTGCACCGCACAAAGGTGTCGACTTTGCGATGCCACAAGGCACGCCGGTGTTGTCGGTGGGGGATGGCGAAGTAGTGGTAGCGAAGCGCAGCGGTGCAGCCGGATACTATGTTGCGGTACGTCATGGTCGCACCTACACCACGCGTTATATGCACCTGCGTAAGCTGCTGGTCAAACCAGGACAAAAAGTGAAACGTGGCGATCGTATCGCGCTGTCAGGCAATACCGGTCGTTCAACGGGTCCGCATTTGCATTATGAAGTTTGGATCAACCAGCAGGCTGTTAACCCTCTGACGGCGAAACTGCCGCGCACAGAAGGTCTGACCGGCTCGGATCGCACCGATTACCTGGCGCAGGTGAAAGAAGTTATGCCTCAGCTACGTTTTGATTAATTAGCACACTGATAAAGCCGGTACGCTATGCGTGCCGGCTTTTTTATTTTGTACGGCGCATCGTGCGCCGCTACACTATCAGCAGATCTACTTTTCGCCGCACCAGACACTGGAAGAGCATGGAAACGAAAAAAAAGAATATTGAGTATATCCCTGAGTTTAATAAATCATTTCGCTATCCGCGCTACTGGGGCGCCTGGCTGGGCGTGGCGGCGATAGCAGGGATTGCGTTAACGCCGGCATCATTTCGCGATCCTGTTCTGGCAAAGCTCGGACGCCTGGCCGGACGATTGGGCAAAAGCTCACGTCGCAGAGCGCTGATCAATTTATCCCTGTGTTTTCCTGAACGTAGCGAAGCTGAGCGCGAAGCCATTGTCGATGACATGTTTGCGACTGCGCCTCAGGCAATGGTGATGATGGCGGAACTCGCCATACGTGGTCCGGAAAAAATTCAGAACCGGGTTGACTGGCAGGGTCTGGAAATCATCGAAGAGATGCGTCGCAACGATGAAAAAGTGATTTTTCTCGTTCCTCATGGCTGGGGCGTAGATATCCCGGCGATGTTGATGGCTTCCCAGGGACAGAAAATGGCAGCGATGTTCCACAATCAGGGGAACCCGGTATTCGATTATGTGTGGAACACGGTGCGCCGTCGTTTCGGTGGTCGATTACATGCGCGTAATGACGGCATCAAACCGTTTATTCAGTCTGTCCGTCAGGGATATTGGGGATACTACCTGCCGGATCAGGACCATGGTCCTGAGCACAGTGAGTTTGTCGATTTTTTTGCTACCTATAAAGCAACGTTACCGGCAATTGGTCGCTTGATGAAGGTCTGTCACGCCCGCGTGGTACCGCTGTTCCCGGTCTATGATGGGAAAACGCACCGTCTGACGATTCAGGTCCGTCCTCCGATGGATGACATCCTGACGGCGGATGACCACACCATTGCCAGACGAATGAACGAAGAGGTGGAAATCTTTGTGACGCCGCACCTTGAGCAATACACCTGGATTCTGAAACTGCTTAAGACGCGTAAGCCTGGTGAAATTGAGCCCTATAAGCGTAAAGATCTCTATCCGAAGAAATAAAAAAAAGCCTCTCAAACGAGAGGCTTTTTTACATCAAACGTTGGCGTTACTCGACGGTCAGAATACGCGTGGTGTTGGTTGAGCCAACGGTGCTCATCACATCGCCCTGGGTCACAATCACCAGGTCGCCGGAAACCAGATAGCCTTTATCTCGCAGCAGGTTCACTGCTTCATTGGCGGCAACGACGCCATCTGTTTCGCTGTCAAAGTGAACCGGGGTGACGCCGCGATACAGAGAGGTCAGATTCAGCGTACGTTCATGACGAGACATCGCGAAAATTGGCAGGCCGGAACTGATACGAGACGTCATCAGCGCAGTACGACCGGACTCTGTCATTGCGATGATAGCGGTCACTCCTTTCAGGTGGTTAGCGGCATACATCGCTGACATGGCAATCGCTTCTTCAACGTTATCAAACTGCACGTCAAGGCGGTGTTTAGAAACGTTGATGCTCGGGATTTTCTCGGCACCCAGACAGACGCGCGCCATGGCCGAGACGGTTTCCGCCGGGTACTGACCTGCTGCTGTTTCTGCAGAGAGCATGACGGCATCGGTACCGTCGAGAACGGCGTTAGCCACGTCCATCACTTCCGCACGGGTTGGCATTGGGTTGGTGATCATCGATTCCATCATCTGCGTAGCGGTAATAACCGCACGGTTCAGCTGACGTGCGCGACGAATCAACGCTTTCTGAATACCTACCAGCTCAGGATCGCCAATTTCAACGCCCAGGTCGCCACGTGCGACCATCACCACGTCGGAAGCCAGAATGATGTCATCCATCGCATTCTGGTCGCAGACGGCTTCAGCACGCTCTACCTTGGCGACAATTTTCGCATCGCAACCTGCGTCGCGCGCCAGACGGCGGGCATAGTTCAGGTCTTCGCCGCAGCGCGGGAAGGAGACGGCCAGATAGTCAACGCTGATTTGCGCAGCGGTGATGATGTCAGCTTTGTCTTTTTCGGTCAGGGCTTCAGCAGAGAGACCGCCGCCCAGTTTGTTTATGCCTTTATTGTTAGACAGCGGGCCACCGACGGTGACTTCGGTGAAGACCTTCATACCCTGAACTTCCAGCACTTTAAGCTGTACGCGACCATCATCGAGCAGCAGGATATCGCCTGGCACGACGTCAGCAGGGAGACCTTTATAATCAATACCGACTTTTTCTTTGTCGCCTTCGCCTTTACCGAGATTGGCGTCTAACAGGAACTTGTCGCCAACGTTAAGAAATACTTTACCTTCTTTAAAGGTAGATACGCGGATTTTAGGTCCCTGCAGGTCACCCAAAATAGCTACATGACGTCCCAGTTTTGCGGCAATTTCACGGACCTTATCCGCCCGCAGTTTGTGATCTTCTGGAGAGCCGTGAGAAAAGTTCATACGTACGACGTTTGCACCCGCGGCGATAATCTTTTCAAGGTTGTTATCGCGGTCAGTTGCCGGGCCTAACGTGGTTACGATTTTGGTTCTGCGAAGCCTTCTGGACATGTAATACTCCGTTGACTGAAACAACTTGGTGTTGCGTGAACATTAATCCGGCCGTTCTCAAACATTAACGGTAAATGAACGACCCGGATGATAAAAGGGTAGAACATTGTTATTGCTTTTAGCGGTCATCACTCTTGATGAGTAATTCTTTATCAAAACGCGATTCCTTGAGCGCTTCCTTGACACGCTTCAAGTTATCTCTAAATTTTGCCCCACGGCGCAAAGTAAATCCTGTAGCCAGCACATCTATCACGGTCAGTTGAGCAAGTCGAGAGACCATGGGCATATAAATGTCAGTATCTTCCGGTACATCGAGGGTAATTGCCAGCGTTGCTTCACGCGCCAGTGGCGTGCCGGGAGAGGTGAGGGCGATAACCATGGCGTCGTTTTCCCGCGCCAACTGCGCCAGTTCAACCAGGCTTTTGGTCCTTCCAGTATGGGAAATAAGCACAATGACGTCGTCGTCGCTACAATTCATACAACTCATGCGTTGCAGAACAATATCGTCGGAATAGATGACCGGTACGTTAAAGCGGAAAAATTTATTCATCGCGTCATGCGCTACCGCGGCCGAAGAACCCAGGCCAAAGAAAGCAATTTTCTTCGCCTGGGTTAATAAATCTACCGCCCGATTTACCGCCGCGTTATCCAGCGACTGGCGAACGTGATCGAGGCTTGCCATCGCTGATTCGAAGATTTTCCCTGTGTAAGATTCAACGCTGTCATCCTCATCCACATTACGATTAACATAAGGGGTGCCATTTGCCAGACTTTGCGCCAAATGCAGTTTAAAATCAGGAAAGCCACGGGTATCCATGCTGCGACAGAAACGGTTCACCGTCGGCTCGCTGACGTTGGCTTCTACAGCTAGTGCGGCGATGCTTGAATGGATTGCTCGCTCGGGAGAGACAAGAATAATGTCGGCGACTTTACGCTCTGACTTGCTCAACTGTTCCAGTTTTAACTGGATTTTTTCCAGCATATTCATGATGTAGGTAGACTCATGGGTCATGGGCAAAAACGATTTCAGCGATATGGGGAAACCGGGGCTTGATTCAGTGTATAGATAGTACCCCCGCTGATGCAGCAACGGGGCAAAATGGACAGAATAGTTGTTGTTTTTTTTCATTACATGATCAGAGTCTGGTTTTCTTACTTCTTCATGGGTACGAAAAAAGACGACTTTTTTGTCCATTTTGCGACGGGAAATGGTAATAAAGCGGCTGTTCACGGTAACAGCACGGCTGGATAAGCGTTTACGGTTTCCGGATTCACGTAAAAGCAGTACAGTGCAGTGTAATAAAATTACAACCAGTGTCTGGCAAAAGCACCAGGCACTTAATTGAGGAGAATGACATGGCGGTAACGCAAACAGCCCAGGCATGTGATCTGGTCATTTTCGGCGCAAAGGGCGACCTGGCGCGGCGAAAATTGCTGCCTTCCCTGTATCAACTGGAAAAGGCCGGACAGATTAACCCTGAAACCCGCATCATTGGGGTTGGGCGTGCCGACTGGGACAAAGCAGCCTATACCAAGGTTGTGCGCGAAGCGCTCGAAACCTTCATGAAAGAAAAAATCGATGAAGGTTTATGGGAGACCCTCAGCGGTCGTCTGGAGTTTTGTAATCTGGACGTCAATGACACAGCCGCGTTTAAACGTCTGGGCAAAATGCTGGATCAAAAATCGCGTACCACCATCAACTATTTTGCGATGCCGCCGAGTACCTTCGGCGCGATCTGCAAAGGTCTGGGTGAAGCAAAGCTGAATGCTAAACCAGCCCGCGTCGTGATGGAAAAACCGCTGGGTACGTCACTGGCAACATCCCGTGAAATCAACGATCAGGTTGGCGAGTATTTCGAAGAGTGTCAGGTTTACCGCATCGACCACTATCTCGGCAAAGAGACGGTTCTGAACCTGCTGGCACTGCGTTTTGCCAACTCCCTGTTTGTGAACAACTGGGATAACCGCACTATCGATCACGTAGAAATTACCGTGGCGGAAGAGGTGGGTATTGAAGGGCGCTGGGGCTATTTTGACCAGGCTGGTCAAATGCGCGATATGATCCAGAACCACCTGCTGCAAATTCTGTGCATGATCGCGATGTCTCCACCGTCCGATCTGAGCGCTGACAGCATCCGTGATGAAAAAGTGAAAGTACTGAAATCACTGCGTCGCATCGATCGTTCGAACGTACGGGAAAAAACAGTTCGCGGCCAGTACACCGCCGGTTTTGCCCAGGGCAAAAAAGTTCCGGGATATCTGGAAGAAGAAGGCGCGAACAAGAGCAGCAACACGGAAACGTTTGTGGCGATCCGTGTGGATATCGATAACTGGCGCTGGGCGGGTGTTCCTTTCTACCTGCGTACCGG
The DNA here is from genome assembly GCF_030334545.1 of Citrobacter sp. Ce129. Lineage (NCBI taxonomy): Bacteria > Pseudomonadati > Pseudomonadota > Gammaproteobacteria > Enterobacterales > Enterobacteriaceae > Citrobacter > Citrobacter sp. Ce129. The sequence goes on from NZ_JAOWDS010000071.1 coordinate 68,954, forward strand.
TAAACGTTTGCCGACGAAGTGCTCTGAAGTCGTGGTTTACTTCAAAACGCCTGAGCTGAACCTGTTCAGAGAGTCCTGGCAGGATCTACCGCAGAACAAGCTGACCATCCGTTTGCAGCCTGATGAAGGTGTCGATATCCAGGTACTGAACAAAGTACCGGGTCTGGATCACAAGCATAATCTGCAAATTACCAAGCTTGATCTGAGCTATTCCGAAACCTTCAACCAGACGCACCTTGCCGACGCCTACGAGCGCCTGCTGCTTGAAACGATGCGCGGCATCCAGGCGCTGTTTGTGCGCCGTGATGAAGTTGAAGAAGCCTGGAAGTGGGTCGACTCCATTACCGAAGCATGGGCGATGGACAACGACGCGCCGAAGCCGTATCAGGCAGGCACCTGGGGACCGGTTGCTTCTGTGGCCATGATCACCCGTGATGGTCGTTCCTGGAACGAGTTTGAGTAAAATATCATCTAGCCCATAGGTGTTATTTTACCGGTAACATGATCTAACACAGATTGTAGAATAATTTTTGCACTTTTAAGCTCCGCGTGGATTCACCCGCGGGGCTTTTTTTATTACACTGCCTGAAACGATTTTGCCCCTGAGCTGCGGCTAACAAGCGATTCAGCCATTTTTAACCCAACTGAAACACATTGTTGATCCAACGCTCTGACAGATAAATTTTAGGAGCCTCTATGAATCCGAATTTGTTACGCGTAACACAACGTATCGTCGAACGTTCTCGTGACACACGTTCCGCCTACCTCGCCCGTATTGAACAAGCGAAATCAACTACCGTTCATCGCTCACAGCTGGCATGCGGTAACCTGGCGCATGGTTTTGCTGCGTGTCAGCCGGACGACAAGGCTTCGCTGAAAAGCATGCTGCGTAACAATATCGCGATCATTACCTCCTATAACGACATGCTCTCCGCGCATCAGCCGTATGAACACTATCCGACCATCATTCGTAAAGCGCTACATGAAGCCAATGCTGTAGGCCAGGTTGCGGGCGGTGTGCCTGCCATGTGCGACGGTGTGACCCAGGGCCAGGATGGGATGGAGCTTTCCCTGCTGAGTCGTGAAGTGATTGCGATGTCGGCTGCAGTAGGCCTTTCCCACAATATGTTCGACGGCGCGTTGTTCCTCGGCGTGTGCGACAAAATTGTCCCGGGCCTGGTGATGGCGGCGCTGTCATTTGGTCATCTGCCTTCAATCTTTATTCCTTCCGGTCCGATGGCGAGCGGTCTGGCGAATAAAGAAAAAGTGCGTATCCGTCAGCTGTATGCTGAAGGTAAAGTCGATCGCATGGCGCTTCTAGAATCCGAAGCGGCGTCTTATCACGCACCGGGTACCTGTACGTTCTATGGCACCGCGAACACCAACCAGATGGTGGTGGAGTTTATGGGGATGCAACTGCCAGGCTCCTCATTCGTGCACCCGGATGCGCCATTACGCGAAGCACTGACCGCGGCGGCAGCCCGTCAGGTCACGCGCCTGACTGGAAACGGCAATGAATGGATGCCGATCGGTAAGATGATTGATGAAAAAGTTGTGGTGAACGGTATTGTCGCGCTGCTGGCGACCGGGGGCTCAACTAACCATACGATGCACCTGGTAGCGATGGCGCGTGCAGCCGGGATACTGATTAACTGGGACGACTTCTCCGATCTGTCCGATATCGTGCCGCTGATGGCGCGTTTGTACCCGAATGGTCCGGCAGATATTAACCACTTCCAGGCCGCGGGTGGTGTGCCGGTGTTAATGCGAGAACTGCTTAACGCGGGTCTGCTGCATGAAGATGTTAACACCGTTGCCGGGTTCGGTTTATCACGTTACACCATGGAACCCTGGCTCAACGAGGGTGAACTGGACTGGCGTGAAGGGGCGGCGAAGTCGTTGGACAGCAATGTGATTGCCACCTTTGACCAACCGTTCTCCCACCATGGCGGCACCAAAGTGCTGAGCGGAAACCTTGGTCGAGCAGTGATGAAAACGTCGGCGGTCCCGGTAGAGAATCAGGTAATTGAAGCACCGGCAGTCGTTTTTGAAAGTCAGCATGATGTGTTACCGGCCTTCGATGCGGGTCTGCTTGATCGGGATTGCGTGGTGGTTGTGCGCCATCAGGGACCAAAAGCGAACGGAATGCCAGAATTACATAAACTCATGCCGCCACTTGGTGTATTATTGGACCGTTGTTTCAAAATTGCGTTAGTTACAGATGGACGACTTTCAGGTGCTTCAGGTAAAGTGCCTTCAGCAATCCATGTAACCCCGGAAGCCTATGATGGCGGGTTGCTGGCAAAAGTACGCGATGGCGACATCATTCGTGTGAATGGACAGACAGGTGAATTGACGCTGCTGGTTGATGAAGAGGAACTTGCCTCTCGTCAGCCTCACATTCCTGACCTCAGCGCATCGCGCGTGGGTACAGGCCGTGAAATGTTCAGCGCGTTGCGTGAAAAGCTGTCCGGTGCGGAGCAGGGCGCAACCTGTATCACTTTTTAAGACTTATTTTGTAATCAGGCGAGAGAAAACTCTGATGAAAAACTGGAAGACAAGTGCAGAAGCAATCCTGACCACTGGCCCGGTTGTACCGGTTATTGTGGTTAATAAACTGGAACACGCGGTGCCGATGGCAAAAGCGCTGGTTGCAGGGGGCGTGCGCGTTCTGGAAGTGACCTTACGTACCGCATGTGCGATGGATGCCATTCGCGCGATCGCCAAAGAAGTTCCAGACGCTATCGTTGGCGCGGGTACCGTACTGAACCCACAACAGCTGGCTGAAGTGACCGAAGCCGGTGCGCAGTTTGCTATCAGCCCGGGCCTGACCGAGCCGCTGCTGAAGGCTGCAACCGAAGGCACTATTCCGCTGATCCCTGGTATCAGCACCGTTTCTGAACTGATGCTGGGTATGGACTACGGTTTGAAAGAATTCAAATTCTTCCCGGCGGAAGCGAACGGTGGTACTAAAGCACTGCAGGCGATTGCGGGTCCGTTCTCTCAGGTCCGTTTCTGCCCAACTGGTGGTATTTCCCCGTCTAACTACCGCGATTACCTGGCACTGAAAAGCGTGCTGTGCATCGGCGGTTCCTGGCTGGTTCCGGCAGATGCGCTGGAAGCGGGTGATTACGATCGCATTACTAAGCTGGCTCGTGAAGCAGTAGAAGGCGCGAAGCAGTAATCCGTTAATGCGTAAACCGTAGGTCAGATACGGCAGCAATGCTTTATCCGACCTACGGGTCTGGTTTTTATCCTGCGACTTTCACCTGTGCGGCTGCGTCTGTCGCGCGTATCACCGCATCTTCAATGCTCTGTGCTGTGGCCAGCACAACGCCCAGACGACGGCTCCCGTCGATTTCCGGCTTGCCAAAGAAACGCACTTGCATACCCGCACCTACAGCGGCCTGCACGTTATCAAACGTGATATTCTGGCTGGTAAGTTGCGGCAGGATAACGGCGGAAGCAGAAGGTCCATACTGGCGGATTGCGCCAACGGGCAGACCGAGAAATGCGCGTACGTGTAGGGCAAACTCGGACAGATCCTGCGAAATCAAGGTCACCATACCCGTGTCGTGAGGGCGAGGGGAAACTTCGCTGAAAATCACCTCATCACCGCAGACAAACAGCTCCACGCCAAACAGTCCATGGCCGCCCAGTGCCAGCACCACCTTACGGGCAATCTCCTGCGCGCGCATCAGTGCCAGGTCACTCATCTGCTGCGGCTGCCAGGATTCACGATAATCGCCATCTTCCTGACGATGTCCTACCGGCGCGCAGAAATGGACGCCATCAACTGCGCTGACGGTAAGCAGGGTGATTTCAAAATCAAAATTCACTACGCCTTCGACGATAACGCGTCCGGCGCCTGCCCGGCCTCCCTGCTGAGCATAGTCCCAGGCCTCGGTGAGCCGATCGGCGGAACGAATAAAGCTTTGTCCCTTACCGGAGGAACTCATTACCGGCTTCACAATGCAGGGGTAGCCGATTTCGGCGACGGCCTCACGAAAGCGGGCTTCGCTGTCAGCAAAGCGGTAAGAAGAGGTCGGCAAAGACAATTCTTCGGCGGCCAGTCGACGGATCCCCTCGCGGTTCATGGTCAGTTGCGTCGCCCTGGCACACGGCACGACGCGTTGGCCTTCCTGTTCCAGTGTTACCAGCATATCTGTGGCAATCGCCTCTATTTCGGGCACGATATAATCTGGTTTTTCACGCTCCACGAGCTGGCGTAATGCATCGCCATCCAGCATGTTGATTACGTATGAACGATGGGCAACATGCATAGCTGGCGCGTCGGGGTAACGATCCACGGCAATGACTTCCACGCCCAGGCGTTGGCATTCAATCGCCACCTCTTTACCCAGTTCACCTGAACCTAATAACATCACTCGCGTTGCTGCGGGACGCAGCGCTGTGCCTAATAACGTCATAAATTATTCCCCTGTTTTATCTGGGCGCAGTATATACGAAAACGTTTGCGTCTGTCTTTATTACCAGGTTGATTTCGAGGCGTAAAAAGAATATACTGTACATAAATACAGGTAATTTGAGAGGCTGCAAAAATGGCGGTTGAAGTTAAATACGTAGTCATTCGGGAAGGTGAGGAAAAAATGTCGTTTACCAGCAAAAAGGAAGCCGATGCGTATGACAAAATGCTGGACACAGCGGATTTGCTCGACACATGGCTGGAACAATCGCCGGTAGCGCTCGAAGACGAGCAGCGTGAAGCACTTTCCCTGTGGCTGGCTGAGCAAAAGGATGTGCTGAGCGCCATTCTGAAAAATGGCAAACTGCCATCGCCGCAGGCGGTCGAAAACGACGCGCACACTGAGGATGATACTCAGGCTGCCTGAAACGACTTGCGCTCCTGACGTTTTGTACCATGCTTTTCCCTGAATCATTGTGCAATCCCTGACGTCATTTCACGTTGCTACAGGCAACATGAATGGCGAAGGGGAGATTAAGGAGAAAAGAATGTATAAAAAAAGAGCGTTACTGAGCCTGCTGTTGTTGTCCGCCAGCGTATCTGTGTTTGCGGCAAATACGGAAAGCAAGAATGTTCAGTTCCCCAAGTGTGAAGGACTGGATGCAAACGGCATTGCGGCGAGCGTGAAACGTGATTATCAGCAAAATCGCATCTCCCGCTGGGCTGACGATCAAAAACGCGTTGGTCAGGCCGACCCTGTCGCCTGGGTCAACACGCCCGATATTACGGGCAAAGACGGGAAATGGTCAGTTCCCCTGACGGTTCGCGGTAAAAGCGCGGATATTCACTATCAGGTAAAAGTCGACTGCAAGGCCGGAACGGCGAAGTATAAGCCGCAATAACGAAGGTATTTGCACATCTTTTGATGACCTGAACACTTCCTGACATCCCCTCGGGTACGCTTTGATGATTATTCGTCTGTACTTGAGGGGCAAAATGGCTAACTGGCTAAATCAACTACAATCTCTTCTTGGGCAAAAAGGATCCTCCGCGTCATCTTCTGGCGAGCAAGGGCTGAGTAAACTTCTGGTTCCGGGCGCGTTAGGCGGTCTGGCAGGATTACTGGTTGCCAATAAATCTTCACGTAAATTACTGAGTAAATACGGCACCAGCGCGCTTTTAGTTGGTGGTGGGGCAGTTGCTGGTACCGTGTTATGGAACAAATACAAGGATAAGGTTCGCGCTGCGCATCAGGATGAACCGCAGTTCGGCGCACAAAGCTCACCGCTGGATGAGCGAACTGAACGTCTGATCCTCGCGCTGGTTTTTGCGGCGAAAAGCGATGGCCATATTGATGCTAAAGAACGTACCGCCATTGAGCAGCAACTCCGCGAAGCGGGCGTTGAAGAGCAGGGTCGAGTTCTGATTGAGCGCGCCATCGAACAACCGCTAGATCCTCAACGCCTGGCACAAGGTATCCGCAACGAAGAAGAAGCGCTGGAAATTTACTTCCTGAGCTGTGCGGCGATTGATATCGACCACTTTATGGAGCGTAGCTATCTGAACGCGCTGGGCGATGCGCTGAAGATCCCGCAGGATGTTCGTGAAGGCATTGAACAGGATCTCAAAGAACAAAAACAGGCTTTACCGGGTTAATTACTTACCGCTAAGGCGCATGTTTCGCTTGCATCATTGCTGTCTTTTGCCACCCTTATAGGATGATTAAGCAAAAGAACAATGACATGCTACCAAAAGCTTCTCGTATTCCCCACGCCATGACGCAGCATGGCGATACTCGTGTTGATAATTATTACTGGTTGCGAGATGACACCCGCTCGCAGCCGGAAGTACTGGATTATCTGCAACAAGAAAATGCGTATGGCCGACAGATTATGGCCTCGCAACAGGCCTTGCAGGATCGCATCCTGAAAGAGATTATCGACCGAATCCCGCCCCAGGATGCATCCGCCCCTTATGTGAAGAATGGTTATCGCTACCGGCATATTTATGAACCGGGGTGCGAATATGCCATTTACCAGCGTCAGTCTGCCTTCAGTGAAGAGTGGGATGGATGGGACACCTTGCTGGATGGTAACCAGCGAGCAGCCCACAGTGAGTTTTATACGCTGGGAGGGCTGGCGATATCACCGGATAACACTATCATGGCACTGGCCGAAGATTATCTCTCTCGTCGGCAATATGGCGTGCGTTTTCGCAATCTGCAAAGCGGCAACTGGTATCCTGAAGTGCTGGACAACGTTGAAGCAGACCTGGTCTGGGCAAATGACTCACAGACCTTCTATTACGTGCGCAAACATGCAACCACGCTGCTTCCGTATCAGGTTTGGCGGCATACCGTCGGCTCGCCATCGTCACTGGATGAGCTGGTGTATGAAGAAGCCGATGATATGTTTTATGTCAGCCTGCATAAAACCACCTCGCTTCACTATGTGGTTATTCATATCGCCAGTGCGACCACCAGTGAGGTTTTGCTGCTTGATGCAGAACTGGCGGATGCCGAGCCGTTAGTCTTTTTAGCCCGGCGCAAAGACCACGAATACAGCCTCGATCACTATCAGCATACGTTTTATCTGCGCTCTAACCGTCAGGGTAAAAATTTTGGTTTGTACCGTACCCGTGTGCGAGATGAACAAGCCTGGGAGACGCTGATTCCGCCGCGCGATAGCGTCATGCTGGAGGGTTTTACGCTGTTCACAGACTGGCTGGTGGTGGAGGAGCGCCAGCGAGGCTTAACCAGCCTGCGACAGATTAATCGTAAAACGCGCGAAGTAGTCGGCATCGCTTTTGACGATCCAGCGTATGTGACCTGGCTTGCCTATAATCCAGAGCCGGAGACATCGCGGCTGCGCTATGGCTATTCCTCCATGACCACCCCGGACACGTTGTTTGAACTGGATATGGACACCGGGGAACGTCGCGTACTTAAGCAGACGGAGGTCCCCGGATTTGATGCGGCGAATTACCGCAGCGAACACGTATGGATCACCGCGCGTGATGGCACCGAGGTTCCGGTTTCACTGGTTTATCATCAAAAGTATTTCCTGAAAGGAAAAAATCCGTTACTGGTTTACGGCTATGGTTCGTATGGCGCCAGCATGGACGCCGATTTCAGCAGTAGTCGCTTGAGCCTACTGGATCGCGGCTTTGTCTATGCCATTGCCCATGTGCGTGGCGGTGGTGAGTTAGGACAGCAGTGGTATGAAGACGGTAAGTTTCTGCTCAAGAAAAATACCTTCAATGATTACCTTGACGTCTGCGATGCGCTGCTAAAAATGGGCTACGGTGCGCCTTCACTCTGTTATGGCATGGGGGGGAGTGCCGGAGGAATGTTAATGGGCGTCGCCATTAATGAGCGCCCGGAACTCTTCCATGGCGTCATTGCGCAGGTGCCATTTGTCGATGTGGTAACTACGATGCTGGATGAGTCAATTCCCCTGACGACCGGTGAGTTTGAAGAGTGGGGTAATCCGCAGGACGAAGAGTATTACACCTACATGAAAAGCTACAGCCCGTATGACAATGTTACAGCACAGGATTATCCGCATCTGCTGGTTACGACGGGATTACACGACTCCCAGGTGCAATACTGGGAACCGGCAAAATGGGTGGCAAAACTGCGTGAGCTGAAAACGGACGATCGTCTGCTGTTGCTCTGCACGGATATGGATTCCGGGCACGGCGGTAAATCCGGGCGTTTTAAATCTTACGAAGGCGTGGCCCTGGAATACGCATTTTTGGTAGGACTGGCGCAGGGAACACTGCCTGAACAGGCGTAAACTCAGGCGTTATCCAGATAGTGTTTCAGCGTTAAGCGCAGCTCCGGGCTCATACTGTCGAGGTTATTAAATAACCAGCGCAAGTAGCCCGGATCGCGTTCAGCCACTTCTGATACCGGTTTTCCGCGGTACTTACCAAAAGTGAACGTAGTGAGTAACGCAGGACGACCGGTAATATCGACCATCTGTTCTGCTGACCAGCCTGACGTCTGCATAATGTCGATCAGCAGTGCCGCAGTGATGTAGCAGTCATACAGGGCGCGGTGATGATGCAGACCTGACGGCGTCTGGACGCTCAACTTACGTGATTTATACAGCGCCATATTGCTGTATTTGATCCCCGGCCACAAACGACGGGAGAGCTTCATGGTGCAAATCCACTCCCCGGGCATGTCGGGTAACACGCGGCGGTCAAAGCTGGCATTGTGCGCCACGTACCACTCGCTGCCGTAGTATTGCGGGATGACATCTTCAATCCACGGCTTATCGGCTACCATCGCTTCAGTAATACGATGGATAGCCATCGCCTGAGGGCTGATAGGGCGGTCAGGACGCACCAGGTGGCTCATTGGATTGACTATTTTTCCGTCAACCACATCGACAGAAGCAATCTCAACAATGCCTCCCTGCAGACCACAGGTTTCTGTATCTATTATGCGCAACATGCCATGCTCCTGACTCAAAACGATTAGCGTAATGGAATGATATCACCTTGCCAACCCCGTGGCGTGCGTTGACCCGTTAAGAGTAAGGAACCGCTGTCTGCACGAACAATCAATCGACCGCGCTCATCCCATAATGCGCTGCTGCCACGCGCATTAGCCATTAATACCGCAATGGCAAACTTATGCGAGAAACTCTGTAGACGAGATGTGGAGGAGAGCAATTCGGGTTCGCTAACGGACTGACTGCTGGTGAACAGGGAATAAGCCGGGTCGATATCGATACCTTCCGGTTGGCTATCCACAACGCTAATGGCATTTCGCTGTCTGGCGATACAGGCCCCGTGACTCTGATGAAACGTTAAGGGCGAGGTCATCCAGGGAGAGAAAAGTGCGATCCCTTTTACGAAACGATTGTTATGCTCTACCGGCAATCCCGCAATAATCGTCATGCGATAAGTCGCGGCGGCATGCGCGAGAGGTTCTAACAACGATAAATCGGGTGGGGCTGGGAGCGTGTCATGCTCATCAACACAACCCAATAGCGAAAGGGAGGGGAAAACCAGCAATTCACATTGGCATTGAGCTGCTGCCTGAATGAATTGCAGGTGATGCGCGACATGTTCGGTAACTGAGGTGTGAAGAGGTTCGTACTGCGCTGCTGCGATTTTCCAGTGTGACATAATGATTTCCTTTTCATAGTGTCTACAACCATCCTTAAATTATAGATTAAGGATATACTTATACTGTAGCAGGCATCATGTAAGGAATCGTAACGTTATATAAGTTTTATTTAACTTTAGGCTCGTAGGGTAAACGCGAAAGGGAAACGGATGCCAAACGGTGCGCGATGAGTCTTTCCCGAAACCAGTCGCGCAAATGTTCGGGTTGTTCACGTTCAACCACTTCGGCAACAACCGGCATATTGTATCGCTCCTTAAATGCGACACCCGCCGCGGCCAGGTCAACATTGACCTTATCCATTTCAGCTTGTTCAAGTTTGGCCAGATTGATGTTCATGGGCTTCTCCTTTTCTCTGTCTTTCGGCGCGCAAAGTTACTAAGAGTGTGCATTAATGGCAAGACCGAAATGATGATTCTCGACTCGATCATTGTAGAAGGTTATTCTCTATAGATTAGACATAACAAAAAGGAATAGTTGAAATGGCTTCATCTGCATCTATGCTTCGCAACGCTCTCATCGTACTGGCCAGCGTTCTGGTCACGCCTGCCGCCCTGGCTCATGCTCACCTGACGAAACAAAGCCCGGCGGCTAATGCCGAGGTTGCGGCATCTCCTCAGGCGTTGACGCTGAATTTCTCTGAAGGCGTAGAGCCAGGATTCAGCGGTGCAACGTTGACCGGTCCAAACAAAGAACAGATCAAAACGGGCAAGGCGTCGCGCAGTGAGCAGGACAAAACGCAACTGATTGTTCCGCTTGCTCAGACGCTGGAAGCTGGAAAATATACGGTCGACTGGCATGTCGTCTCCGTGGATGGTCATAAAACGAAGGGGCAATATACCTTTAGCGTGAAATAACCGATGCTGGCATTTACCTGGGTTGCACTACGGTTCATCCATTTTACCACTTTGATGCTGGTGTTTGGCTGTGCGCTTTACGGCGCATGGCTGGCTCCCGTTTCGGTTCGTCGTTTAATGATGCGTCGTTTTTTACGTCTGCAACGGCATGCCGCAACGTGGAGTTTTATCAGCGCGACGCTGATGCTGGCGATCCAGGGTGGGCTAATGGGCTCAGGCTGGCGGGATGTTATCTCTACAGATGTATGGGGCGCGGTGTTGCAAACGCAGTTTGGCGGCGTCTGGTTATGGCAGATTATCCTCGCGCTGGTCACGCTGGTGGTGGTTATTATCGTACCGCGTAGCATGCCGCGACGGCTGTTAATGCTGACGATTGCGCAGTTTATTTTGCTGGCTGGCGTCGGGCATGCGACGCTGCACAGTGGCATTACTGGGGCATTCCAGCAGGTTAACCATGCCTTGCATCTGATATGCGCTGCCGCCTGGTTCGGTGGCCTGCTCCCCGTACTTTACTGTATGCGAATGGCGCATGGCCGCTGGCGAGAACAGGCCATCAGCACCATGATGCGTTTCTCCCGCTACGGGCATCTTTTCGTTATCGGTGTTTTACTTACCGGTATTATGAATGCGCTGTTTATTGTCGGTTTTTCTGTTCCCTGGCACATGGCTTACGGGCAACTGCTTTTGTTAAAAGGTGCTCTGGTAATGCTAATGGTGGCGATTGCGCTGGTGAATCGGTATGTTCTGGTACCACGCATGCGGCAGGATAACCGCAGTATGACACTCTATTTTATTTGGATGACTAAGCTGGAATGGGGAATTGGGGCCGTTGTGCTGGCGATTGTCAGCCTGTTTGCAACTCTCGAACCTTTCTGATTGATGGACTGGCAAAACGCATGAAAAAAATCATTATCTCGTTAGTACTACTGGCAAGCTCCGGGGCCGCACTGGCTGCGCCACAGGTCATCACCGTCAGCCGTTTTGAGGTTGGTAAAGATAAGTGGGCGTTTAATCGGGAAGAGGTGATGCTGACCTGCCGTCCGGGTAACGCGCTGTATGTCATCAATCCCAGTACGCTGGTGCAATACCCGTTAAATGATGTCGCCAGACAGCAGGTGGAGAGCGGGAAAACCACGGCAAAGCCGATCGAGATTATCCAGATTGATGATCCGGCGAAACCGGGCGAAAAAATGAGCCTGGCGCCGTTTGTGGAGCGTGCAGAAAAGCTCTGCTAATTGTCAGATGTAGCACTCTGATTTCCAATAAAAAACCGCAAGGATCTCTCAGGAGAACTTGCGGTTTTTACGTTTGGGTGCGTGACAATCGTCCTTTTTTTCAGGCCACTTTAGTCGCGGACTGGAAAACCTGGCGCTGTCATCTATTCTTAAATGGCAGGGTAACTTAGCCTGCATTAATGCCAACTTTTAGCGCACGGCTCTCTCCCAAGAGCCATTTCCCTGGACCGAATACAGGAATCGTATTCGGTCTCTTTTTATCTGGCTTTAATTTCAGTCACTTAGGACCACACGTCCGAAAATGTCCGAAATTTGTCCGAATTCTAATATTCGGTCTTTATTCGTTATACCACACCATTTTTAACATTCACAATTCATTTACGAAGAAAAATTAGATCAGCACATACTCTTTTTTTCTCGTATCAAGATACTTCTCAGTCATTTTTTCTGACTTATGCCCCAGCAGTTTTTGCGCAAAATCCTTCCCGAATTCCTTCTCATACATCCTTCCCGCCAGACTCCGAATTTCATGAAATGAAGGTGGGTTTTCTGAAAACTTTAAACCAGAAAAATTTCGTGCTTTCACAAAACCTTTTGTCAGACTGTCCAGGTTTATGCTTCCGTCTTCACTATTTTTTCTGATCCCGGGGCTTATCAAGAAATCGCATCGACTGACAAGCCGGCAGCGATCGATGACGGTCGACAGTCTCAGGCCGGATGCTTTCAATGTCAGTGAAAGTGGGATCGCCAGGCAGGACCCGGTTTTTTGTTGTTCGATGTACAGTCGGTCATCTTTAATGTCACTGAAGCGCATCCGGGCGACGTCCTCACGACGCTGACCGGTGACCAGGGCGAGATCCATCGACAGGCCGAACCATGCTGGCATTCGCTCTGCACCAGCACGAACGGCCATAAACATTTCATATTCCAGGCGCTCGCGCAGCACTTTAATTTTCGGTGCTCGAGTTGGGTCAACGGGATTGGAATCAACACGCCCTTCCACAACGGCCTCACGGAAAACATCAGACAGTACTGATCGCATGGTTCCTGCCATTGTTGTTTTGCCGCACTCCGTCCAGCGCTCAATAAACTCGGCCACATCGCGGGTGGTTATGCTGGCCAGTATCATTACGCCAAAGTATTCTCTAATGGTCGCCAGCTGCCCGGCACGAACTTTGTAAGTATTGGCCGCCAGCTTGCGTCGCTGCAGGATAATTTCGTACCGATCGAGCCAGTTGCCCATGGTGTATTCATTAGTACCTTTCAGCTGTTCGAGTAGGGCGATTGGAGTGTAATTTTTATCGATGTAGTGATTTGCTTCGATGGCCTGGGCGATCGCATCCCTGCGCGAAATTTTACCCAGAGATATCTCTTTTCCGTCGACGGGATTGCGCCAGGAATATGACTTCCTGGCTTTACGATAGGTCAGATTCTTAGGCAAATTAGCGTCATATTTGTCCGGCCTCGCCATCGATAATCCTCTCTATCAATCGCCCTTTTAACGGGTATCTGCTCTGATTTGTGTTAACAGTCTTACAGTATTTGTTTGGCCTGATAAAAATGGCATCGGGCCTGACTTTGTACTCTGTACCCTCTTTTTCCGGAGGCGGGTAAATATTACCGTTACGCGCCCATTTTCTGAGGGTTCCTATCTGCGGAGGCTCTTCATAGCGTTCTTCCGCCCAGCGCTCGAGTGATAAAAGTTTCATATGCACCTCGATAGCCAGCTGCGATCATACGTGACGCAGCTGGCGCAGGTTGATTGTCAAAAATCAGTCAGGTTTACCGCTGGTTTAACCCGGCGCCGCTTTTTCCTGGCTTTCGGCCTTATCGTTGGCTTTACGATTTGTGGTAGTACTGGCGGTAAAGAATGGGCATGTTCGCTAATACGCTTACGATCCCCCATCATCCACACGAGTCTTGCTGTCCAGTCTCGCCCGTCATCACAGACGTGCAGAGAGCGAATCAGGGCTTCATCGCCGGTTAAGTTCTCTGTCACTGCTGCGCCTCCGCACTTATAACCCCAGCGGCCAACGCTGCGGCCATGTGCGGCAATTCTTCGAAATCGCCGCGGTATGACGGGTTTGCACACATCCCCTGCAGAGCTGCGAGCGTCAGTTGCTGGCGATAGGTCAGGGCGGTAAACGGTTCACCATTGGTGAATTCGCTACCCGGTGTGGAAACAGGCAATTCTGGTTCTTTCTTCGGTTTGGCGGTGACAACTGGTGGAGCTATCACTATCGGTTTGGGTGGCTCTGGTCGGCGATATTGCACTATCGCATCGAGGGCGATCTTCTGACGCGAGGCGGCATCCTCAGACCAGCCATCGAGAATTGTCGTTGCGACATCATGAACTTCTTCGTCGCTGAAATTGGGCGACAGACAAAATTCAGTGGTGGCGATATCGATGATTAGCAGAGGAAGAACGTCAGCGATAATATGACCGGTGCATGCCACAACGCCTTCCGCTTCTTCTTTACCCATAATGTCAGTACGTCCGGAAAGCAGATCGTTCAGCGCGTGGGCAATCTCAATTTCATGATCATCCAAAAGTTGGCGATCGTCTTCCTGTTCGGTCACTTCCTTTTTTTCACCCTCATTTGAGGCGCTATTTGCAAATGCTGCATCCAGTTCCCTGTCGAGTTCTGTAGCGCGAGCAGGGCAGACTGCTGGTGGTAAATTTTCGTCCTGTAACGTCTGTTCGGTTTTACCATCAGATTTTGCTCCATCATTTTTTTGTGGCAGTGGTGCTAATGTGCGGCCACAGGCGATATCAATGACCAGCTGTGGTGGATTAACGCAGTCAAAACCCGCAATGCAGTTATCGATGTATTGGCGAAGTTCACCGGGGTAAATATGAAGTTTTTCCTCAGCGGTTTTGATGATGGCCACGATGGACGCCGGGTGATAATCATGAATACCCGGTGTACGTGAAAATGGCGCACACCAGTCATCAATCTCGACATCTTTACTGCACAGCATGGTATTGATGCGCATTTCAATGCCAACTGGAGGGTTGCACACGTCGAAATCCATGGATCGGGATAATTTTCCCATGGCTGTGTGATAGCGCAGTCTGGTAGCAAGTTCGCTCATGGTCGGCTTGTCACTGCTCCTGGTGCCAGTCTGAACACACTTTACTGGCTCGCGTTTATCGGGCGGGGTATCAGCCCATTGGGTAAACAGGTTTTTATAGTCTGGCCATTTAGCATTGTCGCGCGCCTTCTGACGCACCCAGGCCAGGCATTCGGTCTGTTTTTCAGGAAGCATGGCAAGAATGCGGGGTTCTTTGGCAAGACCCTCTGCCTGTTCACGTAAAGGGCTAAATTCATCATCATTCAGCATGTCGATTAACTGGCCATACTGAGAAGGGGTGATTTCATCAATGGCACCAAACACCGCAAGGCAGTATGCGCGGGCCAGCACATCCAGCTCTTTCACTGGTTTCATTTTGTCTTCTGTCGAGTCAGCATTAAGTTGTTCATTTCCGCCAGCAAGCTCTGGCCCAACGATGATGCGCTCTGGTTCGCCTTTCTCAGCATTCCAGATAATGTCACCGGTGAAGAGGTCGGTATAGAACTGCCCTTCAACAGTGCAGAACATTCCTTCCTCTACTTCCCATACCTTGGGAGCAAAATAATCATCAGCATAATCTGGCGCGAACTGTATAAAATCCGCATGCAGTAATGTTTTTGCTATTGTTTTATTCTTGGCTTGTTTAAAAGCAACATAAACCGGAAGCGTACTATCTTTTTCAAGCGC
>NZ_JAOWDS010000072.1:0-84661 GCF_030334545.1 Citrobacter sp. Ce129
CATGATATTAACGTCGACAGCAACGGCAAGGCCAGCGCGGGCGAGCGCGTTCTGCCAGAAACGCTGCCGGCAAATCCGCATCCGATACTGAAAGAGTTCTTCGATTACTATCGCATGCCGCGCGGCTTCCACGAGCGTTCCGTTAACTCGACCGGGGCGTGGACGGCAACGATGCCACTGTCGTTTATGAATATGCCGCTGCTGAGCTACGCCAGTGAAATCACCATCCCAACGCTTATTGTGACCGGTGAGAAAGCGCATTCACGCTATTTTGCTGAAGATGCTTTCAAGGCGATTGGCAGTAAAGACAAAGAACTGGTAGTGGTGCCAGGGGCAAATCATGTGGACCTCTACGATAACGTGGCCGGAAAAATACCTTTCGCGAAGTTCGAACAATTTTTCCAGACCAAACTGAAATAAACCCTCTCCTGAATTGATGCAAAGCCACCGGCCTCTGGCGGGTGGCTTTTATCCTGATCTTCGTGAAATTTCACTATGTCGACGCTAAACCAAACACCATCATCTCATCATCAGCGCGCATACTGGGGCGGTATTTTTGCCATGACCCTGTGCGTGTTTGTGCTGATTGCTTCTGAATTTATGCCCGTCAGCCTGCTCACGCCGATTGCCCGCGATTTAGGCGTGACGGAGGGGCTGGCAGGGCAGGGGATTGCCATCTCCGGCGCGCTGGCGGTCCTGACCAGCCTGACGCTTTCGACGCTTGCCGGAAATGCGAATCGTAAGTCCCTGCTGCTGGGGATGACGATTCTGATGGCTGTGTCGGGGCTTATTATTGCGCTGGCTTCCAGTTATCTGGTGTATATGGTCGGTCGTGCGATGATTGGTGTGGCCATTGGCGGATTCTGGTCGATGTCTGCGGCAACGGCGATTCGTCTGGTGCCGCAGCATCAGGTCACGCGTGCGCTGGCGATTTTCAACGGCGGTAATGCGCTGGCGACGGTTGTGGCAGCTCCGCTGGGAAGCTATCTTGGGGCCACGGTCGGATGGCGAGGCGCTTTCTTGTGCCTGGTCCCCATCGCGGTTGTCGCCTTTATCTGGCAGTGCGTCAGCCTGCCCAGTATGGATGCTCATAAAATCCGCACGCCACGTGGCGCTGTATTCCATTTACTTAGTCGCCGCAGAGTTGCGGTTGGCATGCTGGCTTGTGGCCTGTTCTTTATGGGCCAGTTTGCGTTATTTACCTATGTACGCCCGTTCCTGGAGTCGGTGACGCGGGTTGACTCTTCAGGTTTGTCGTTGATTTTACTGGTTATCGGCGTGGCCGGTTTTATTGGCACGCTGGCTGTCTCGACGTTTCTTAACCGAAAATTCTATCCCACGCTGATGACCATACCCGGACTGATGGCCGTTATTGCCATCAGTCTGATGCTTACCGGGCATCACGTCTGGACGGTTTCTCTGCTGTTAGGCCTCTGGGGCATGCTGGCAACCGCCGCGCCAACCGGGTGGTGGGCATGGATTGCGCGTACGCTGCCCGACAACGCGGAAGCCGGAGGCGGGCTAATGGGCGCGGTGATTCAGCTCTCAATCGCCCTTGGGTCAACGGCAGGAGGCATCGTGTTTGACCACCTCGGCTGGCAGAGCGCGTTTGCCATGAGCAGCGTACTGCTCTTTTGCGCCGGGATACTGACCTTTTTCACCGCACGCCAGAAGGCCGGTGTGCTTTAGTCCGGTGAAGGTCCGCGCTCCAGAAACGTGGAAAGTGCGATATCGCCGCAGACGGATCATACGCCTTCAAGGCTCTGAAAATATGGGCGCTTTTTTTGCGGCATAACGCTTTCCCTGCGCTATTTAAAAATATAACTCGCAGAATTCTCATATATCATACATCTGGCTCTTATTGGAAACCTCTTACATTTTCTTCTGAAAGCGACTTTTCAGTGCATGTCTATATTAAAATTCTAAATAAAATACTACAGAACATATATTAACAACTATGTGCTAACAATAAAATATCCTTGCAAGCGAATTTATAATGTTAACTATTTCATGTTGTTATAGTTGATTAAGGTTAGGGTTTAGAGTATCTTTAATCTAATCTTACATTCTTAAGTAAAAGCAGATAATGACAATATGAAAGCCAGACTCTATAATTTTTCAGAAGATGCAAATGATACTTTTGTTTTTAGATGGACCAGAAAACATTATGAGTTTTGCATGGATAACAATATCTTTTTAAATCACAGGGGGAAGAAAGTTTATAAAGAAAGGAATTTGCTACTATTATCTAAAGGTGACAAAATTAGAATTGAAGCTGATGTTATTGTTGAGCAATATTCAACAATGCCAGTAAAAAGTTTTTCCAGCGTAGGCGCATTTTCATTTCCAACCTGTCAATTGCCGGGTAATGTACGAATCGGCAGATTTTGTAGCATTGCATCAAATGTAAAAATCATGGGTGGGAACCATCCAATGAATCGTTTTACTACTCATATGCTTACTTATAATGGCGAGTTTGATAAATATGCTGCCAGCGAGTTTGGACAAAACTGGACGTTGAAACCATTTATCACAAAACCTAAGGATTTAACGATTGGCAATGATGTCTGGATTGGTAATGATGTTGTTTTAAAGGGGGGGATTTCAATTGGCGATGGCGCTGTTGTTGCTGCAAATTCTGTGGTTACTAAAGATGTGCCTCCATATGCTATTGTCGCAGGGGTTCCAGCAAAAATTATCAAATACAGATTTGAGTCAGGTATTATCGAAGAGTTGTTAAAAATAAAATGGTGGAACTATAATTACACCGATTTGCCTGATAACAGCAAATGCGACGATATCATAAATTTCGTCACTGAAATGAATAAGTTGATATCAAATGGTAGTATTCAACAAAAGATATATAAAAAATTCAATCTTACCGAAACATTCACAACTCTTTAGTTTACTATGCGATTGTTGGCGTTGAGCGTCTTACCATTGACAGCATACGCAGCAACGATCGGACCAGGCAGCCCGGCACCGGGTGTGTTATGCGACAAAACTTTCTGTGCCGACGAGCACGGACTGTCGCTGGCGTTAACCACAAAGTATCCTGGGAAGAGGCAAGGGGGCAGGCAGGCTGCTGCCGGAGAGTTTGACTCCACTGCCTTTACCTTTCGTGGCGACTCGTTTGGCGACACCACCGAGCGCCAGTATCGGAACGATCGCTATTTCGCACCAGATGGTAAGTGTAGCGGCAAAGTGAATACGCGTTACACCGTACTGTTGTTCGGGCAGAAGGATAACTTCTGACAGCCCCGGCGTTTTCCCTGTCTGCGCGGCGGGGATGCCGTTTTCCTCTTACCTGCACCACTAACTCTCAAAATTGAGAGGCCGATCCTCTGAGCAGGACTTTTGTCCTCAATCCTCTGCAAACGTCTGGTTACAATCCCTGCATATCTTCAATACCCATAATTCAGGAATTGTTATGACTGCACATATTAATGCCAAAGCGGGTGATTTTGCGCCAACCGTAATTATGCCGGGCGATCCGCTCCGTGCTAAGTTTATTGCCGAAAATTATCTTATTGATTACCGCGAAGTCACCAATGTACGCAATATGCTGGGCTATACCGGTTTATATTTTGGGCAACCTGTTTCGGTGATGGGACACGGAATGGGCATTCCTTCAATGACGCTTTATGCCCATGAGCTGGTACATGATTTTGGTGTGCAGAGAATTATTCGTGTTGGTAGCCTGGGGGCAACACAACATCATGTCAAAATGCGAGATATTATTCTTGCCGTCGCCGCTGGAACCGATTCTGTCACGAATTTAAAACGTAGCGCGGGCTACGCAATGGCGGCATCTGCTCATTTTCCATTATTGCAGCAGGCGTGGACATTGGCACAGAAGGCTGGCATCGATATTAAAGTCGGCAATGTCTTCAGTGGTGATCTTTATTACGATCCTGACGAAAATTTAATACCGGCACTGGAAAAGTTTGGTGTGCTGGGTGTGGATATGGAAGTGGCAGGGTTATACGCTTTAGCGCATCAGTTTAATATTGAAGCGTTGGCTATATTAACCGTATCCGATCATTGCCTGACAGGAGAAGAAACGACGGCAGAAGAACGGCAGTTAACGTTTAAAAATATGATAGAGCTGGCGCTAAATACAGCTGTTACGGCTTAGCATCAGCATTTAGATGAACCAATCAGAGATGGCATTATATGAAGAATAAAATAGCACTTACGCTGATTAGTTTTCTGGCAAATTTTATTATGGCGGGGTTTGCCAGTCAGTTTGGCATGCTGATTGAACCGATTGCACTACGCTACAGTGCCGATGTGAATACCGTTGCTTCGATATTTTCGTTGCTTAACGGTGGAGCATTAGCCGGAACCGTCGCCGCCTTTTTCTTGATTGAGAAAATCGGTGTTAAGCGTATGACGTTCATTATCTATTCGATAGTGTTCCTCTGCGCTCTGGCAATGCACTTAAGCCCAGGATTATGGCCGGTGATGGTCGCCATGACCCTGGTGGGTTTCTGCGGCGGGATTGGTCTGTGCGTAGCGGGAACGATCGTGGTATCAGTTTGGCAGGATCGCATTCAAAGTACGATGCTGGTGGTGCAGGATGCCACCTTTAACGTTGCGGGCGTAGTTTTTCCGCTGATCACTACCTTCGCCCTGACGCACAATATGTCGTGGAGTTATAGCTATCTGAGCGTAGGTATGGTGGCTCTACTCACGCTGGGCGTTGTGGCTCTCACCCGTTTTTCCGCCTGTGAAACGGCTCCTGCAGCGGATAGCGCGGACGTGGCGAAATCGGAGTGGAACCCAGGGATTATCAGCGGCGGTATAGGTCTGTTTTTAGGCATGCTGGCGCTGTATACCTTCCTGACCTGGGCACCATTGTTTGTGAAGAACAAATTTGGTATTCCCTTTGAAGAAGCAGGAAATATTATTACGCAATATTGGGGGGCTGCGCTGGTCGGCGCGTTAGTCTCAACCGTTATTGTTTCCCGAGTGAAAATACATTATTTCCTGCTAAGTATTATTCTGCTGGCTTGCGTAATTACAACCATTATTGTCACGAAGGAAAAAATCTCCGGGCTTGATTATCTGGCTTACAGTTACGGATTTGTCTGCGCAGCATTGTATAACTCCTTTATTGCCTACGGTGTTTCTTTCGTGAAGCGCGCGAGTAGCCAGAACGTATCTTATATTTTAATTAGCGGCAGTGCCGGGGCGATGTTTAGTCCGGCGATCAGTGCGCTAATGGAAAAAACTATGGGATTACAGAAAATTATGTACGCAATACCGGTGTTGTATTTAATCATCTTTATCATGTTGATGGGTACATTGAAACTTAAACGTAATTAAACACAGTAATAACGCTTACCTTTTTAATTAGATAGCCAGTCGTCACGCCATTTATTTGGTGGGGCGACACTCAACCTTGCTCAAAGGAATTGAAAATGCTGAAGAAAAATAAATCAATGATGAAAAAAACAGTTCTGGGTGCGGTAATTGCGATGTGCTGTACGCAAGCGCTTGCGGCTGATTATACCGATGGCAACATCCGCAAAAATGATTTTAACTGGATGCAGATGAACTTAATGCAAAGTGTGGATGCGAAAGTGCCTTATGGCATTCGTAATGACACCTATCTGGAACTGGAGTTTGGCGCGCGTTCCGGAATTATCGATCTGTACGGTTATGTGGATTTCTTTGATATTTTGGATCGCGAGCAGGACGATCGTCATGGTGGTGATAACTTTTTTGCCAAGATATCTCCGCGTTTTTCCCTGGACGCCATTTTTAATAAAGATTTATCCGTTGGTCCGTTTAATGAATTCTATATCGCAACGGTAAATAACATTGGTGACCGGGAATTATTTGAGCATTACGTCGGTCTGGGCACGGATGTTAAGGTGCCGTGGTTTGGTCTGGTGGGAATGAACATCTATGCGCACTATGTTCGTGAAAACTACGGTGCGGATAACGAAGGCAAGTGGGATGGCTACATGTTCTCGACCAACTGGTCGACGCCGTTCTATACCTTTTCCAACGGCAGTTACTTGAACTATCAGGGTTACTTTGACTACCAGTTCGCCGCTAATAAGATTGCTAATCAACCGTTATACAGCAATAACGCGATTGAATGGTATAACGGCATCTACTGGCATTCAGAGCATTATGCGGTAGGTTATGGCTTGAAGTACTTCCGCAACATGGCACTGATGGAAAACCACGGCGGAGCAGGGCGTACCACCGGGCTAGGCCACTATTTCAACCTCACCTACAAGTTCTGATTGCACCGAAATGACACACCAATGCTCTGTTTGCGAGAGTTGGTGTGTCAGTCAATGATGTCGTTGCCGAGAAATTTACGCAGCCCATCCAGATCCTTAATTTCCAGTCCTTGCTTCGTACGCGTTACCAGCCCGGCATCCGTCAGCGCTTTAACTGCCCGCCGATAAACCCGGTCAGTGGTGCCGAATCGCTCAGCTTCCTGGTATTTTTTATCAAAACCATCCATTGGCTGCTTGTTCTGATGCTGGCGATACAGGTCATACGCCACGTTATGAACGATAGGGTAGAGCATCCGGTGCAGGAAGATTTCTAGCATATCCTGATAATCAACGGCCATTGCGCTGGCGAAAAATATCGCCAGCCTGGGATGCTGGTTCAGCGCTTCTTCCAGACGATCACAGGTGCACACCGCCACGGTAAGCGGTTCTTCAGCTACGATGTCAAGCTGGCAGCGATACCCGGTAAAAAACTCCATTTCACCAAACAATTGCTCATCACATTCCATTGCGCCCAACTGAAAACGGCGACCATTCTCCGCGCTATACCGTAGAGAAATTCGCCCTGATTGCACCATAATCAGTCGATCGACTACCTGTCCCTGACGGTATAGATACTCATCTTCCTGGATAATCTGCGTTTCAGAGAGTAGCTCCTGAAATATCTTCTCAATTAAGGCATCATCCTGTTGCCAGATATTGTGAAAACGACCTTTAGTGAGGGGCTTAAGCTGCATGGCTCAACGTCTTATTGTTTGAGAAAATTCCTATCGCTGACTGTATGCCATCTGCTGAGCAATGTCATTAAGAGCGGGTTGGAGATAATAAAAGGACCAGCACGCTGCTGGCCCTGTCACACTAAGGATGGCTGATAAAGCGAGACAGCCGCTGGCGCAGCAGGCGGTTTTCCTGTCGTAAATGTGCATTCTCATCCAGCAACGTTAGCGCAACGGCAATTCCCGGCCAGTCAAGTTCCAGCTCCTGACGCAGGCGCACCGCGCGACGCATTACGGTCAGCGCATGGTCGTCAAACGTCTTGTCTTCATGAGGCTCAATTACCCCTAAGCCGACAATCTCATGGAGCTCCTCTTCTGATACACCGGTGTACAGACAAAATTCGGTAATGGTAAAGGTGACGGTGACGTTAGCCATTATGCTTTCCCCCACTCTTTGCGCGGATCAAAGGTCTTATGTGCATCCGCCAGCTGTTGCCACAGGGCGGCGCTGGCATCGTCAGGTTTCGGCGGCATGACTATTTTGATCACCGCATACAAATCGCCGGTATGTTTTTTACTTACCAGACCCTTGCCCTTAATGCGTAGTCGCTGTCCGGCCTGGCTTCCCGCGGGAATGGTCAGCAGGATGCTCTCTTTTAGCGTCGGAACGGTGACTTTCGCCCCTAACGCGGCTTCCCATGGTGCCAGGGGAACGACCACTTCCAGATCCTGATTAACGATATCGAACAGTGGATGCGGCGCAATATGAATCACCAGCCACAAATCACCGTTCGGCCCACCGTTTTCGCCGGGGGTGCCCTGGCCTTTCAGACGGATACGCTGACCGTTACCGACGCCAGCCGGAATTTTCACATTCAGTGTTTTGGGAATTTCACGTTCAACCATGCCGAATGCATTGTAGACCGGCAGGTTGTAACTGATCGTTCGGCTATGCTCAGTAAGCGTTTCTTCGAGGAATACGGCAACTTCAATTTCGATGTCGTGCCCGCGGCTGGCAGGGCGCTGGCGCGACTGGTGCGCACGCTGACCAAAAATGGAAGAGAAGATATCGTCGAAATCTTCGGCGCTGTAGCTTTGATTCTCTCCTTGCTGGAATTGACGACTGAACTGTGGATCGTTGCGGTGCTGCCACAGCTGGTCGTACTCGGCGCGTCGCTGCTCATCACTCAGTACTTCCCAGGCTTCAGCAACCTCTTTAAACCGGGCCTCCGCGTCAGTCTCTTTACTGACATCAGGATGGTATTTACGGGCGAGTCGACGATAGGCGGTCTTGATTGTCTTGAGATCGTCTGTCGGTTTCACGCCCATAATGGCGTAATAATCCTTTAATTCCATAGCGTTCTCTCGTGTAAATCAACACTTGCAGAAGGTGAACCGTGACAACTGGTATCACCGCTTAGTTTAGGGTAATCCTGATAACGGCGAATGCCAACCGTGAAGGAGGGATATTGCTATAAACGATGCGGTTGCGCACCACCAACAGCGCTTTTGACGTTATGGCGTCTGTTGTGTGGTGCGAATAGTGAGATTAGCTGAACATCAGGATTTGGTTATCAGGAAGCGGACCGTATCAGCATAGTTTTGCACGAACGCGTTAAGATCATCAGATTTCAGTCCTTTCGGATTGATCATATATTTACCGTTGATAAAAATGGCGGGTACGCCGGTTAAATCTACCGCTTTAGCCATTTCTTGCTGTTTGGCAGTCAATGATTTCACAGCAAAACTATTCCATGCGGCATCATAATCACTGGCGCTGACGCCTGCGCTGATAAATACATTACGAATATCGTCCGCTGTTTTAATGGTTTGTTTTTTCTGAACAGCATCAAAAAGCATCGGTTTAACTTTATCTTGTACGTTCAACAGCATGGCGACGGACCAGGCGTGCGTCATGTCCTGCCCCAGAGGGCCTAAAAAGTCGACGTGGTATTCCGTGAGTTTGACATCAGCAGGCAAGACTTTTTTTACGTTATCAGTGATTTCAAAAACTTCATCGTACTGATAACAGGAAGGGCAATAGAATGAGAAAAACTTCAGCGCCGCCGGGGCTGAAACGACGGGTTTTTCCAGCGAGATATACTCTTTGCCGTCGGTAAATGATGCTGCCTGAGCGCTAACTGTAAAAAGTAACCCAATCAGGGGTAATAAATATTTTTTCATTTCCATATACTCTAAATAACATTTAATAAACAAATTAACTGCTAATGAATACGCCATGCACTGCGTCAGTCTATAATACGATAATCCCATTAAAATGCGCTGACACTTACTTTCATTTACGCAGTAATACGTGTTGGGACGTTATTTATGTAGTGTCACGGAAATATCTTTTGGCACTCTTCGTAAATAGCGAATGATAACTTCCGTGATATTTCCTCGTTTATTTCGGCAATGTTATATTGTAATAACCAAACATAAAAATATGATTAATTCTCATTTCGTTTATAAAGGTGAGCTGCAAGACGATGCGCTATGTTCTGCCAACGTCCTCTACAATTTTCTTTCTCTTGTCGCGCGTGAACGAATAGGGCAACTGTCAGACAAAACGGTGCGACGGGACCCATTCGCTCGGTTTATGTCAGGGAGCCCGACCTCAATCTGATTAAAATCGCGGTATACCCAGCAGATAGCAGGACATAACTTTACAGCGGAAAGGTTGCCAAAACCCGGCGAGTGGTTAAGATAACTCGCATCAATTAGCGAGGGTGTAATGGCGAAACGTCAACGGATGGGATGGTGGTTCCTCTGTCTGGCATGTGTTGTGGTGATGGTTTGTACCGCACAACGCATGGCGGGCCTGCACGCGTTGCAAATGGACACCGTTGCCACAAGCGTTGTTGTCAGCGCACAAGCGCAGACCGACGAGACTTCACCCGTTACCCCTTGTGAACTGAGCGCAAAGTCATTACTGGCCGCGCCTCCTGTACTGTTTGAAGGCGCTATTCTGGTTCTGTGTCTGCTGCTGTCGCTGTTGGCGCCAGTGCGGGCGTTTCGTTTGCCTTTTTTCCCTCCGCGAGCCATCTCGCCGCCCACTCTCAGGGTACATCTGCGATTTTGCGTCTTCCGTGAATGACAGAACAGCCGTTGCTGACTGTTAAATAATTATTCACGGAGAAAAACTATGATGACTGTTTTCAGACAGGCGCTGCTCTGTCTGTTATTGCTATGGCTGCCCGTATCCTGGGCGGTTCAACCCGGCTGGCTACGTTCACCCGATAACGATCACGCCAGCGTGCGGCTACGCGCAGATACGTCCACAGGCGGTGAAACGCGTCTGTTACTGGATGTCAAACTGGAGGACGGCTGGAAAACCTACTGGCGTTCGCCGGGCGAGGGCGGCGTCGCGCCTGCTATCGCCTGGAAAGACGAAATGCCAACGGTCGACTGGTTTTGGCCAACCCCTGCGCGCTTTGAGGTCGCCAATATCTCTACCCAGGGTTATCACGATAAGGTGACGTTCCCGATGGTTGTGCGCGGTAGATCGCCGGCCACGCTTAGTGGCGTTTTGACGCTATCCACCTGTAGCAACGTTTGCCTGTTGACGGATTTTCCTTTTTCCGTGACGCCCACAGCTCAGGATCCGACTTTTGCGCATGACTATGCTCAGGCGATGGGGCAGATCCCGCTTGCCAGCGGTCTGACCGATACTCTGCACGCCGGAGCGAGGGCCGGAGAGTTGGTCGTCGAGGCTCACCGCGCGGGAGGCTGGAATGCACCAGGGCTATATCTGGACGCCGTTAATGATGCGGATTTTGGCATGCCGCAAATTCACGTTGCAGGAGAGACGTTACGCGCCACGGTACCTGTTCATGATGGTTGGGGGGAAGGCGCGCCGGATTTACGCGGGAAGTCGGTCACGCTGGTGCTGGCAGATAACGGCGTTGCCCAGGAAAGTCGTCTTGTGATTGGCGAAGCCCCGGTTATTGAAAACGCCTCGCTCCCGTTGTGGCAGGTGGTGCTAATGGCGCTGTTGGGCGGCTTAATCCTCAATCTGATGCCCTGTGTGTTACCGGTTCTGGGTATGAAGCTGGGCTCTATTTTGCTGGTCGAGGAAAAAAAACGTCACCAGATCCGCCGTCAGTTCCTCGCATCGGTAGCCGGAATTCTGGTCTCGTTTATGGCCCTGGCGCTATTGATGACGGTGCTGCGTTTAACTAATCAGGCACTTGGCTGGGGGATTCAGTTTCAGAATCCGTGGTTTATTGGCGTCATGGTGTTGGTGATGCTGACGTTCAGCGCCAGCTTGTTCGGGTGGTTCGAATTCCGTCTGCCGTCGGCGATGACCACCACGCTGGCGACTCACGGCGGCAATGGTTTGTCGGGACATTTCTGGCAAGGCGCATTTGCGACTTTGCTTGCTACGCCGTGCAGCGCCCCGTTTCTGGGCACGGCGGTGGCGGTGGCATTGACCGCTTCGCTGCCGACATTGTGGGGGCTATTTTTCGCCCTTGGGCTGGGGATGAGCTTGCCGTGGCTGCTGGTGGCTCTGCGTCCCGGTCTGGCGCTGCGTTTGCCGCGTCCAGGACGCTGGATGAATATTTTGCGGCGTCTTCTCGGCATGATGATGCTGGGGTCGGCTATCTGGCTTGCGACGTTGCTGCTCCCACATATAGGGCTTGGTGGACAAGGTAGCGCGAAAGAAAGCGTGAACTGGCAACCGCTCAGCGAGCAGGCGATTGAGGATGCGCTGGCGCAACATAAGCGTGTATTCATTGACGTCACTGCTGACTGGTGCATCACCTGTAAAGTAAATAAATACAACGTATTGCATAAAGATGACGTCCAGGCCGCTTTGCAACAGCCGGACGTGGTGGCGTTACGCGGCGACTGGACGCTGCCATCTGAAGCTATCACCGAATTTCTGAAAAAACGCGGCCAGGTTGCTGTGCCGTATAACCAAATTTATGGCCCCGGTCTGCCGGAAGGTCAGGCGTTGCCCACGTTGTTAACCCGCGATGCGGTACTGCAAATGTTGAACGATGCCAAAGGAGTCACCCCATGAAGATGATGATTGTTCTGCTGTTAACCCTGTTTTCAGCCGTCAGCGTAGCGAAAGAGCCTGCACCGTTTACCCCGGAACAGGAAAAGCAAATTGAAGCATTAATTCAGGAAGCCCTGTTTAACGATCCCAATAGCCCGCGGATTGGCGCCAGGCAGGCGAAACTGACCCTGATAAACTTCACTGATTACAACTGTCCATACTGTAAACAGTTAGATCCCATGCTGGAAAAAATAGTGCAGAAATATCCCGATGTGGCGGTGGTGATTAAACCGCTGCCGTTTAAAGGGGAAAGTTCGGAACTGGCGGCGCGGACCGTGCTGACCACCTGGCATCAGCATCCGCAGCAGTTTCTGGCGCTACATGAAAAACTGATGCAGAAGAAGGGGTATCATACCGACGTCAGTATTAAACAGGCGCAGGAAAAATCGGGGGCCAGTCCGGTTACGCTGGACGCCCAAAGTGCTGAAACGCTGAGCACTAACCTGCAACTGGCGAGACTGGTGGGAGTGCAGGGAACCCCCGCAACGATTATTGGTGATGAACTTATTCCTGGTGCGGTGCCGTGGGAAACCCTTGAGGAAGTGGTAAAAGAAAAACTGGCGGCGGCCAATGCTCAGTAAATTGCGCCGCTGGCTGCGCGAAGGACTGATCTTACTGGCGCTGTTAGCGGGGGTGATGCTGCTGATGGATGCCTGGCGCGCGCCGCAGCTACCTGCCTCTTTTGACAGCACGCCTTTACAAACGCTGGATGGTGAAACCGTCACGCTGGCAGCACTCAGCAAAGACGAGCCGGTGCTGCTTTATTTCTGGGCAAGCTGGTGCGGCGTATGCCGCTTCACGACGCCGGAAGTCGCCAGGCTGCGCTCGGAAGGGCAAAACGTGATGACCATTGCGCTACGCTCCGGGAGTGAAGCGGAAGTCTCGCACTGGCTGTCGCGTAAAGGCGTGGACTTTCCGGTCATCAATGATGCTAACGGGGCAATCTCCCGTAGTTGGGCGATCAGCGTTACGCCCACGTTGGTGGTGATGTCCCAGGGCCGGGTGGTATCAACAACCAGCGGCTGGACCAGCTACTGGGGCATGAAACTTCGGCTGTGGTGGGCAACAACGTTCTGATATTTATGCCGGGGGAACCCGGCATTTTCTTACGATAAAAAGGTAATAAAAACAGGTTGTTCTGATATTAAATCCCTAAACCATATACTAATGGCTATATATTTTTGATTTTTTCTGTAGTTGCAAATCTACAAAGGTAATGGCATATCTGATGGTGTTTTAAATATCTTATTTCTTACAGGGATTATAGAATAATGGGCAAGGGTAAAATTATTGTTGCATCAATGATGGTGTTTTGTGTCCTTATTTTTATTGCTGCTATTGCCTTTTTTATGATGTATCAGGGGGAACTAACTGAACCAACCAGTGAAGAGAAACATGCTGCTATTCTGCATGCCGCGGGTCTGCTGAAATCAGACGTGCAGGATGAAAAAACAATAAAAAATTTATTTCAACGTTATATTTTGTCGCGTAAGGTAAATCTGGATTCTGGTGAATGGGTGGCAGACGATGCCGTGACGCAGGAATGTAAAAAGCTCGCTCCGGAACATGATCCCGCGAAGATTTATCAGCGCTGTGCAATTGCAGATGTTTATCTGGTCAAGAATAAAAACAATAAAATTCAACAAATTATACTACCCATTTTCGGTAAGGGCGCGAAGTCGATGATGCATGCCTTTCTGGTCCTTGACCCAGACGGACGTACGGTTAAAAACCTGTATTACTACCAACAGCGGGAAACTCCATTTTTGGGTGCCAGAGTGGAAGATGAGAGCTGGCGTAAGCAGTGGCCGGGTAAAAAAGTGGTTGATAATAACGGGAAGCCAGTGCTGAGAATAACTCAGGAAAAATCGGGAAATATCGATGAATATACGGTAGATGGTATTTCTGGTGCAACTCTGACATCGATGGGGGTAGAGAACAGTATCAACTACTGGACAGGTGAGCAGGGCTATGGCCGTTTTCTGCAACGGATTACTCGTGATCCTGATATAATAGCGCCCTAATTATTTTTTGTATTAAATAATATTTGTCCTCATGCTCGCTGTCGACTTCATTTGCGTCAGCGAGTATTGGGCGAGTTCTATTCCTTAGAGTCTATAAATACTCCTGTCTTAACGTCTGCATCAATAAATCCAGACTGTCTCAATTCTGTATTCATCACATTTTCATGAAATAAATTTACATAACTTGTCACCTGTTGACATTTTTATGATCCAGGTCATGTACAGCACAATCAAAAATCGGTAATGATAATAATTATCATTTGTATTTTACGGGATGCGTGCCGTGCGTAAGTTCAGTTTTTTCCTGCTGACCACTTTCTGTAGCTTGTTTGTAAGCCTTCACGTATGGGCTGCTACAAACTATGCGCCGTTTATTGAGGATATTGAGCAACGTCTTGATAAAACGGCAGAACTTTACTCTCAACAGCAAACAGATGAGGCGCGACGCACGGTGCAAATGGCCTACTTTGAGGTATTTGAAAACCTTGAAGGTCCTATTCGAATCAACATTTCCGCCAGCAAAAGTTATGAGATGGAAAGCGCTTTTGGTGAGATCCGACGCATGATTGGCGAAAAAAAATCTTTCTCAGACGTGCAGGCCAAAATTGACTGGCTTAAAGCTTCGTTGCGTGAAGTTGAACCCGTGTTAGATGGCGGGCATCGTCTGGTTGCCGAAGAGCAGCACAATGCGTTTTCCAGAACGGATATCGCCGTACACTGGCAAGAGAGTTTTCGCATTATCGACGATTTGCTGGCCCAGGCGGTAAATAACTATCAGGCTGGGAATTTAAGCGTAGCCAGCCAGAACGTCCAGCAAGCTCACTATCAGGGTTTCAAAAACTCAGAGATGGAAATGTCGGTCAGACAGAATCGATCGGCAAAAGACGCAGCTGCGATCAATCAGCAATTTTCTGCGCTGATTGCGCTCACCGCGCAGCCGGATCGCCTGAATGATGTTTCATATCAGGTCACTACTTTGTTACAGGATATTGAGGATCTTCTGCCAGGTCTGCCCACTACCCGTGACGAACAGCAGGTTACAGCGGAACAAAATACGGGAAGTGCTCCAGTGGCTGAGGATGACAAAGCTCGCGCAGACTGGACTGCCGTGTCTTTAGGTATCCATCAAAGTATTCAGGACGCGATTGCCCGCTATCAGCAGGGCGATGCGAAGAATGCCATTCTGGATGTTCAAGATAGTTATTTTGACCGCTTTGAAGCCAGCGGTATGGAAAACAAGATTGGTTCTCGCGATTTGGCGTTTAAGACCTCGCTGGAGGCTTACTTTACGCGTCTGGTTAGTCTGATGAAAGCTGGTCAGCCAGTGGAAAGACTCAACGCCGAAGCCAGCGCGCTGGAGCAGGACTTACAAAAAGCGGTGGCGATGTTGGGGGAAGGAGAAGAGACCCAGTGGAGTCTGCTGCTCTATAGCCTGATGATCATTGTCCGCGAAGGTCTGGAGGCACTGCTTATCGTGGCGGCCATCGTAGCTTATATGGTGAAAAACAATCACCAGGATAAGTTGCCGCTGATTCGCCAGTCGGTGGTTGTCGCACTAATCGCAAGCGTCATTACCGCTGCGATATTCCAGCTCCTGTTCACTAATTCCGGTGCCAGTCGTGAATTGCTGGAAGGCGTAACGATGCTGATTGCCGTCGTTATGCTGTTCTTTATGAGCTACTGGTTACTGTCAAAAGTCGAGGCACGCCATTGGAAAGCCTGGCTGGAAGGAAAGCTGTCTCACTCACTTTCCCGCGGTTCACTGGTTGGACTCTGGCTGACAAGCTTCCTGGCTGTTTACCGTGAAGGGGCGGAGACGGTGCTGTTTTACTATGCCCTGGTCGGGGACGCGAATGATATTTCTGGCCATATGGCGATTGCAGCAGGTTTTGTTATCGGCTGTGTTGTCCTGCTGGCCGCCTGGCTCCTCATGCGCTACTCGGTCGTACGTCTGCCGTTGAAGCCATTCTTTATGTTTACCGGCAGTTTTATGTACCTGATGGCTTTTGTATTTGCGGGCAAAGGGGTTCTGGAACTGGTGGAAGGCAAACTGTTCCAGCCAACGTTGATTAACGGCATGCCTGAAATCAGCTGGTTGGGAATTTATCCCTACGTGGAAACGTTATTACCGCAGATTGTATTACTGCTTGCGGCGCTGGTGGCGCTGTGGGTGATGCGGCGGAAAAGCTCTGTTCCAGGGGAAACGATAAAAAATAATCTATAGCTGTTATTTAAGACGAGAGGATATGTCTGATGACCATGAAGAAAACCCTGATTGCCAGTGCAGTGATGGCGGGTATTTTCACTGCTCCGGCCGCGTTTGCCTTTAAGGAGTATCCGGCGGGCGAGCCTGTCACCATGAATGAGATGGAACTGGCCGCTGTGTATCTGCAGCCAATCGATATGGAACCGCGCGGCATGGGGTTACCGGCAGCAAAAGCCGATATTCACCTTGAGGCGGATATTCATGCAGTAGAAGGCAGTAAAAATGGTTTTGGCGCAGGCGAGTGGATCCCTTATCTGACCATCAGTTACACCTTAATTAACAGTGATACAGGTGAAAAACAAGAAGGTACTTTCATGCCGATGGTCGCCAGCGATGGCCCTCATTACGGCGCTAACATCAAGATGATGGGGGTGGGTAACTATAAAGTGACCTACCACATCGAGCCGCCGTCAAAAGCGGGAATGCATCGTCATACAGACAGTGAAACAGGCGTTGGCCGCTGGTGGAAACCATTTGATGTGAGCTATGAATTTAAATACGTCGGCCTGAACTAAGCGCTTTTTCCATCAGGCTGCTTTATTTGCCATGTTGGGCCGGGCAGTGCTCCCAATCCTATGTACGAGGTGTACCTATGATTTGTTTTGCGCTGCCCACATCCCACCTGACTGCAAACTATTCCCTCTGATGGGCAGGCTCTAAATTATCGATATATCTGGATAGTTACATCATTCAATCCGCCGTACAGAGTCGATGTTATGAGTTATTTTTTTGTCACGACACTACAGGTTTTTTTCTGCGTTGCGTTGCTCTCCGGGGGTCTCTGGAGTCGCAACGATCCCCCTTCTTTGCGCCCACTTGTCTGGACCTTACTCACAGGCTTAATCGTTGGTGTGTTGGTGGGGCTCACCCTCCGTGGTTCGCAGCCAGTGCAATTACTGCTGGTCGGTACAGAAGTGATGATTACGCTGTTGTTTGTGTTGAGCTTCTGGTGGGTATCAAACCGCATTCGCTACCTGTGGCAGGGGATTCTGGTGTTTGGCGCTGCCCGACACTGGGCACTGGATCCTAATCTCGGCGGATTAACCAGCACCCATGTACTCAATACCGATCTGCTGTTGAATTTGACGGCAATGCTATTGGCATTTGCGATTCTCTGCCTGGCGGGAGTGCTTTGCGCCATGCTATTGCGTCGGATTCGTGGACTTTACTGGCCGTTAACCCTGATTCTGATGGTAATGATTTGGCTGCCCTTAAGCGGCAATCTGTTGCTGTTATTAATGAAACTGCAGGTACTGCCGCTGGCGAAATCGCTATTGAGCTTCGTGGCCAAAGTGACAAACAACGCGGCGATGTATAACTGGTTGGGGGCCGCTCTGTTACTTGTTCTGGCGCTGTGTTGGATACCGGCGTTGCTTCGCGCTATCCGACAGACGCGTGAAGCCGATGAGCCGATAGCACATCGACTGGCGTTGGCGCATCGTCGAAATGCGTTTCGTCTTTGGCTGGTGGCGTTAGGGTGTGCGGGGGTCGTGATCGCCGGACAGCTTTGGTGGGAAAAAGTCGCCTCTCAGCCTCCGCAATTGTCAGAGGCAATTCCGGTACAACTTGCCAGTGATGGCATGGTTCATCTGCCAATAGAACAACTCCGTGATGGCAAATTGCACCGCTTTGTCTGGGTAGCAGATGATGGTAAAGCTGTACGTTTTTTCGTGATTAACCGTTATCCCGACAAGTTGCGTTTGGGTGTGGTTTTTGATGCCTGTTTGCTGTGTGGCGATCAGGGCTACGTGATGGAAGGGAATCAGGTTATTTGCGTGGCCTGCGGGGTACACATTTTCATTCCTTCGATTGGTAAACCTGGTGGTTGCAATCCGGTGCCGATTGAAAACTGGCGTAATGATGAGAAAGAGCTGGTGATCCCGGGTAAAGAACTGGCTGCTGGCGTGAATTATTTCTCGACGGTAATGACCATCAAGGTGACCGACCCGGTTGACGGCTCCACGTTGACAAATACCTCTGCTGACTACAAATACAGCTATGGCGGCAAAACCTGGTTCTTCTCATCTGAGGCAAATTACGACCGCTTCCGTAAAACACCGGAACAGTTCGTTCCTGCCGAATTGAGGGAGGAGTAACAATGTTGTGGCGAATGTTACGACAATCCTGGGGGCGCAATCTCCGGCGCAAGGGGCTGGCTATTGTAACCGTCTTTCTTGCTTCCAGCCTGATCTCCGCACTGCTGGCGGTGTCGATTGATATTGGCGATAAAATGTCCAGAGAGCTGAAGTCTTATGGTGCCAATATTTTGATTGAACCAGCCGGGCAGGCGGCACTGCCTGCGCTTTTCAGTGAAAACAGTAATCCACTCTCAGAACAGGATTTCCTGGATGAAGTGGAACTACCAAACATCAAGGATATTTTCTGGCGTAACAACATTGTCGGCTTTGCTCCTATGCTCGGCGGTGATATCGACATCGACGGCAAAAAAATACGTATTCTTGGCACCTTCTTCAGTCAGCCGGTGGATATTCCAGATGAAGAAGGGTTTGAAACGGGGCAGAAAACGGTAAGCCCGTTCTGGCAGGTTACTGGCCAATGGCCACAGGAGCCTGTTGGTGATGTCCCTCAAACATTGGTTGGCCATGCGTTGGCACGACAAACGGGCTGGAAGCCAGGCGATCAACTGGTAATTCGTACCAGTAAAACAGCGTTGAACGTGACCGTCAGCGGAATCCTCTCTAGCGGCGGGGATGAGGATAACCAACTGGTTATGCCGTTGCGCACGGCGCAAGCGCTGCTTGGTTTACCCGGTAAAGTGCAGGCTATTCGTGTCTCGGCGCTGACGGTACCGGAAAATGAGCTGTCGCGCCGGGCGCGTGAAAATCTTGACGCATTGAATGCTGAAGAATACGACCTTTGGTACTGCACGGCCTATGTCTCGTCCATTGCACATCAACTGGAGGAGGCTATTTCTGGTGCAGAAGTCCGTCCAGTGTGGCAGGTTGCTGCATCCGAAGGGGTCGTTATCGATAAAATTCAGTTGCTGATGGCGGTCGTGACCGTCGCAGCACTGGCGGCTTCGGCGATGGGAATTGCGTCCCTGATGACCAGCACCATTATGGAACGCGCTAAAGAGATCGGCCTGATGAAGGCGCTTGGCGCGCATCAATGGCAAATCATGCTGCTGTTCTATCTTGAAGCCGCTTCCAGTGGACTGGCCGGGGGAGCATTGGGATGTATAGCTGGTTGGGGAATGGCGAAAGCGATTGGCTTGATGCTATTTGCTGCACCACTGAATTTTGCCTGGATTGTGGTGCCATGTGTACTGGTGATTGCGGTCCTGATTGCCCTGATTGGCACCTGGTTCCCGGCTCGGCGTATTGCCCGCCTGTATCCTGTGGAGGTGCTGTATGGCCGCTAAACGGACAATGCTCTGGTTACTGGTATGGCGGGCGCTGCGTCTGCGCTTTCAGCGGGTTAGCGTGGTATTTGCCGCATTGATGGTGGGGGCGACCATTGTGACCGCGCTGTCAGCGGTGTGGTTCGACATCAATACCAAAATGAGTGAGGAATTACGAACTTTTGGCGCAAATTTCTATATCGGGCCAAGCCATGGCTCCAGTATGCCGCAGCAAGAGCTGCAGACCATTTTAGATCAGGCGCCACAAGGCCTGGTTCATGGAGCCAGCCCATGGCTATACGGTATGGCGCGCACCGAGCTGGAAAAGGTGGTGATTGTCGGCGTGTGGTTTGAATCCTTACAAAAGCTGGTGCCGTACTGGCAGGTTCAAGGGAGTTGGATTGGCGTCAGTTTCGACGATCGCAATGCGATGATAGGCGTCAAACTGGCAGAGCGCCTTAATGTCCAGCCGGGCGATAGCATTATTCTGGTGGATCACAATCAGCGTAAAAACTTACAGATTAAAGGCATTGTTGAAGCCGGTGATGCGACAGATAACATGTTGATTGTGAGTCTTGATGTGGCGCAGGCGTGGCTGCATCAGCCCGATAAAATCAGCCATGGACTCATGAGTGTCAGTAATGATGTCGGCCAGGTGGAAAACTTTGCCAGCCGTTTACAGGTTCAATACCCGGACCTGGAAATACGCCCAATCCGGAAAGTCTCTGCTTCAGAAGGACAGGTGCTGGATAAGATAAAAGGCTTAATGGGGCTGGTTTCGGTCGTGATCCTTGCACTGTCATCTTTGTGTGTGAATACCACGTTGATGGCCATTGTTGGTGAGCGAGCCCGGGAGTTTGCGCTGCAAAAAGCGTTGGGAGCCAGCAACGGCGATATTGTCCGGCAAATCCTTCTGGAAACCTGCATTATCGCGCTGGCAGCAGTGGTTTGTGGGTGGTTATTAGGGTACGTGTTAGCCCAATTGCTTGGGCTGACCGTATTTAATGCCGCTATTTCACTACGCTGGCCAGTGCTGCCGGTCACCCTGACATTATCTTTACTGGTCGCCATTCTGGCGGCGATTGTCCCGGTCCGTCGTGCGGTCAGCGTCGAACCCGCAAAAGTGTTGAAAGGAGAGTAACGCCATGTCCGTTATGCAGACCCCGTCAATGGCAATAGAAACCCGCCATTTATATAAACGGTTCGGCGATGTTACCGCCTTAGATAATATCAACCTGCAAATAGTGCAGGGCGAGTTTGTCGCTATTATGGGCGCCTCAGGTTCAGGGAAAACGACACTGATGAATATTCTGACTTGCCTGGATACTGCAACAGAAGGTCAGGTATTTTTAGATGGGATAGATGCTGCCGCACTGGATGAAGAGGGGCGCCGCCGTTTTCGCGCAGAAAAAATAGGGCTGGTGTTCCAGCAGTTTCATCTGATCCCGTTTTTAACCGCGCTGGAGAATATCATGTTGGCACAGCACTACCACAGCGTTGTGGATGAAGCTGCTGCCAGAAAGGTTCTGGAACAGGTGGGGCTTGGACACCGGGTAACGCACCTGCCGAGTCAACTTTCCGGAGGGGAACAGCAACGGGTGTGCATTGCCCGGGCTCTGGTCAATGAACCGCCGGTAATTTTTGCCGATGAACCCACGGGTAACCTTGATGAAGAGAATGAACAGCGGGTGCTCGATCTACTCACAGATCTGCATCGTCAGGGGCGTACGATTGTGATGGTGACACATAACCCGGCGCTTGGGTTGTTTGCCGATCGTATTATCCGTCTGCAACATGGCAAATATTTGGGTGAGGAGGCTAATCAAAATGCGCTGGATTAACATATTAACTCTCGCCACTTTGGTTCTGATTAGTGGATGTAAGGAAGAGAAGTTGGCGGTTGGACAGCAAGCCCCGGCGCTGGCAACATTCGACTTGCAGGGCGGAGAGGCCGGGCTTGAACGCTGGCGTGGAAAGGCTGTTTATCTAAACTTTTGGTCGGCGAGTTGCGGTGGCTGTCTTGCCGAATTGGACGCGCTGGAAGCGCTAAGTAAAAAGTGGGGTGATAAGGTTGTGGTGGTGGCAGTGAATACCGATCCGGCGACGGTTAAAATAGATGGCTTACTGGCGAAACATCAGGTTTCTTACCCGGTACTTCGCGATCAGCTTAAGATTTCCCAGGAGCGCTATCAGGTCATCGGTACGCCAACCTCTGTGTTGATTGACAGGGAAGGTCGCGTGCTGGAATTACACCAGGGGATGCGGAAATCATCTGAGTTAGATGCGACGTTTGCGCGCATGGCCGCCCGATGAACGCGATACAGAGAGAAACGCTATATGGCATTCCGGTGGAATAAAGAAAGTCTGGCCGTCCTGCATGAAAATGCAGGTGTTCTTACGACGGAGCAGATTGCACTGATGCTTCGCACCAATATTACGGTTGTGCGCAATATGGCGTATCGACTGAAACTCAGCCTGCGGGTATCCGCCTACAATCAAAAACGTATTGAGCAAGTACAAACTCTCTATACGTCTTCTGAACCATTAAATCTGAAAGAGATTGCAGCAAAAACCGGACTGACATTCAGTACGGTGCAGTACATTGTATATGTGAAATTAAAAAGTAAACCGTATACCAAACGGGAATACGTTTCCTTTGAAACTGACGATGCGGTTCATTATCGGATACAACGGGAGTTCATTGATACTGAACGTTCCCTTCTGCACAACATTCCAGATAATACACGCTTTCATCAATTGTACCTGACAGACGGAACTTTATATTCTGCACGTAATATTCGCAGTGAAGTGATTATCTCCGATTAATCGGATGGCATATTTCGTTACCCGACGAAGCAAGTATTCATATTAGCGTTTAACCTGGCTTATCTTTTTTTGTGGGAAAATAAAGAATGGCCAATGTATACGCGTATGAATCCGCTCTGGTGATGATGATTACCGCCACGTTTGTCCTCGCCGGGATGGTGAAAGGCGTTACGGGTATGGGATTGCCCACCGTGGCTATGGGGATCCTGGGGTCGCTTATTTCGCCGGTTGCCGCGGCAGCCATGCTGCTGTTGCCTTCACTGATTAGCAATCTTTTTCAGTTTGGCGGTGGCGGAAATACGCGTCAATTACTCAGACGACTATGGCCAATGCTGTTGACGGTGGTGGTAGCGACACTGCTTGCCAGCGCGTGGATTACCGGTGGCGACACCACCCGTACCCAGTTTGCGCTCGGCGTGGCGTTGGTGGCTTACGCTATCTGGACGCTGGCTGGAAAGAAAATCGCGGTGGCTCCGCAGCATGAAAAATCGTTTTCCCTCGTCATTGGATTTGTGACCGGCTTATTGACTGGCGGAACCGGCGTGTTTGTAATGCCCGCCGTACCCTGGATCCAGTCATTGGGGTTTGAGAAAGATGAACTGGTACAGGCGCTCGGGATCTCTTTTACGTTTTCGACCCTGGCATTGGCGCTTGGTTTGTGGTGGCACAATGCGCTGCCCGTACAGTCGCTAAGCTTATCGGCGTTGGCCATTGTTCCTGCGCTGATTGGTCAGTGGTTAGGAACCCGTGTGCGACGGGTTATTTCTCCTGTTGTGTTTAAACGCTGTTTTCTGTTTTGTCTGGTTGGGTTGGGTATGGAGATGATGTTGCGAGCGGCGTGACCGGTGCGGTGACTTTGGGGCGCTATCATGGCATTGTTACTTCAGACATTCAGGGGCAAAGAGGTCGCTATGGCATCAGAGATGTTAAGTGAAGAAGAGGGCGCTCTGGAGTCGCGAATGGCGCTCACTGCGGCCGCTATGGCCGATAAATCGCGCTCGCGTATGCTGTGCGCCTTGATGGATGGCCGCGCCTGGACCGCAACCGAACTTAGCGCTGTGGCGGATGTATCAGCGTCGACTGCCAGCGCGCATCTGGCGCGTCTGTGCGAACAACGCTTTGTTGTGGCGCTTGCGCAGGGCAGGCATCGTTATTTTCGCCTTGCAGGTTCCGATATTGCTGAACTGCTGGAGCGTTTGATGGGGGTGGCGTGGGCGACATCAACGCCCCGCAAAATCACGACGCCGCCAGGCTTACGGCATGCACGAACCTGCTACGATCATCTCGCCGGGGAGGTGGCGGTGAGGCTGTTCGACACGCTGGTTTCCCGTCAGTGGTTAACGCCGGATGGTGAAACGCTAACGCCGCTTGGGCAGGAAAAGCTGGCCCGGATGGGGATTGTCCTGGCGACGGGTTCATCCCGGCGGAAGCTAACTTGCGGTTGTCTGGACTGGAGCGAACGACGTTTCCATCCCGGCGGCGAGCTTGGCGCATCGCTGCTACGCTGGATGACTGACCTGCGTTGGATAAAAACGGAACTCAATAGCCGACGCGTCACCTTCACTCCGCTTGGCATTCGCAAACTCGAAAGCGAGTTCGGTGTTAAAGCGACACGGTAGATGGTTCGTTTTGCGAAAGCGTTCCCGGAAATATGTCATATTTCTGTCACACTCTGTTGTGATTGATAACAACAAGAGGTCGTAGGGATGAATAAATCGTTAATCGCCACAGCCGTGGCAGGCGCTGTATTATTGTCAGCCGCCGCGCAGGCGCAGACCGCGCCGGAAGGCTATCAGCTTATGCAAGTATTGATGATGAGTCGGCATAACTTACGCGCACCTTTAGCCAACAATGGCAGCGTCCTTGAGCAGTCGACCCCAAAACAATGGCCAGAATGGGATGTCCCCGGAGGACAACTCACCACCAAAGGCGGTGTGCTGGAAATCTATATGGGCCACTACATGCGAGAGTGGCTGGCAGAACAGGGGATGGTGAAATCGGGAGAATGTCCGGCACCGGATACGGTTTATACCTATGCTAACAGCCTGCAGCGTACGGTTGCTACGGCGCAGTTTTTTGTCACCGGTGCTTTCCCGGGGTGCGATGTTCCGGTCCATCATCAGGACAAAATGGGCACCATGGATCCCACATTTAACCCAGTGATCACTGATGATTCCGCCGCTTTCAGCCAGCAGGCCGTGCAGGCAATGGAGAAAGAGCGCAGCAAAATGCAGCTCAACGACAGCTATCAGTTGCTGGAGCAAATGACTGACTACAAAGACTCACCGTCCTGCAAAGAAAAACAGCAGTGTTCCCTGACCGATGCCAAAGATACATTTAGCGCGAAATACCAACAAGAGCCTGGGGTTTCGGGGCCGCTGAAAGTAGGGAACTCTCTGGTTGATGCCTTCACGCTGCAATATTACGAAGGCTTCCCGATGGACCAGGTTGCCTGGGGGGAGATTAAATCCGATCAGCAGTGGAAGGTTCTGTCGAAGCTGAAAAACGGCTATCAGGACAGCCTGTTCACCTCCCCAGAAGTGGCGCAGAACGTGGCTAAACCGCTGGTGAAATATATTGATAATGCGCTGGTTACTGAACGCGCGAAAGCGCCGAAAATAACGGTGCTGGTGGGGCATGACTCCAACATCGCATCGCTGCTCACCGCGCTGGATTTCAAACCATACCAGCTTCATGACCAGAACGAGCGTACGCCGATTGGCGGAAAGATTGTCTTCCAGCGCTGGCATGACAGCAACGCAAATCGTGATCTGATGAAAATCGAGTACG
Source organism: Citrobacter sp. Ce129 (assembly GCF_030334545.1). Lineage (NCBI taxonomy): Bacteria > Pseudomonadati > Pseudomonadota > Gammaproteobacteria > Enterobacterales > Enterobacteriaceae > Citrobacter > Citrobacter sp. Ce129. The sequence continues at coordinate 25,309 of NZ_JAOWDS010000072.1, forward strand.
TGTATCAGAGCTCGCAGCAGTTGCGTAATGCAGACGTTCTGACGCTGAAATCCCCGGCGCAGCGCGTAACGCTGGAGCTGAAAGGGTGTCCGATAGATGCGGATGGTTTTTGCCCGATAGATAAGTTCGACAGCGTGCTGAATGAGGCGGCTAAGTAAAAGAAAAACTCCCCCGTGTTCGCGGGGGAGTCTGAGCGCTAAACGTTTTTACGTTCGATAGTCTGTTCACCCCAAAAGAGCGAATCTTTGTCTGTTTTCTCAAAGGCTTTGATGAGTACCTCGTCGCTACCTTCTTCCCAAATTTTTTCCGCCAGCTTCTCGTCATAATGCGCGACTTCAAAAATGGCTTCGGCTATTTCCGGCGATGTATTGCGCAGACTTGCCCATTCGCCGACGCGATGGGCTTTCGCTTCTTGAGTTGGCATTCGAATCCTCCTGTTGAAGATTAGCCGTTGAGTTTTACTGCCAGACCAGCGACATATTCACCCTGATAGCGGGCGATAGATAACTCTTCCTGACTTGGCTGGCGAGAGCCGTCGCCTCCGGCGATAGTGGTTGCGCCGTAAGGGGTACCGCCGCGAACTTGAGAGACATCAAACAGCTCTTGCGCTGCGTAACCGATAGGCACGATTACCATCCCATGGTGGGCAAGCGTAGTCCAGGTTGATGTAATGGTTTGTTCCTGACCGCCGCCGGTCCCTGTCGAGCTGAATACGCTGGCGAGCTTGCCGTACAAGCCGCCTGACGCCCACAGCCCGCCTGTCTGATCGAGGAAGGTGCGCATCTGACCGGACATATTGCCAAAGCGTGTAGGGGTACCAAAAATAATAGCGTCGTAATCAGCCAGTTCTTGCGGGGTTGCGACTGGTGCGTTTTGTGTTTTGCCACCAGCCTTAAGGAATATCTCAGGCTGCATGGTCTCTGGTACGCGCTTAATAATCACTTCCGCGCCATCTACCTTATTTGCGCCTTCTGCGACTGCATGGGCCATAGTTTCAATGTGTCCGTACATGGAATAATAAAGCACCAGAACTTTTGCCATTTTACACTACTCCTCGAGTTAACCGTGTCCGTAGCGACTCGCTACCTACCTTTAAAGATATGACGTACTGTCAGGAGTGCAAATTTCACAATCACTTCTTTGATTTATAACAATTTTTATAACAACCTCTCTTGTTGCAAAATGATACATATTTAACCGGGTAAAATTCGGTAGTCATAAGAAAGACTTATTGATTTCTCAGTGTGACTATTTCTTGAACATCATCAATCCTGTTGCAGGATATTACAGTTAGCGGCCGCCCAGGCCACGCTTCACTATGCTTAATCCCACGCAGTTATTTTCAGGGCATAGCCCATAACGCTGCGTGAGGTATCACTCCTCAGTACCTATGCAATATGATGTCTAATCAATGACGGAGGTCAGTAATGGCAAACCATCGGGGCGGTTCCGGTAATTTTGCGGAAGACCGCGAAAGAGCATCAGAAGCAGGTCGAAAAGGTGGCCAGCACAGCGGGGGCAACTTTAAGAATGACCCGCAACGCGCTTCAGAGGCAGGTAAAAAAGGGGGCAAAAATAGCCACGGCAACAACAAATCGTAATTGTCGGGCTATCTGTCAGATATGTCGTGACGGCTGAAGTTCAGAGCCAGACGTTACGTAGCCACCTACCGCCGCCGGTTTGTTCCGGCGGTTTTTTTTGTCTGCAAGGTTGAACTGTAACAAAACGCAACGCAGACTAATGACATTCAGTTACTCGGGTGTCTCATGTCATTACTATCTCGTTATTCCTTCTCTGTTAAACCTCAGGAAGCGATCCTCATTGTGATCACCATGTTCTGGGGTGGCACGTTTCTGGCGGTGCAATATGCCGTTACCCTGAGCGGGCCTTTTTTCTTTGTTGGTGTCCGTTTTGCCACCGCCGCGCTGGCGGTCGCGCTTTTGTCTTTACGCACATTGCATAAGCTGACGTGGCTGGAAGTTAAAGCAGGCGTTGCGATCGGTATCGCAATTGCGCTGGGCTATAGTTTGCAAACCTGGGGGCTACAGTTTATTCCCAGTAGCAAATCGGCTTTTATTACCGCGATGTACGTGCCGTTGGTACCGCTTTTACAATGGCTGTGTCTGGGACGTATCCCCGGACTGATGCCGTGTGTCGGCATTGTGCTGGCCTTTATCGGGTTGATTTTTCTCGCCGGACCGGGAGGCAATTTGCTGGCTTTAGGCGAAGGCGAGTGGATAACACTTGCTGGCGCGGTGGCGATTGCGGCTGAAATTATCCTGATTAGCGCGTGGGCGGGAAAAGTGGATGTACGTCGGGTAACGGTAGTGCAACTGGCGACCGCTTCGATAGTGGCGTTTATTGCGATGGGCCCGGCCAAAGAGACCGTACCGCCAATGTCTACCGGATTGCTGGTTGTGGCGCTGGGGCTCGGAATTTTCAGCGCGATTATTCAGGTCACCATGAACTGGGCGCAGCGCAGCGTTTCGCCGACGCGAGCGACGGTAATTTATACCGGTGAGCCGGTGTGGGCCGGGATTTTTGGTCGTCTGGCGGGTGAACGCTTACCTTTACTTGCCTTGCTTGGCGCGGCATTCATTATTGTTGGTGTGCTGGTCAGTGAGCTGAAGTTCAAAAAGAAAAAAGCGCAGCCGCAAGAGGCGCCGCCGGAATCGCTTTAATTTAACCATACACCGCATGATTTGGTATGCTGACGCCCTCACAAGAAGGAGAGGGCGCATGGTCCAACGCGCAGAGAAAAAAACAGGTAAGCGCTCGCAGGCCGTCAGTGCAAAACGCCAGGCCATATTAACCGCGGCATTAAATATCTTCTCCCAATATGGGATCCACGGCACGCGTCTTGAACAGGTTGCTGAGCAGGCGGGCGTATCAAAAACCAATCTGCTTTATTACTACCCGTCAAAAGAGGTGCTTTATATCGCTGTTTTACGGCAAATCCTCGACATCTGGCTGGCTCCGTTGAAGGCTTTTCGCGAAGACTTTGCGCCGCTGGTGGCCATTAAAGAATACATTCGCCTTAAGCTGGAAGTATCGCGCGATTACCCGCAGGCCTCACGGCTGTTTTGTATGGAGATGCTGGCTGGGGCGCCTTTATTGATGGCTGAACTGGAGGGGGATCTTAAAACGCTGATTGACGAGAAATCCGCGCTGATTGCCGGTTGGATAAAAAGCGGAAAACTGGCTCCGGTCGATCCGCATCATCTGATTTTTATGATTTGGGCTTCAACCCAACACTACGCCGACTTTGCCCCGCAGGTCGAGGCGGTGACGGGCGCAACGCTGCGTGATGAAGCCTTTTTTAACCAAACGGTGGAGAACGTACAGCGGATGATTATTGAAGGGATCCGCGTACGTTAACTGGCTGGCGGCAACGGGCAGCTTAAATCACCCTCTTCACACTGTAACAGTGAGGCGAGAAACGCTTCGCGCTCGTTGGTTTTATCGGTCAGGCACTGGCTGGATATCATCGCCTGGGCGCTACCGCCTTCGGTGCCAGAACTGATTAACGCGCAGTCTGCATCGCGCAGGGTTATCCATGAGGTTTGCGCTTTTTTCAGTAAATCTCGCTGGGTTGGGGCGGCGCGCTTCAGCGCATTCTGATACGTTTCATTAAGTTTAGCGTCGGCCACCTTATATTGCTCTGCTGCACAGGTGTTCATCTCAATCTGCGTGTTCGCGTTGGCGCAGTCATCCGCCAGCGCCTGGCCGCTCAGCAGCAGCGCTGCACATGTCAGTACGATTCGTTTCATGCTTCCCTCTGACTTCATAAAAAAAGGCCCCGTTACCGGAGCCTTAATTAACCACAACCTTAGCCGATTGTCATCAGGCTGGCGTTACCCCCAGCCGCGGCGGTATTGACACTCAGGGAGCGTTCAATGTACAGCCTCTCTAGCAGAATATTGCTTTCGCCGCGGGCAAAGCCCTGGACCGACACGATCGCCCCTTCGCGGGCCGCCACGGCTTCGCACAGTGCGCGAAGCTGATCGGAATCGCCGTGGAAAATAACCGCATCAAACGGCTGGGTAGTGATGTTGTCCGCTTTGGCAAACTGAATGCGCCCGGAAACCGCGGCTGGCAAACGTTTTGCCAGGTCACGATGGAACGCATCATCTGGCCACAGGATTAAGCTCCCTACGGAAGCCACCGCAGCAAGCTGTACCAGCGCGTCCTGTTCATCATCAGCGATACACAGCACGCGTTCGCGCGGCAACAGTGTCCAGGTATTGCGTTCACCGGTTGGCCCTGGCAGCAGACGTTGGGTTCCGGCCTGCGCCAGTTCGCCATACTGCTGGCAGAGAGCACGCAGCGATGGACGGTCGGTTGCCCATTCGCTGAGCGCTTCCAGCGGCTGAACAAGTGCAGCCTTAAGCTGCGCATCGACCGGATAGTCCGCATCCTGACGGGCAAGCGTAATGCCTAACGCATTTTCCGGACGGTTTGCCAGCAGGCGGTACAGATACAGCGGTCCACCCGCTTTTGGTCCGGTTCCTGACAAGCCTTCGCCACCGAATGGCTGCACCCCGACGACGGCGCCAACCATATTGCGGTTAACATACAGGTTCCCCACGTGTGCCGAGCCTGTAACCTGGGCGATGGTTTCATCGATTCGGGTGTGTACGCCCAGCGTCAGGCCGTAGCCGGAGGCATTGATTTGTTCAATCAGGTTGCCCAGATTGTTACGGGTGTAACGCACAACGTGCAGTACCGGGCCGAACACCTCTTTTTGTAATTCGTCGAAGCTTTCCAGCTCGATAAGCGTCGGCGCGATAAAGGTACCGGTTTGCCATTCACGCGCATCGTCGCTGTTTTCGCGCGCGGCCTGGAACACCGGGCGTCCTTTGGCGCGCATGGCCTGAATATGGCGCTCAATATTGGCTTTGGCTTCTTCATCGATAACCGGCCCAATATCGGTGGTCAGGCGACCCGGGTTGCCCATACGGCATTCCGCCATCGCACCGCGCAGCATTTTCAGCGTATGATCGGCTATATCATCCTGCAGACACAGGACGCGTAGTGCGGAACAGCGCTGCCCGGCGCTGTCAAAAGCAGAAGCCAGAACGTCGACCACGACCTGTTCCGTCAATGCGGAAGAGTCGACAATCATGGCGTTCATCCCACCGGTTTCGGCGATAAGCGGGATTGGACGCCCCTGCGCATCAAGGCGGGTCGCAATATTGCGTTGCAACAGCGTGGCGACTTCCGTTGAGCCGGTAAACATGACGCCGCGTACGCGCTCATCGGAAGTGAGCTGTGACCCGACGGTTTCACCCTGACCTGGCAGCAGTTGTACCACGCCCGGCGGTACACCCGCTTCGAGTAAAATAGCGATACCCTGGGCGGCAATCAGCGGAGTTTGTTCCGCAGGTTTTGCCAGCACGCTATTACCTGCCGCCAACGCGGCGGCAATCTGCCCGGTGAAAATAGCCAGCGGGAAGTTCCATGGGCTGATACAGACCACCGGCCCTAACGGACGATGGGTTTCATTATCGAAGTCATCGCGGACCTGACCAGCATAATAGTGCAGGAAGTCGACCGCTTCGCGCACTTCCGCAATGGCGTTGCTGAAGGTTTTACCGGCTTCGCGCACCAGGATGCCAATCAACTGCTGCATCTGACCTTCCATCACAACGGCGGCGCGATGCAAAATAGCGGCGCGCTCTTGTGGTGGGGTGGCGAACCAGATCGGCGCGTTATTTACCGCGTTCTGCAGCGCCTGTTCCACTTCGTTGTGAGTCGCTTCACGCACGTAACCGACAATGTCTTTCGGTTCGGCCGGGTTGACGACTGGCGTCATTTCACCGTCAGCAACCGGATGTTCGAGCATCGGTTTAGCGTGCCATTTTTGCAGCGCGCTGTTGAGCAGGGCGGAGGACAGTGAGGCCAGACGATGTTCGTTCGCTAAATCCAGCCCGCCTGAGTTTTCGCGGCCTTTACCGTACAGGTCACGCGGCAGGGCAATCTTCGGATGCGGCAGACCGGCCTGGCCTTCCTGCTGCGCCAGTTTTTCAACGGCTTCGACCGGATCGGCCACCAGTTCATCCAGCGGCAGGGTAGTGTCTGCAATGCGGTTGACGAACGAGGTGTTGGCGCCGTTTTCCAGCAGACGACGCACCAGGTATGCCAGCAGCGTTTCGTGCGTGCCGACCGGCGCATAAATGCGACATGGACGGTTCAGTTTGCCATCGGCAACTTTGCCGGTGACCTGCTCATACAGCGGTTCGCCCATGCCGTGCAGACACTGGAACTCATACTGACCCGGATAGTAGTTCTGACCAGCTAACTGATAAATTGCCGCCAGCGTATGGGCGTTGTGGGTAGCGAACTGCGGGTAGATCAGATTCGGTACGGCAAGCAGTTTTTTCGCACAGGCCAGATAGGAAACATCGGTGTACACCTTACGGGTGTAGACCGGATAGCCTTCCAGACCGTCCATTTGCGCACGTTTGATTTCGCTGTCCCAGTAGGCGCCCTTAACCAGACGGATCATCAGGCGACGGCGGCTGCGCGTGGCGAGGTCAATCAGGTAGTCGATAACATACGGGCAGCGCTTCTGATAGGCCTGGATAACAAAGCCGATACCGTTCCAGCCCGCCAGTTCAGGTTCAAAGCACAATTTTTCCAGCAGATCGAGGGAGATCTCCAGTCGGTCGGCCTCTTCGGCGTCAATGTTGATGCCGATGTCGTACTGGCGCGCCAGCAGTGTAAGCGACTTCAGACGAGGATAGAGTTCATCCATTACGCGATCGTACTGCGCACGACTGTAACGCGGATGCAGCGCCGACAGCTTGATAGAAATGCCAGGCCCTTCATAGATACCGCGGCCATTAGAGGCTTTACCAATGGCGTGGATCGCCTGCTGGTACGAAACCATATAAGCCTGGGCATCGGCGGCGGTCAGAGCCGCTTCGCCCAGCATGTCGTAAGAGTAGCGGAAACCTTTTTCTTCCAGTTTACGCGCGTTAGCCAGCGCTTCGGCGATAGTCTCTCCGGTGACGAACTGCTCGCCCATCAGGCGCATTGCCATGTCGACGCCTTTACGCACCAGTGGTTCACCGCTCTTGCCGATAATACGGTTGAGTGAGCGTGAGAGGCTGGCTTCGTTATGCGTAGAAACCAGACGACCGGTAAACAACAGCCCCCAGGTCGCCGCGTTGACGAACAGGGAGGGGCTGCGTCCAATGTGCGACTGCCAGTTGCCGTTGCTAATTTTGTCGCGGATTAACGCATCGCGGGTTGCCTTATCGGGAATACGCAGCAGGGCTTCCGCCAGACACATCAGCGCGACGCCTTCCTGTGAAGAAAGGGAGAATTCCTGCAATAAACCTTGTACCATCCCGGCGCGGCCGCTGGCGGTCTTCTGGTTACGCAGTTTGTCGGCCAGATCGTACGCCAGTTTATGCGCTTGCTCGGCGATGGGTTGCGGCAGACGTGCCTGCTCCATCAGCATCGGCACTGCGTCGGTTTCGGCGCGGCGGTACGCGGCGGTAATTGCCGCGCGCGAAACTGACTGCGGCAGGATCTGTTCGGCAAATTCCAGGAAAGGCTGATGCGCTTCATTCTGCGGCGTGGTTGACTCCTCACCCTCATTCGCGGCACCCGCCAGCAGGGCTGGCAGCTCAGGAAGCGCGTCGTCATTTTCCAGTCTTTCGAGATAATTAAAGATGGCTTGTTTGATCAGCCAATGTGGCGTGCGATCGATTCGTGATGCTGCTGTTTTAATACGCTCGCGAGTGGCGTCATCCAGCTTAACCCCCATCGTGGTGGTTCCCATGCCGTTTACTCCTGTTGTACTTAAATACGGGGCTGATAGTTACCGAGAAATATCTACTATGTTGCAACTTTGTGCAACCATGTTAAATGTGACTTGGTTTGCAAGCTTGGAAATGAATGAAATGTTAATAAATATGAGCGTTATGAAAGAGGCTGTAATAATTGCCGAATCTTTTTCTCTGCGGTAGTTAACACTTTTAAAAGGTGCAACCGTAAAAAGTGTGAGAGAGTGCAACCTACAGAAAAATGCTATCTACTCTGGATCAAATTTGATGTAAATGATGTGTTAAATCGATTGTGAATAACCATCGCTTCCGGCAGGATACGGTCGCCCTGGTAAACATAGATATCTTTGCCACGTTCCGGCAGGGTAATAAAACGGCAAGCCACGGCATTGCTGATACATAATTTTGGAGAGTTTTGATGGCTATTAGCACACCGATGTTAGTGACATTCTGTGTCTATATTTTCGGCATGATATTGATAGGGTTTATTGCATGGCGTTCGACCAAAAACTTTGACGATTACATTCTTGGTGGACGCAGTCTGGGTCCATTCGTGACCGCGTTATCCGCCGGGGCATCTGACATGAGCGGCTGGTTGCTGATGGGTTTGCCTGGCGCGATTTTCCTGTCGGGCATTTCAGAAAGCTGGATCGCCATCGGCCTTATTTTGGGCGCATGGATCAACTGGAAGTTGGTGGCCGGACGTTTACGCGTACATACCGAATACAATAACAATGCGCTGACGTTACCGGATTACTTTACCGGTCGCTTTGAAGATAAAAGCCGAATTCTGCGTATTATCTCCGCGTTGGTTATTCTGCTGTTTTTCACCATCTATTGTGCTTCAGGGATTGTGGCAGGGGCGCGTCTGTTTGAAAGCACCTTTGGCATGAGCTACGAAACAGCGCTGTGGGCGGGCGCGGCCGCGACGATCATTTATACCTTTATTGGTGGTTTCCTGGCGGTAAGCTGGACAGATACCGTCCAGGCCAGCCTGATGATCTTTGCTCTCATCCTGACGCCGGTAATGGTCATTATTGGGGTAGGTGGATTTGAAGATTCGCTGGAAGTGATTAAACAAAAGAGCATTGAGAACGTGGACATGTTCAAAGGGCTGAATTTTGTTGCCATCATTTCCCTGATGGGCTGGGGTCTGGGTTACTTTGGCCAGCCGCATATTCTGGCGCGCTTTATGGCGGCAGATTCCCACCATAGCATCGTTCATGCTCGCCGTATCAGTATGACCTGGATGATCCTGTGTCTGGCAGGTGCCGTGGCCGTAGGCTTCTTTGGTATTGCTTACTTTAACAACAACCCACAGCTTGCCGGTGCCGTTAACCAGAACGCCGAGCGTGTGTTTATTGAACTGGCGCAAATACTGTTTAACCCATGGATTGCCGGTATTCTGCTGTCTGCGATCCTCGCTGCGGTTATGTCGACTCTGAGCTGCCAGTTGCTGGTGTGTTCCAGCGCAATCACCGAAGATTTGTACAAAGCGTTCCTGCGTAAAAATGCCAGCCAGAAAGAGCTGGTATGGATTGGCCGCATCATGGTGCTGGTCGTGGCGTTGGTGTCCATCGCGCTGGCGGCGAATCCGGAGAACCGCGTACTTGGTCTGGTAAGCTATGCCTGGGCCGGCTTCGGCGCGGCGTTTGGTCCGGTAGTCCTGTTCTCCGTAATGTGGTCGCGTATGACCCGCAACGGCGCGCTGGCGGGGATGATCATTGGTGCGGTGACGGTAATCGTCTGGAAGCAGTTTGCCTGGTTGGGTCTGTATGAAATCATCCCGGGCTTTGTTTTCGGCAGCATCGGTATTGTGGTCTTCAGCCTGCTGGGTAAAGCGCCATCAACGGCTATGCAGCAACGTTTTGCCGAGGCTAATGCGCATTATCACTCAGCTCCGCCATCGCGTTTACAGGCAGAATAATCTGCCTTTGTCCTCAGGCTCGCTGTGTGCGCAATACCGTTCGGTTAAGCATGTATGGAGAACGTTTTACCCTGAATTAGTTTCCGTTCACCTTATGTGCATTGCTTCTCTGATATCGCTATACCTGTGAACGTGCAAGGGAGGCTCACCGCCGCCTCCCTTGCATCCCAGGCTCCCGGCGGGAAAATCGTCGCTGCGCGAGCTATTCGTCTTATGCCGTCTGCCTGTCGGGTCGGGGCCGAGCCTGCGTCCCTGCAGGCCGTCCCCTCTGTCCGCATCCCTGCGGACAGACCCTGTCAGCCGTCAACGCCTCATCGATTTTCAGCCGGACCGGGGTCATCGCTTCAACGCTCTGACTTTCAGCTAAATCTTTTTTGCTGTTCAAATATATTCAAATAAAAGTGCAGGAGGTCAGGTGTGGCTGGTCCGGCTGAAAATTGCCGACGTGTTTCCGTAAGGCCGGGAGAGCCAGCATGGATGCTGGCTCAGGGCGCGCTTTGCAGGGATGCTACCTCGCGCCCGGCCCGGTCGCCTGGAGGAATAAACGGAGGGGACCGCGGAGCGGCAATTTTCCCGCCGGGACCCGGGATTGTAAAGGGCGTGGCGGAGAACGCCCTTTACACGTTCACAGGAATCGGTGCTTCAGAGAAACGATGTACATGAGGTGAACGGAATCCTTTCTCTGAAATAGCATGTTCATTACCTTCGCGAATACAGGTTGATGCTTTCTGATACACAGGCGTTAACTTAATGACATTGCCGCATGTGGGGGCTTTTATTACCTACGCTGCAAGCTCGCTATAACCGTTACCCGCCTAACTGTTTACATTAAGTCATCATTCTCACAACATTCTGCTTGAGTTTTTCTTTACTGTAATGATAATCACTATCACTGTAATTTACTTTTCTTTTCATCAGTTGACCGAGAATAACGTTTAAGGGTTCTTCGCATGTTTGTTCCATTTCTAATTATGTTGCGCGAAGGGTTAGAGGCCGCGCTGATTGTCAGCCTGATTGCCAGCTACCTGAAACGGACTCAGCGTGGTCGATGGATTGGTGTGATGTGGATTGGTGTTCTGCTGGCGGCGGCATTATGCCTGGCGTTAGGAGTTTTCATCAACGAAACCACCGGTGAATTTCCGCAAAAAGAACAGGAGCTGTTTGAAGGCATCGTGGCGGTCATTGCCGTGGTGATCCTCACCTGGATGGTGTTCTGGATGCGTAAAGTTTCGCGCAACGTCAAAGTCCAGCTTGAACAGGCTGTCGATAACGCGTTGCAGCGTGGCAACCATCACGGCTGGGCGCTGGTGATGATGGTCTTTTTTGCCGTTGCCCGTGAAGGGCTGGAGTCGGTGTTCTTCCTGCTGGCCGCATTCCAGCAGGATGTAGGTATCTGGCCGCCGTTAGGCGCGATGCTGGGACTGGCTACCGCAGTGGTACTGGGATACCTGATTTACCTCGGCGGCATTCGCCTCAACCTCGGGGCATTCTTTAAATGGACCAGCCTGTTCATTTTGCTGGTGGCTGCCGGTCTTGCCGCTGGGGCGATCCGCGCTTTCCACGAAGCCGGTTTGTGGAATCATTTTCAGGATGTGGCGTTTGACCTGAGCAGTGTGCTGTCGACGCATTCGCTGTTTGGCACATTGATGGAAGGCATTTTCGGCTATCAGGAAGCGCCAAGCGTGAGTGAAGTCGCTGTCTGGTTTATCTACCTGATTCCGGCGTTGATTATGTTTGCGCTACCGCCGCGTTCAGGCACTACGGCATCGCGTACCGCACCTTGATCAAAACGCGATGCAGAATATCTTTTAGTTACAACATACTTATTTATAGGGCCAGGTTATGACGTTTAATTTTCGCAGTAGTGCGCTGCAGTTGGGTATTGCCGCGCTGTTTGCCTCCGCTTTTACTGCACAAGCCGCCGATATTCCGCAGGTGAAAGTCACGGTTAACGACAAACAATGTGAGCCGATGACGATCACGGTTAATGCCGGGAAAACGCAGTTCATCATCCAGAACCACAGCCAGAAAGCGCTGGAGTGGGAAATTCTTAAAGGCGTTATGGTGGTTGAAGAGCGCGAAAACATTGCACCAGGCTTTAGCCAGAAAATGACGGCTAACCTGCAGCCCGGTGAATATGATATGACCTGCGGTCTGTTGACTAACCCGAAAGGTAAACTGATCGTAAAAGGCAGTGCAACAGCGGATGCCGCACAAAGCGATGCTCTGCTGAGTCTGAGCGGCGCGATTACCGAATACAAAACCTATGTGACAGCCGAAACCGCGCAATTGGTTGCGGGGACCAAAGCCTTCACCGATGCGATTAAAGCCGGCGATCTGGAAAAAGCGAAATCGCTGTACGCGCCAACCCGTCAGCATTATGAGCGTATTGAACCGATTGCTGAATTGTTCTCCGATCTCGACGGCAGCATCGATGCGCGTGAAGATGATTATGAGCAAAAAGCCGCCGATCCCAAATTCACCGGCTTCCACCGCCTGGAGAAAGCGCTGTTTGGCGACAATACCACTCAAGGTATGGACAAGTATGCCGACCAATTAAACAGCGATGTTCTTGACCTGCAAACGCGTATTAGCGAGCTGGCTTTCCCACCGTCTAAAGTGGTTGGTGGGGCAGCAGGGCTGATTGAAGAGGTCGCTGCCAGCAAAATCAGCGGGGAAGAAGATCGCTACAGCCATACCGATTTGTGGGATTTCCAGGCCAACGTCGATGGTGCGCAGAAAATTGTCGATCTCCTGCGTCCTCAGTTACAAAAATCCAATGCTGAGCTGTTGGCGAAGGTGGACGCGAACTTCAAAAAAGTCGATACCATTCTGAGCAAATATCGTACCAAAGACGGCTTTGAAACCTATGACAAACTGACCGAAGCCGATCGAAATGCGCTGAAAGGGCCAATCACGACGCTGGCGGAAGACTTGTCGCAATTACGCGGTGTTTTGGGGCTGGATTAAGCACTATGCAGCAAGATAATGAAAACGGCGTGAGCGAACCGTCACGCCGACGTTTACTGAAAGGGATGGGCGCCCTGGGTGGCGCGCTTGCGCTTGCCGGGGGATGTCCGGTTGCCCACGCGCAAAAACCGCAAAGTGCACCGGGAACGCTGTCCCCTGATGCACGTAGTGAAGCGCAACCGTTTTATGGCCAGCATCAGGCGGGCATCCTGACGCCGCAGCAGGCATCGATGATGCTGGTGGCGTTTGATGTTCTCGCCAGCGATAAGGCCGATCTCGAACGTTTGTTTCGGTTGTTGACCAGCCGGTTTGCGTTTCTGACCACCGGCGGACCGGCTCCGGATACGCCGAATCCGCGTCTTCCCCCTATGGATTCAGGTATCCTCGGCGCATACATTGCGCCAGACAACCTGACGATGACGTTGTCAGTCGGCTCCTTGCTGTTCGATGAACGCTATGGCCTGAAATCGCAGATGCCAAAAAAGCTGCAAAAAATGACCCGCTTCCCGAATGATTCACTGGACGCGGCGCTGTGCCATGGCGATATGCTGCTGCAGATTTGTGCCAACACGCAAGACACTGTCATCCACGCGCTGCGCGATATCATTAAACATACGCCCGATCTCCTCAGCGTGCGCTGGAAACGTGAAGGGTTTATTTCCGATCATGCCGCGCGTAGCAAAGGTAAAGAGACCCCGGTTAATTTGCTTGGCTTTAAAGACGGCACCGCGAATCCGGACGCTACGGATGCGAAGTTGATGCAAGACGTGGTGTGGGTTACGGATGGGCAGGGCGAACCTGCCTGGGCGCAAGGCGGAAGCTATCAGGCCGTCAGGCTCATTCAGTTCCGCGTTGAGTTCTGGGATCGTACGCCGCTGAAAGAGCAGCAAACGATTTTTGGTCGCGATAAACACACCGGCGCGCCGCTGGGTATGCAGCATGAGCACGATGTACCTGACTATGCCAGCGATCCCGAGGGTGAGGTGATTGCGCTCGACAGCCATATTCGCCTGGCGAATCCGCGCACGAAAGAGACCGACTCCAGCCTGATGATGCGCCGTGGCTACAGCTATTCGCTCGGTGTGACCAATTCCGGTCAACTGGATATGGGACTGTTGTTTGTCTGCTATCAACACGATCTGGAAAAAGGCTTTTTGACGGTGCAGAAACGCCTGAACGGCGAAGCGCTGGAAGAGTATGTCAAACCGATTGGTGGGGGATACTTCTTTGCTTTGCCGGGTGTCAAAACTGCAGATCGCTATCTGGGACAGTCTTTGCTCGAAGCCTGATAATTATGCCCCGTTGTACAGCGGGGCTTTTCCTGACATCTTGATGAATCAACAAATTATTTTTCATGATCGGTATGGAACTGAAATAATTCTGTCATCTCTGGGCAAGAAACTGTCTCTGGTGATAAGATAGAATTTAAGTTAACAACAAGTAAAAATATTGTTGCATTAACGAAAGGTTATGATGTAATTATAAGTAATAGCGGTAGTTCCCGGCGGTGATAGTCGTTCACTATGGAGATCGCGAATGGAAAAGTCCTGTATTGGACACGTTTTTCACAGTAGTCGCAGTACTTTACGCGGACGTTTCTCTTCCGGTAGCCTCCTCGTCACCGCTAAATCTCTCTCTCATTCACTTCTTATCCTTGTTACTGACGCCCTGTACGGTGCGCGTAGCTGTGCGTGGCGTCTTATCCGAAAGCAAGCAATGGCTTACAAGGAAGCCAACCCTCAGATGTTCGTGCGCATAATCGTGCCGCCAACGGCGCGTGTGATGTATACCTACAACTCAAGGTGCTATCCATGGGAAGACAAAAAGCAGTGATCAAAGCTCGTCGTGAAGCAAAACGTGTGCTGAGGCGGGATTCGCGTAGCCATAAGCAACGTGAAGATGAATCGGTCACCTCGCTTGTGCAGATGGGCGGCGTAGAAGCGATTGGTATGGCGCGTGACAGTCGTGACGCCACGCCAATCACGGCGCGAAATGAAGCTCAGGCGCACTACCTGAATGCTATTGAGAGTAAACAGCTGATCTTCGCCACCGGTGAAGCCGGGTGTGGTAAAACCTGGATCAGCGCGGCAAAAGCAGCAGAGGCTCTGATCCACAAAGACGTGGACAGGATCATTGTAACCCGTCCAGTTCTGCAAGCTGATGAAGACCTTGGCTTCTTACCTGGGGATGTTTCCGAGAAGTTTGCTCCCTATTTTCGTCCAGTGTATGACGTGCTGGTGAAACGTCTGGGAGCCTCCTTCATGCAATATTGCCTGCGACCTGAGATTGGTAAGGTGGAAATCGCGCCGTTCGCCTATATGCGTGGACGTACATTTGAAAATGCAGTGGTTATTCTTGACGAGGCTCAGAACGTCACTGCTGCGCAAATGAAGATGTTTTTAACCCGCCTCGGGGAGAATGTGACGGTGATTGTGAATGGGGATGTGACCCAGTGCGATCTACCAGCCCACGTTCGCTCAGGGCTTAGCGATGCGCTGGCCCGTTTCGAAGAAGATGATATGGTTGGGATTGTTCGTTTCAATAAAGACGATTGCGTCCGCTCTGCGCTCTGTCAGCGGACGCTTAACGCTTACAATTGATAAGTACGCCGTCTTCAAGGCCCGGGAAACCGGGCTTTGTTATTTGACGTTAACACATGACTTTTTTTTGCTACTCCAGTCGTTGGCACAGGCCTGGTAAAACAACTACTGTTTAGGCCGAATAAGGCTCTTGCCATTCGCTACTTGCGCTCTTTATTACCAGAATTGAGAGTATTTAAAATGCTGTGCGCAGTTCCTCCAACACATTGTATTCCTCATCAACTAAATACAGGGCTTTCCATTTATCAAAGGTCAGGCAGGGGTGGGACGTGCCAAAAACAATAATGTCACCAACCTGGATGTTGCAGCCTGGCGCCAGAGATAGCATACAGTGTTGATCCATTATTCCTGTACTGGTGATTGCACCGGATTGAAATGGCAGCGCTTTGCCATTGCGATACAGGGCTACCGGTTGGGGTAATCCTGCATCAAAAGCTGCATCACGTTTGCCAAAATTGACCACGGCAAGTGAAGGTTCCGGTACCGACTGCACCATAGCCATCAGTTCAAGGGCGGGGGCTAAATCGCCGCCCAGATGGCTGGCAATGCTGTCGCGTGCCATTAATTCCTTTTGCGCCTGCTGGTAAATACCATTGTCATGCGTAATGTAACAACCCGGACGAATAACTATCCGGCAATGGGAGGGGGTCTTTGCTGCCAGCCAGATGTTACATACCACGTCATACCAGACGGTACCTGCGCCAGTGAGCACAAACTCGCCGTCGACATATTTTTCCATCTGACACGCCAGCAGCGCGGCGTCGCAAAGCAGCGTTTCAATTTGCGGCTGGGGATCGTGGCTGTGCAGCACGCCTTCATATAGTTCCAGTCCACGCAGGCGCAAACCTGACATCTGTGAAATTTCGGCGGTAAGCGCGAGCGCTTCTGCGGTCGTGCGGCATCCGCTGCGCCCGCCAGAAACGCCCAACTCGACCAACACATCCAGCGTTTGCTGATGCTCGTTAAAGAATCTGGCCAGCGTTCTGGCATTGTCCAGGCTGTCGACCAGACAGAGATAATCAGCGTCCGGATATGTGTTTTTTAACTGTGAGACCAACAGCATGTTGGCTTTGCCCACCAGTTGGTTGGCCATCAGCACCCGCTGGATACCACATGCCATGGCTGCCTGCGCCTGCCAGGCGCTCCCTACGCCAATTGCCCATGCGCCCGCTTGCTGCTGCTGACGGAATATCCATGGAGTCATGGATGTTTTCCCGTGGGGAGCCAACGATACGCCTCGGGTATCTGCGTAACGCTGCATCCACAAAATATTGTTCTCCAGCGCCTGGGCCTTTATCACCGCGGCGGGCAAACAAACATCCTCATTCAGCACGCAGGCCCGGGCGGAAGAGGGGGTCAGCATAATGGCTGATTTATGTGCGGCAACTGTCATTCTGCGCTCCTTACGGGCGTTGCGTCCGAACGTGGCGTATGGCTGGTATTTTCACGTTCATCAGTGATCATTTTTAGCACCTCTTCACGGGAGAGCTTATTCTGCGGCGTCAGCAACGTTACCACCACGGCGGCAACCAGGCTGACAGACAGCGCAGGAATCACCGGATTACCTAATGCTTTTGACCATACCGGTGAAAGGATCACCGCCAGCGAGGTCAGGCTTCCTCCCAGCAACGCGGCGATGCAGCCCTGCCAGTTAAAACGCAGCCAGAATTTGCCCAGTAATACGGTGACGCACATACCGGACATGATCATCGAGATCATTTTGGTGATGTAGCCAATGATATCGTTCGAGGTCAGGGCAAAAACCAGTGCCAGCGCGATGACGCACAGCAGGAAAATACGTGACAGGTTAATTGCTTTTTCCGGCGGCGGCATTTTGCCTGTCACCATGGTGTATATATCACGCAGAATAATGGAAACCCCGGCGATGGCATCCGAGCTGCCGGATGACAGGTTAGCGGACATCCCTGCTATTAACACCACCATGGCCAGAACATACGGGAGCGAGTTTGTCGCGTAGAGGAATGCAAAACTCGGATTTTCAAGACCAGGATCCATCACATGGGTAGCCATACCGATAATCGCGGGAAGGAAAGAGAATCCCATGTAAAGCAGACCCGTTATCACAAACGATTGACGAATCGCGCGGGTCGAGGCCGCAGAGTATATGCGCTGGCGGTATGATGGCGTTGCCAGCACGCCAATGCCAATAACGATCGACAGCGAAATGGCGGGGAGAAGTCCCAGTTTGCCGATCCCAAACAGCGTGAATGCCTGTGGATCGGTCTTTGCGACCACGACATCCCAACCGCCGACGTAGCTGACGGACATTGCTGCTAACATGATAAACCCAAGGAACAGAACAATGGATTGCAGCGTGTCGATCCAAGAGACGGCTTTGTATCCGCCAATTCCGACGTAGAAAATAAAACCCACGGCGATAATAATTTTTGCTGTGGTGATATCGATGTTCGCTGCCCATGCTAAATACAGGCCGCCGCCGAGGATATGCGCGCCCAACCAGCCAATCGATGCGAGAAAAATCAACAGTGCCACCAGATTTTTGACGATTCGGCTACCACCTGTGTAATAGCAGATCTCCTCGCTCATGGTCATGAAGCGCATTTTGCGAACGGGCGCAAATAGCCAGGCTGTCAGCAGGATCCCCGTCGCGCCGCCAATACCGTACAACATTCCCGCCCAGCCGTTACTGTAGCCAAAGCTGACAGCGCCGATGCTGGAACCTGTGCCAACCATTGTACCGACGGTCGAACCCAGGGTTAACAGCATGGGTAACTTTCGCCCGCCGAGAATAAAATCCTCCCCGGTTTTTTGATGGCGAGTCACGTACCAGCCAACAAACATCATGGCGAAGGCGTAGATCAAAAACCACATCAGGAAATTTTCGTGTAGCATAATAGATCCTTGTTACTGAAGAGTGATCGTCAACAGTCAGCTTTTGAATTTTGAGTTGAAGCAGGTGATGTCTACTTCGACCATACAGTCGACGACCAGGTCGGCAACGCAGCACACGCGAGCCGGTGGATGTTCGGCAAAGAAGCTTTTAAAGACCTTGTTGAACGACTGGAAGTAACGGGCATCGGTAAGAAACACCTTCATATGCACAATATCTTCTTTACCGAACCCGGCTTCAGTCATGATGTCGAGGCAGTTCTGAATGGCCTGCGTTGACTGCGCAACGATGCCGCCATCGATGATTTCACCATCGACCATTGGCGTTTGGCCTGAGACATACAACCAGCCGTCGGCAGCAACCGCTCTGGAAAAGGGTAATGCTTGTCCGCCAGTCCCTTCAGAGCCTTCAGTTCCGTATCGTTTAATCATTTTTATCTCCCGTTATTGTTCTTTTCTGCTTAAGAATTTGCCTGCGCGCAGGCCTGTCATTTGCTTATGGCTCCAGGTAAGGACGCCGTTAACGAACACGTGTTCAATCCCGTCGGCTGTCTGCTTAGGGTTCTGGAAGGTGCCGGTTTCGTTGATTTTCTGTGGATCAAAAATGACAAGGTCAGCGAAATTACCTTCCCGGACCAGTCCACGTCCCGTCAGGCCAAAACGCCAGGCGGACATGCCTGTCATCTTGTGAATGGCCGTGGTGAGTGGAAAGAGCTTCTCGTCGCGACTGTAGTGGCCGAGAACGCGTGGAAAGGTTCCCCATAAACGTGGATGTGGGTTGGGGTCGCACGGCAGACCGTCTGAGCCCACCATTGATGAGGGGTGTTGTAAAACCCGGCGAACATCGTCCTCGTGCATCTGAAAATAGATTGCGCCAGCAGGCTGCAACCGGGCGGCTGCGTGGTGAATATCTGTCTCCCACTGTTGCGCTATCTGTTGCAGTGTTTTACCGGACATCTCCGGATACGGTGTGGACCACGTGATCAGGATGTCGTAGTCCTCAGTGACTTGTTTCAGGTCGAGGTTGGAAGAGCCAGCTCGGTAAGGATAGACATCGCAGTTGATCTCCTGGCGTTGCTGATATTTCTCGATCAACGCAAGCGTTTCAGTGGTTCGTCCCCAGTTCTTGGCACCTGCGCATTTATGATGGGAGATCTGAACGGGAACCTGGCCATGACGACCGACCTGGAATGCTTCCAGCATGGCATCGATAATACCGTCGTATTCTGTGCGCATATGGGTGGTATAAAGGCCCTGATGTTCAGCGAGTAGTTCGGCGAGCGCGCAGATCTCTTCTGTAGAAGCATTAACGGCATTGCCATACGAAAGACCTGTACTCAAACCCAAGGCACCCTGCTGCAGGGCCTGATTAAGCGTCTCGCGCATACTGTTGATATTGTTTTCGTTGGCGGGTTCAAGCAGTGATTCCACGCAGTTATTGCGCAGCGTGGTATGACCAATCAGCGTGGCAACATTCACTGAAGGAGTTACAGCATTGATGCGCTCACGATAACGGGCAACGTCCGGGTAGTGAAACTCGTCCAGTTCACCCAGCAAATTGATTGGGTCTGGCACCTCATCTTTTAGGGTTGCGCAGGCGGCGCTGATACCGCAATTTCCGACAATAATGCTGGTGACGCCCTGGGACGTCTTCTCGATATAGTCTGGTTTTCTGATGACAACCAGATCGTCATGGGTATGGACATCAATGAACCCTGGGGACAGCACTAACCCGCGACAATCAATAATATTTTCTGCAGCGGTGGTGATGGATGGCGCGATAAGGACAATCCGATCCCCTTCAACCGCGACATCAGCCTGGTATTCCGTATTTCCTGAACCATCAACGACGGTGGCGTTTTTGAACAACCAGTTAATCTTCATATGTGCTCCATAGTTCGGGAGGATTGGGTAATAAAATGCTGATAGGCGGCGATAAAAGCCTGCGCCTGTTGCTGGGTGCGAGTGGGGGATTGTCCGGCACGATAGAGATCGCTGCCGAGCCCGGCTCCAGCACAGCCTGCGTCAAGATAGAGTTGAATGTTGTCTGGCGTGATCCCGCCAACCGCATACAGCGCGGTATGTGAGGGCAGGACAGATTTCAGTGCCCGTACATAATCCGGTCCAAACTGGCTGGTGGGGAAAAGCTTGATTTGCTGAGCGCCGGCATCAATGGCACTGAATGCTTCCGTTGGCGTCGCGCAGCCCGGCAGAACCTGCATCCGATGTTCCAGTGCCCGGCGAATCACATCGGGTCTGGTATTCGGGGTGACAATCAGCTGGCAACCTAATTGCGCCAGGCGGTCCACATTTTCTACGTTGAGGACAGTACCCGCCCCGATTGTGGCCTGCTCGCTATATGTATGAACGGCCTGCGCGATGCTGACTTCCCATTGTGGAGAATTCAGCGGAATTTCAATCGCGCGGAAACCAGCCGCAATCAGTAAAGGAATATGGGTATCAATTTCTTCAGGCCGTATGCCGCGCAAAATAGCGACAAGAGGGGCGATGTTATGGTTATTCATGTTGGAATTCCCTGATGTAGGACACTGGAAAATGGCGGCTGGCTAACGGTGTGGCGGCAGAGAATTGTTTCCATAAGGGCGAGGGCGCCAACACCAGATAGAGGGCGCTGAGGATCGTCGTCTGCCTGTACAATGCTGCCGGTAAAAAAAGAATCGGTAGAAATCAGCGATGCCAGCGCTTCTTTAAGCACCTGTTTACCGCTGATGATGATGTTTGTTTCAGGTGAGAGATTCAGGGCCATACTCTGCTTTATCGCCTGCAGGTCAGAGTAAAGTGTTGCCCCCAATAAATAGCTGGCTCTCTGGTTATGCGTGGACTGAGTAAACAGATCGAGCAGTCGCACGGTGAAGCAACTGCGCGCCAGCCCTACCCGGCGGCAGGATGCAGCCCCTTTTTGCAGGTAGTCGTTGTCCAGTTTGGTGACAAACTGGCCGTCGAGTGAATTCGCCAAAATGGTCTGATGAGTGAGGACATCCAAAAGTTCTCCTGCCATTGTGGTAACGCAACTGACGATCTGCTTTTTTTCATCCGTCAGAATAAACTTGGAGTGGGAACCGGGAAGCACGATCAGTGCCGGCCCTTTAACGTTGTGTTGCATCAGCAGACCAAATGTTTCAACTTCTTCGCCACGCATAACGTCCATGGCATCAATGTTTTCGACATCTACCGTAGCCACCGCATTTTTAACGCCAGGAATAAACCAGATGGGTTGTGCTGAAACTTCTGGGATTGTATGCGCAACGGTTCCCTCAACCAGGTCGTTGAATGAGACAGGTACGCTGAGGTGCGGGACGCAATAGAGTCCAACGTCTGACGTGATCATCCCTGACGCCACAATCTCATAAGGTTCGCTGATACCTGCCAAAGCGCGATCCAGGGCTTTTTTTACACCGTTAATCAGCTTGTTTCGATTTCCGGTTATCGCCGTATCACGCACTCCGACGGACTCACTGGTATCTGAAATTACCCGGCTATCCTTCCAGACACGGACTCGTGTGTTGGTCGTACCGGCGTCGATAGTGACAATAAGCATGCCGTTTCCCCTGCGTGAATTTTGTTTGGAATGACGTTCCGTTTATTTGAGGTTATTGATCAATTAACGGAATGTCATTCCGTATTTTTTGATTTGGTGATAGGATTCACAGAATACGAGGACGGTTAACTGCGTCGTAGATCGCAAATTACATGGTTAAAAAAGAGGTAACTGTCTAAAAATGAATGTGTTTTGCGGGTTATGGCATTACAGTTACAATAACGGAACTTTTTTATTGGGGATGAATGAATGTCAAACGGTGAAAATGCAAATTCCTCCGGTGTTGACAAGGTTCTGACGATCCTGGAAGAGATTAGCGAGCATTCCGACGGTATATCTCTGGCGGAGTTAGTCAAACGAACCGGGATCGCAAAGACCACAGTATTTCGTACGCTGGAGACGCTCAAGGAACGACAGTACGTTATGCAGGATAACGGAACTGAGCGTTATCATTTGGATCTGAAAAGTCTTGAGTTGGGAATCAAAGGATTGATGAACGTGAATCTGGTAGAGGTATCTATTCCTTACCTGAAAACGCTCTCAGCAAAAACCGCAGAAACCTGTTTTCTGGGGGTCTATAACAGCGGTCATGTTGTGTATTTGTATAAGAGTGAGGGAACGCTTTCTATACAGACTAATGCCCGTCTTGGTGCCAGATTGCCTGCATACTGTACAGGGATTGGCAAAGCGTTATTGGCTTTTCAGCCGTTGGAAGAGATTGATCGGGTGCTGAGTGAGCCGCTTATCCCATTTACTGAGAAGACGGTTGTTGATCGTGTTTCGTTGTATGAAACTCTGGCCGATATTCGGTTGAAGGGGTTCTCGCTGGATAATGAGGAAAATGAAGAAGGGTTAACGTGTGTCGCCCGGCCTGTGTTTAATTATACCGGTACCGTCATTGGCGCACTCAGCGTGGCAGGCCCCACGCACCGAATGCAGCGTAAAATTGATGATGTTAATGATGAACTGGAGCTGGTCTGTTCACTCATTTCTCGACGGTTGGGTTTTATTAACCGCTAACACAACACGCTTTTATGTAAAAGCCTGCTGTTATGTAACATACAGGCCGGATAAGGCGCTAATGCCGCATCCGGCAAATGAAATACGCGAAAAAAAAAGCCCGTACTTGCGTACGAGCTCTTCTTTAAATATGGCGGTGAGGCGGGGATTCGAACCCCGGATACGTTGCCGTATACACACTTTCCAGGCGTGCTCCTTCAGCCACTCGGACACCTCACCATATTGTTGTTCCTGTGCTACCGGAACGGGCGCTAATTTAGGGAAATACCGCTCCGGCGTCAATCAACTTTTTGAAAAAAACGTGCATTTACACAAACTTCAATCAATATGCAGCTTAAATAAGCGGGAATTGTTTTTTTTGCCAGCATCCTAAAATTTGTTACTCTGATGTTCCCTCGGAAAATGATGATAATAAGTGCGAGAAAGTTCCGCATAACAATGTTCAGGAGACTCTATGGATATAATTTTCTATCACCCAACATTCGATACGAGCTGGTGGCTTAATGCGCTGACAAAGGCCATACCTGGCGCGAACGTCCGTGAGTGGAAAACGGGTGATAATGCGCATGCTGACTACGCGCTGGTCTGGCATCCTCCGGTTGAAATGCTCGCCGGAAGAAAATTAAAAGCCGTATTCGCGCTGGGGGCGGGCGTTGATTCTATTCTTAGTAAACTGAACGCTCATCCGGAAATGTTGGATGCTTCGATCCCACTTTTCCGTCTGGAAGATACGGGTATGGGCCTGCAAATGCAGGAATATGCGGTCAGTCAGGTACTGCACTGGTTTCGCCGCTTTGATGATTATCAGGCATTAAAAAACCAGGCGAAATGGCAGCCGTTGCCAGAATATTCCCGCAATGAGTTTAGCGTCGGGATCATGGGGGCAGGGGTATTGGGCGCAAAAGTTGCAGAAAGTCTGCAAGCATGGGGGTTCCCGCTACGCTGCTGGAGCCGCACGCGTAAATCCTGGTCTGGTGTGGAAAGCTTTGCCGGTACCGAGGAACTGGGCGCGTTTTTGAGCCAAACTCGGGTGCTTATCAACCTCCTTCCCAATACAGCAGAAACCGTAGGCATTATTAACGCGAGTTTACTCAACCAATTGCAGGACGGAGCCTATGTGCTGAACCTGGCGCGTGGTGTTCATCTCAATGAAGACGATCTTCTGGCATCACTGGACAGCGGCAAAGTGAAAGGCGCTATGCTGGATGTCTACAGCCGCGAACCGCTGCCGGAAACCAGCCCGCTATGGAAACATCCGCGTGTGGCAATGACGCCGCATATTGCCGCGGTAACGCGCCCGGCAGAGGCGGTGGACTATATCTCCCGTACGATTATGGGCCTGGAAAGTGGCAAATCCGTCACCGGTCAGGTCGATCGCGTGCGGGGATACTGATGGTAACCCGGCAAGTGCCGGGTTTCAGCTAAACTACCCGTCATACTTCAAGCTGCATGTGCGTTGGCTACGTTTGTTCCCCCGCAACACTTACTGCAGTAAGTGATGCGGGTGTCACTCCCTTGCCGCCTGTCTGCAACTCGCATTATTTAGGGTATTAATGCCGGCGATACCTGCTATCCTTGACGGAAAATGACTACAGGAGAGAGTTATGTATCCCGTTGACCTGCATATGCATACCGTCGCCAGCACCCACGCCTACAGCACCTTAAGCGATTACATCGCTGAAGCCCGTCGCAAAGGTATCAAGCTGTTTGCCATTACCGATCATGGACCGGACATGGCGGATGCGCCTCATCACTGGCACTTTATTAATATGCGCATTTGGCCTCGTATTGTGGACGGCGTAGGGATCCTGCGCGGCATTGAGGCGAATATTAAGAATATTGAAGGCGAAATTGACTGCTCAGGTCCTATGTTTACCTCCCTGGATCTGATCATTGCGGGCTTCCATGAGCCGGTTTTTGCACCTCACGATAAAGACACTAATACCCAGGCGATGATCGCCACGATGGCCAGTGGTCATGTGCACATCATCAGCCATCCGGGAAATCCAAAGTATCCCGTTGATATCACGGCGATTGCGCAGGCGGCGGCAAAATATCAGGTCGCGTTGGAAATCAATAACTCCTCGTTTTTGCATTCACGTAAGGGCAGTGAAGACAATTGCCGCGCGGTCGCTGCGGCTGTGCGTGATGCCGGGGGCTGGGTGGCGTTAGGATCGGATTCACATACCGCTTTCACATTGGGAGAATTTGGCGAATGCCGTAAAATTCTCGATGATGTGAATTTCCCGGAAGACAGAATTTTAAACGTCACACCCAAACGCCTGCTGGCGTTTCTGGAATCGCGAGGCATGGAGCCGATCGCGGAATTTGCTGAACTGTAATTGTTACTAACTGGAATAAATGAATGAACGAGTTTTCTATCCTGTGTCGTGTACTGGGCTCGCTGTTTTACCGCCAGCCTCAGGATCCTTTACTGGTTCCCCTGTTTACCCTGATTAGCGAAGGTAAACTCTCCGCCAACTGGCCGCTGGAACAAGACGAATTACTTACTCGCCTGCAGAAAAACTGCGATATGCCTCAGTTGGCTGCGGATTACAACGCGCTTTTTGTCGGCGACGAGTGTGCGGTGCCGCCTTATCGTAGCGCCTGGGTAGAAGGGGCGAAAGAATCCGATGTTCGTGCATTTCTTTCTACCCGCGGCATGCCGCTGGCAGATACGCCTGCAGATCATATTGGTACGCTGTTGCTGGCGGCTTCATGGCTTGAAGACCAGTCTGCGGAAGATGAAAGTGAAGCACTAGAAACCTTGTTTGTGGAGTACCTGTTGCCCTGGTGTGGTTCGTTCCTTGGCAAAGTTGAAGCGCACGCAAACACGCCATTCTGGCGTACCATGGCACCGTTAACGCGTGATGCTATTGGCGCGATGTGGGATGAATTGCAGGAAGATACGGAAGAATAAATGTGATGTAAGTCACTTTAAACTGCAACACAATTCATCACTTGCATAAATTGTGTGCACGATCTCATTCCTATGCCGTTTTTCTGCTAAGATACGCGGCATGAACATACTTCTCTCAATTGCAATCACAACGGGCATTCTCTCTGGGATCTGGGGATGGGTGGCCGTTTCTCTTGGCTTACTCAGTTGGGCTGGCTTTCTGGGCTGCACGGCCTATTTCGCCTGTCCGCAGGGTGGGCTGAAAGGGCTGTGGATCTCGGCGTGTACGCTGCTAAGCGGTGTGGTGTGGGCGTTGGTGATTATTAACGGTAGCGCGCTTGCCCCACATATGGACGTTATTGGTTATGTCATAACGGGAATCGTCGCGTTTCTGATGTGTATCCAGGCAAAGCAATGGTTGCTTTCATTTGTGCCAGGCACGTTTATTGGCGCATGTGCAACGTTTGCAGGGCAGGGGGACTGGCAGTTGGTCGTGCCGTCTCTGGCGCTAGGTCTGGTATTCGGCTATGCGATGAAAAACAGCGGGCTGTGGCTGGCGTCTCGCCGTGAAAATCGACTATCGTCTACGCTGACCAGTAAATAAAAAAGCGTGAGGGGTTCCTCACGCTTTTTATGCCAGAGAGAGCACTCAGGATTCCGGAGGTACCGACATATGGCGGTATTTAACCAGAATGTCATTATCAACCTGTTTCTTGTCCTGCAAATCCCACAATCCGCGATCAATCCCATCATTAATCAGGAAGATAACACCGGTTTCGATTGCTGACATCAGACACAGCATGACCGGTTCGTTAGAGGTGTAACCAATTTCACCTTCCAACAGTCGCTGGTAGTCAATGAAACGGAATACCCCAGCCTGTACTTCATAAGATAAAATAGTTTTGCTGGTATTCACCGATGAGAGAATTTCGCCGGTGCTGACGTTAACCACGCGCAGGTTCACCGCTATCTGGTCGAGCTGGTATTGCGTATCGGCGCCAATACCGAAATAGCGCGCACCAACACCTCCCGATTTAACGTTGCTTTCATAACCAATAATTGACCCCTCTACCATGACGTTTGCTGCGGTCAAAGATTGCAAAGGGATGCGGTTATTAATGGCAACAGTGCCGTTTTCCTGAGCCGCACGAATGATTTTTCGTTCGTTAAGCAGGTTCTGTAACCCCTGACGTTCCAGTGGGACGAACCAACGAGAATCCTTCAACGCGGTGACTAGCATAGCCGTTGCGCTTTGCGGGACGGCGGTTGAGAAGTTACTCGCAGGGTAAGGTTTAAACTGACCCGTTTCATCCTGGATATTGTAAACCGACACAAAGATCTTACCTGTAGGCATGGGCAGATGCGTCAAGTCTTTATAGCTTTGGGCTCGGGGCATTAATGTCGGCTTAGCGGCTTCTTGCGGCGGGGCTGTTAGACATCCGCTGAGTAAAATTACTGCCACCATGATAAGTAAGCGCTGCATGATTTTTTCCTTTCGTGGCTATAATTTAGAAATCGGTCGACTGATTTTGTAAACCCGACACTTCGATAGTCGACGTTCTCCCCGTTTTCCTGTCCGTGACATTAAGTTGCAGTTGCCCATCCCGGTTGGCGATATCAATGATAAAATCATTGGTTACCATCCTCCCCGGCTTACCGGTATTGATATTGGTGAGTAAGCCACCGAGTATTTGCGACTGTATCGCCTGGGTAAAGTTATCCAGCGCAGATGGCGTTTCAATCCCGAAATCATCGCCACTCGGATCTTTATACGAGTTTTGTGCCTGGGCGCTGTTGAGTAAAAAAGAACCGTTGTTTGGGTTGCCACCAAAGTTAGGGTTGCGGAACTGGAACGTCATATTTCCGGCCCAACTTAATGGTGAAATCAGCATGAGCAAAACCACTGCATGTTTGACACGCATGAAAGCCTCCGGACAAAATCATGTTTTAGAATTCATCGCGCGCTAAATCGCTCGTGCTTAATAGTGTTTGATCTATTTGCCGACGATTTAATGCTTCCTCAGTTTCTGCCAATGCAAAGACCACAATTTTGTCGAAGTCTCTTTTCGTCGGGAATAAAAAAGTCTGGAAGATAACGTCCTGATTGACCGTTATGGTGATCCAACTTCCCCAACGTGCACTGGGTCTTTCATTAATGGTTAAGTTTCCTGTGTACTCGCTTTCCCACTTGTCACTAAAGGCCCGGTAGAAATCATGGCCAATGGAAGAGACCGTGTGGTCAGTTAACAGTCCGGGAACCTCCACCTCTACAGCCGCGTGTAGATTCCCGGCAGCAAAGAGCAAATTTGCTGCCACAATCCAGGTCAAATAGCGTTTCATGGCTTTATCGCCTGAGGTTATCATTGGCCCACGAGACCGCCTGCGTACGATTTTTGACAGCTATCTTTTTGAAAAGATTATAAAGATGTGTTTTCACCGTATTTTCACTAATAAATAGTGAACGTGCGATTTCAATATTTGAGGCACCGATACGCAGTTTATTAAGGATCTCTTTTTCACGGTGAGTAAGTAATGCCGACTCCGTGCTGTTATAGCGGTAGTTCCCGGAATGCGTGATTAGGTAGCTGGCTAGCTTTTGCGAGAAGTAACATTCGCCACGCAAGACCCCTTGCAATCCGCTGACTACACGCTGTTCATCTTCAGTTGCGTAGAATACGCCATTGATGTGCGGCCAGTTTTCAATATCCCGGTAAGGATAATCATCTGGGGTATTCAACAATAAAGTCTTTATATTGTTGTTTTTTCTGCTCAAATTATCTTGCCAGTAATGGATCAGTTTTTTATCTGCCTCCATCATATCCAGTAAAACAATGCAGCTGGAGGAAATATCATCCAGAGAACGTTGAATATTATGTAGTTTTCCGGTTAACGCCAGCGACTGCTTTAAATGCTGTAATAACGCAGTTGCCTGCAGGGATGGTTTAGTGATCAACAATAATGTATGACCATGAATACTATGGACTTCATTAAACATGATGAAACTCCACTTTTTAGTCGCACACCTGACAGCTGTCTCTACTAAAATAGAGGCACCAGAAGTACTGACAGATGTTGCACTGCTGTGTAGAAATAAAATATCGACCCAATGGGGTGAAAATATTAAAACAAATGGACTTCAACTGATTTCAATCTAGCTATTACAAATCTTAAAGCAAGTGTTAAACATGTAACTGGATGTAAATTTATATATTAAATTGTGATTTTTTGGTTTTTGTGTAGTTTAGATTTGATAGTAAAGTTGTACATTTTAGCGTTATTGCATAGATTTAAAAAATCATACAAATTATAATATGTTGTTGATTTTTAATGGTTAAAACTATGATTAGATGGTTTTAGATTTCTAATTAATTCTGATCTTTTTGTCTCACTTTAAGTTGAACAATTTTAGATGGAAAAAAATGATGCTTGTCACGACTTGTACCGAACACTATCCCGGAACCACCTGCAAGGCCCAGAAAACGCGGGAGAGGCGTTTTTTTGTTACTGCATAGAAATTCAATCTTCAGATTACAGAAGAAATAAAAAACAGCGCAGTAACGGTGTTCTCTGCTGTTAATTAGTACTTTGGTGTGAATCTGGATATAAAAATACAACTGGCGGGTGAGTTATTTAAAATGTTTCAACGGACATACTCTTCATCGTAACGTGGCGTTAACAAATGTAAGTCACGTTAACAACAATTTGAGTGGTAAATAATTTAACCTTATGTACGACCAGGTCCAGGGTGACAACATGAAAAACAAGTTGTTATTTATGATGTTTACAATGCTGGGTGTGCCTGGGATTGCATCCGCAACAAGTTATGACTTGGCTAATTCAGAATATAACTTTGCGGTAAATGAATTAAGTAAGTCTTCATTTAATCAGGCAGCCATTATTGGTCAGGTTGGCACTGCGAACAGTGCAAATATTCGCCAGGGGGGCTCGAAGTTATTGTCGGTTATTTCGCAAGAAGGTTCTGGTAACCGAGCGAAAACAGACCAGACGGGATCATATAACTTTGCATATATTGATCAAACGGGTAGTTCCAATGATGCGAGTATTAAACAAGGGTCATACGGTAATACGGCGGTGATTATCCAGAAAGGCTCTGGTAATAAAGCCAATATTACTCAGTACGGTACACAAAAAACAGCAGTTGTGGTGCAGAGACAGTCGCAAATGGCAATTCGCGTTACTCAACGCTAATCCATTAACGACGTTTAAATCAATCCGATGGGGGTTTACCATGAAACTTTTAAAAGTGGCAGCATTCGCAGCAATCGTAGTTTCTGGCAGTGCTCTGGCTGGTGTTGTTCCGCAATGGGGCGGCAATCATCATGGTGGCGGTAGTAACTATGGCCCGGACTCTTCAATGAGTATCTACCAATATGGGACTGGCAACGTAGCGAATGCTCTGCAAAGTGATGCACGTAAATCAGATGTCACCATCACACAAAACGGGCGTGGCAACGGGGCTGTAGTGGGTCAGGGCGCTGATGACAGTACCATTAACCTGAAACAGACTGGCTTCCAGAACAGCGCTACTATCGATCAGTGGAATGCTAAAAATGCTGATATTAGTGTAACCCAGTTCGGTGGCCGTAACGGTGCGCTGGTTAATCAGACTGCGTCTGACTCCAACGTTCTGATCCGCCAGGTTGGATTTGGCAACAACGCCACAGCTAACCAACACTAATTCAGTTTTATGACTGATAATAAACAGGGCGTGAGCCCTGTTTTTTTTTCGGGAGAATAAGATGCATACGTTATTACTCATTGCCGCGCTGGCAAATCAAATAACATTTAATACAACTCAGCAAGGTGATATGTACACCATTATTCCTCAGGTGACGTTAACTCAACCTTGCGTATGTGAGGTACAAGTCCTTGCCATACGCAAAGGGCAGGGGGGGCAAAGCCAATCGCAGCAGAAAACAAGCCTTTCGGTCCCTGCTAATCGGCCGATTGAATTAACCAAACTGAGCTTTAATATTTCACCTGAAGATTCAGTCAAAATTATCGTTACCGTTTCAGATGGGCAGTCTCTGCATCTATCACAACAATGGCCTGACTCAAACAGTCATCCATAATTTTTTGCTTTATTTGCATTAAGGGTGTGGCTGGGAATGCGGTGCTGTTCTATGAATATAGAAACGTGTGAACGTTTGTATTTGATCGTTAATCGCAGCGGTGAAGGATCATTTCGATCCCTCAAGGATGGCTAATCATTGAGGAACCCTTATGTGTACATTATTAAAGCGTATTTTAAGTGCCAGTTTGTGTACTTTTTCTCTTTTGACCCTCCCCACAATGGCGCAGCAAATCACAACCGGCGGGGTTATTCATTTTCGCGGTGCAATCGTTGAATCGCCTTGCGACGTGAACACCCAGCAGCAGCAAATTGAATTATCATGTATGCGTGACGGCACTACCCGGAATAGCCTCTACAATCAACAACAGCTCGCGACAACCTCTCAGAACGTGCAACAAATTGCCACAGTCAAAATGCACTACCTCAATGAACAAAAAAACATGGCAATTCTTAATATTGAATATAAATGAGTCGCTGTGGCGTAGATATGCACACTTGCGGTTAAAAAGTGAGATTTCAAGGAAAACCCTGCTGTACACTTAACGAATAGTGTTTTGTCAGGGGGTACTTATGCAATCGCGTGTTCATGTGTTACATGGCGATATTACGACGGTCGCTGTTGATGTGATTGTCAACGCGGCCAATTCATCACTACTGGGCGGCGGTGGCGTTGATGGCGCGATCCATCGCGCTGCCGGACCCGCATTATTGGCGGCCTGCAAACAGGTAATCCAGCAACAAGGAGAATGTCCGACGGGGCATGCGGTTATCACTCTGGCGGGGGACCTTCCGGCAAAAGCGGTCATCCACACCGTAGGACCTGTCTGGCAAGGTGGAGGTCATCATGAGGCTGAACGACTCGAGGAAGCTTACTTAAACACGCTGCAACTGGCCCTGGCTAATGGGTATCAATCCATTGCTTTTCCGGCGATCAGCACCGGGGCTTATGGCTATCCCCGCGCCGCAGCGGCAGAAATAGCGGTAAAAACGGTGTTGAAATTTATTACCCGCCGCGCACTTCCTGATCAGATATACTTCGTGTGCTTTGATGAAGAAAACGCTCAACTTTATAAGAGGTTGCTAACACAACAAGGCGATGATAACACGGACTGATATGACCCGACTTGAGCGCGCCATCACGCCACTTTGCGAAAACCACCCGGGAGAATGCGGCATTCTTGCGTTGGATGATAGCCTCGATGCGTTTGCAGCTCGCTATCGGTTAACGGAAATGGCGGAACGTACCCTTGATGTGCAGTATTACATCTGGGAAAACGACATGTCCGGGCTATTGCTATTTTCCGTTTTGCTGGCTGCGGCGAAGCGGGGCGTCCGGGTGCGTTTGTTGCTGGATGATAACAACACGCCAGGTCTGGATGACACGCTGCGTCTGCTGGACAATCACCCTAATATTGAAGTTCGCCTTTTTAATCCCTTTTCCTTTCGCATTCTGCGCGCGCTGGGCTATTTAACCGATTTTGCCCGGCTTAATCGGCGCATGCACAATAAAAGTTTTACCGCTGACGGTGTCGTGACTCTCGTTGGCGGGCGTAATATTGGCGATGCCTATTTTGGCGCGGGTGAACAACCGCTGTTTTCCGACCTGGATGTCATGGCTATCGGACCGGTTGTCAAAGATGTTGCGGATGATTTCGAGCGTTATTGGCGCTGCCGCTCGGTTTCAACGTTGCAAAACGTGCTTGAGATGTCTGAGTCAGATTCTGTGCAACGTATCGAGCTACCTGAATCCTGGTATAACGATGATATTACCCGTCGCTATCTGCATAAGCTGGAAACCAGCCAGTTTATGTCCAGTGTCGATCAACGTTCGCTGCCGCTGATTTGGGCGAAAACACGTTTGCTGAGCGATGATCCTGCAAAAGGAGAAGGGAAAGCGCCGCGCCACTCGCTATTACCGCAGCGTTTGTTCGACGTGATGGGCTCGCCAACCGAACGTATTGATATTATCTCTGCCTACTTTGTGCCGACTCGCGCCGGCGTGGCGCAGCTCCTGAGACTGGTAAGAAAAGGCGTCAAGATTGCTATTTTAACCAATTCACTGGCGGCGAATGATGTGGCGATCGTCCATGCTGGCTATGCGCGCTGGCGAAAAAAACTGCTGCGCTACGGTGTAGAATTGTACGAACTTAAACCGACCCGCGATCGCGTTTCGGTCGTTCACGATCGTGGATTAACAGGTAATTCAGGCTCCAGCCTGCATGCGAAAACGTTCAGTATTGACGATCGCAAAGTGTTTATCGGCTCGCTTAATTTTGATCCCCGTTCGACGCTACTCAATACGGAAATGGGATTTGTGATTGAAAGTGAAGTGCTGGCCGGATTGATTCATAAACGGTTTATGCAAAGCCAGCGTGATATGGCCTGGCAGCTGCGCCTTGATCGTTGGGGAAGAATTAATTGGGTTGACCGACTTGCCGGCAGTGAACAGGTATTAAAAAAAGAACCCGCCACAGGATTCTGGAAGCGGGTTCTGGTAAAGCTGGCATCCGTGTTACCCATTGAGTGGCTGCTTTGAGCCACACGATGAATGCGAGAAAATCTAGCCTGCCACGGCCTTGTTTTTATCCTGCTTCACGGGCGGTTTACCCGAGAAGAGAAACTTCAGCACCGGTATACGTAAATGGATTTCGTACAGTATGACCGCAATCCCGACCACAAACAGCAAACCGCAAAGAAAACCCAGCAGATTCGACGAGATATGCGGTGTGATGTAAGCGCCAAAAAACAGCGTTAACGGGTGGTGCACCAGATAGATAAACAGCGACGCGTTGACAAAATAGGTCACGCGGGCCGACTGGAAATTAAGCAAACGGTGACCCAACGAAAAGACGACGTTCACCATCCACAGTCCCATGACCATGGTAATGACATATTCGGTTTCATACATCCAGGCATCACCATTGCCGTAACGCTGATTGAGCAGGTATGCAACAAATGCGAATGCAGCGCCCAGGGTGCAACCGCGCGACGGCGTGGTAAACAACGCCTTCAGATTCGGGTTGATAAACGCCAGTGCGCCGAGCATAAAGAAAGGCACATAGAACAGCGTTTGCATAACGATAAAATTGAACATGCCATCGCTGAGAATCGAAGGGTAAAGGATGAAAATCGTCCTTCTGACGGCGGCATAGCCGACACCCAACAAGATAAAAATCAGCGTTAATTTAGCCATTGACACCGCAGGCGCGCTGGCGGAATCGCTTTGCGTAAGCCTGTTTTTCATCAGGGTGAACACCCACATGCTCACGGTCGTTAACACCACCAGAACCAGTAGAAACCACAGATGGGAAATCAGCTCCCAGGCCAGCGCATTGTACTTATCGTAACCGCTGAGAGTATGCCAACTGTCTGCTTTTCCCTTTACATATTGCAGCATGATAAATTGCGGCAGCGTAAGCAATGGAATCGCGGTGAGCATTGGGATCCCCACGCGTTCTACACGCACCTTCCACCAGCGCTTTAAGGGATAGCGCAAAAACAGCATGTAGGAAAAATAACCTGAAATGACAAAGAAGACCTGCATGCGAAAAGCGTGGATGAAGTCGTTAAACAGAGTCAACCACCACGACGGTTCGGCGCTGTTCACGTGCCAGGTGTGGGTCGAGTAAATCAATGAAATATGGAATGGGATCCCTAACAACATTAGCCAGGCACGGATGGAATCAAGAAAATATTCGCGTGGTGGTGATACAGAGCTCATAGACAGTTATGTATTCTCAGACTTTTCGTCTTATCCCTAAGACGAATAATGGTTACATTCGAGGGCAACCCTACACGAAGTCCAACAACCTGTCTCCAGGATAAGCACGCAAAGTGAAAACAGGTAGTTGAACCTGATTAAACCATGAGCCAGCGCGCGAACAATACAGGGATTCAGTTGTCGGAATACCCGATTATCCATTAAAATGGATCGGATCAATATAAGCACACAAAGGGGGAAGTGCTTACTAATTATGAAACATAAACTACAAATGATGAAAATGCGTTGGTTGGGTGCAGCAGTTATGTTAACGCTGTACACATCATCGAGCTGGGCGTTCAGCATTGATGATGTTGCAAAACAAGCTCAATCCTTAGCCGGTAAAGGCTATGAGGCGCCAAAAAGTAACTTGCCCTCCGTTTTCCGCGACATGAAATATGCGGATTATCAGCAGATCCAGTTTAACCGCGATAAAGCCTACTGGAGCAATCTCAAGACCCCATTTAAGCTCGAGTTCTACCACCAGGGTATGTACTTCGACACGCCGGTCAAAATCAACGAAGTTACCGCCACCGCGGTGAAAAGAATCAAATACAGCCCGGATTATTTTAATTTTGGCGATGTTCAGCATGATAAAGACACGGTAAAAGATCTCGGTTTCGCCGGGTTCAAAGTGCTGTATCCGATCAACAGCAAAGATAAAAACGACGAAATCGTCAGCATGCTCGGTGCCAGCTATTTCCGTGTTCTGGGTGCCGGCCAGGTCTACGGTCTGTCTGCGCGCGGTCTCGCGATTGATACCGCTCTGCCTTCTGGCGAAGAGTTTCCCCGCTTCCGTGAGTTTTGGATCGAGCGTCCGAAACCAACTGATAAACGTTTGACCATTTATGCCTTGCTGGATTCTCCGCGTGCAACCGGAGCGTATCGCTTTGTCATCATTCCTGGCCGTGACACGGTAGTTGATGTTCAGTCCAAAGTTTATCTGCGCGACAAAGTAGGCAAGTTGGGCGTAGCACCGTTAACCAGTATGTTCCTGTACGGACCAAACCAGCCTTCTCCGGCGACTAACTATCGTCCGGAACTGCATGATTCTAACGGTTTGTCTATCCACGCTGGCAACGGCGAGTGGATTTGGCGCCCGCTGAATAACCCGAAACATCTGGCGGTCAGCAGCTTCGCCATGGAAAACCCGCAAGGTTTCGGCCTGCTGCAGCGTGGCCGTCAGTTCTCTCGTTTTGAAGATATCGACGATCGATACGATCTGCGCCCAAGCGCCTGGATCACGCCAAAAGGTGACTGGGGTAAAGGTAAGATTGAGTTAGTTGAAATCCCAACTAACGATGAAACTAACGATAACATCGTTGCGTACTGGACGCCGGATCAACTGCCAGAAGCCGGCAAAGAGATGAACTTCAAGTACACACTGACGTTCACGCGTGATGAAGACAAGCTTCATGCGCCTGATAGCGCCTGGGTACAGCAGACTCGTCGTTCTACCGGTGATGTAAAACAGTCCAACCTGATTCGTCAGCCTGACGGTACCATCGCGTTTGTGGTGGACTTTACCGGCACAGATATGAAAAAGCTGCCGCAGGATACCCCGGTTACCGCACAAACCAGTATTGGCGACAACGGCGAAATCGTTGAAAGCACCGTGCGCTACAATCCGGTATCTAAAGGTTGGCGTTTGATGCTGCGCGTGAAAGTGAAAGACGTGAAGAAAACCACTGAAATGCGTGCTGCCTTGGTCAATGCCGATCAGACGCTGAGTGAAACCTGGAGCTACCAGTTACCTGCCAATGAATAAGACAACTGAGTATATTGACGCAATGCCGCTTTCGGATATCGAAAAAGCGGCACTGCCGAAAACTGACATCCGCGCCGTTCATCAGGCGCTGGATGCCGAGCATCGTACTTACTCGCGCGAAGATGATTCACCGCAGGGTTCTGTAAAAGCTCGCCTTGAGCAAGCATGGCCGGATTCTCTGGCTAAAGAGCAGTTGGTTAAGGATGATGAGGGCCGCGATCAACTACAGGCGATGCCAAAAGCAACGCGTACCTCTATGTTCCCCGATCCCTGGCGTACCAACCCGGTTGGCCGTTTTTGGGATCGTCTGCGTGGGCGCGATGTGACTCCGCGTTATCTTTCTCGGTTGACGAAAGAAGAACAAGAGAGTGAGCAAAAATGGCGTACCGTAGGCACCATTCGCCGCTATACGCTGTTGATCTTAACTCTGGCGCAAACGGTCGTAGCAACCTGGTATATGAAGACGATCCTTCCGTATCAGGGATGGGCATTCATTAATCCTGTAGACATGATGGGGCAGGATTTGTGGGTCTCCTTTATGCAACTGCTGCCCTACATGCTCCAGACCGGCATTCTGATTTTGTTCGCCGTGCTTTTCTGTTGGGTATCAGCGGGATTCTGGACCGCGCTGATGGGCTTCCTGCAACTGCTGATTGGGCGAGATAAGTACAGCATCTCGGCCTCAACGGTTGGTGACGAACCGCTGAATCCCGAACATCGTACGGCATTGATTATGCCTATCTGTAACGAGGACGTAGACCGCGTATTTGCGGGACTTCGCGCCACGTGGGAATCGGTCAAAGCAACGGGCAACGCTGAGCATTTCGATGTTTATATCCTGAGCGACAGCTACAATCCTGATATCTGCGTGGCAGAACAAAAAGCATGGATGGAGCTGATTGCCGAAGTGCAGGGCGAAGGGCAGATTTTCTATCGCCGTCGTCGTCGTCGTGTGAAGCGTAAAAGCGGCAACATTGATGACTTCTGCCGCCGCTGGGGAAATCAGTACAGCTACATGGTCGTGCTGGACGCGGACTCCGTGATGAGCGGCGACTGTCTGAGCGGGCTGGTGCGCCTGATGGAAGCGAATCCAAATGCCGGGATTATTCAGTCTTCACCGAAGGCTTCCGGTATGGATACGCTGTATGCGCGCTGCCAGCAGTTTGCGACCCGTGTTTATGGACCGCTGTTTACCGCCGGGCTTCACTTCTGGCAATTGGGTGAATCGCACTACTGGGGCCATAACGCGATTATTCGCGTGAAGCCGTTTATCGAGCACTGCGCACTCGCGCCGTTACCGGGCGAAGGCTCATTTGCGGGCTCGATCCTCTCCCATGACTTCGTGGAAGCGGCATTGATGCGTCGTGCTGGTTGGGGCGTGTGGATTGCCTACGATCTGCCGGGATCTTATGAAGAGCTGCCGCCGAACCTGCTGGATGAACTCAAGCGTGACCGTCGCTGGTGTCATGGCAACCTGATGAACTTCCGTCTG
Source organism: Citrobacter sp. Ce129 (assembly GCF_030334545.1). Classification (NCBI taxonomy): domain Bacteria; kingdom Pseudomonadati; phylum Pseudomonadota; class Gammaproteobacteria; order Enterobacterales; family Enterobacteriaceae; genus Citrobacter; species Citrobacter sp. Ce129. The sequence goes on from NZ_JAOWDS010000072.1 coordinate 63,066, forward strand.
TTCCTGGTGAAGGGGATGCACCCGGTTCACCGCGCGGTGTTCCTGACTGGCGTTATGTCCTATCTGTCGGCACCACTCTGGTTTATGTTCCTCGCGTTGTCGACCGCATTGCAGGTGGTGCATGCGTTGACTGAACCGCAGTACTTCCTGCAACCGCGTCAGCTATTCCCGGTATGGCCGCAATGGCGACCTGAACTGGCAATCGCGCTGTTTGCCTCAACGATGGTCCTGCTGTTCCTGCCGAAGTTGCTGAGTATTTTGCTCATCTGGTGTAAAGGAACGAAAGAGTACGGTGGGTTTATCCGCGTTACGCTGTCGCTGCTGCTGGAGGTTTTGTTCTCCGTCCTGCTGGCGCCGGTGCGTATGCTGTTCCATACCGTCTTCGTCGTGAGTGCTTTCCTCGGTTGGGAAGTGGTGTGGAATTCGCCGCAGCGTGATGACGATTCGACCCCGTGGGGTGAAGCGTTTATGCGTCACGGGTCTCAGTTGCTGCTGGGGCTGGTGTGGGCGGTGGGTATGGCCTGGCTGGATCTGCGTTTCCTGTTCTGGCTGGCGCCGATTGTCTTCTCGCTGATCCTGTCGCCGTTTGTGTCCGTTATTTCCAGCCGCTCTACGGTTGGGTTACGTACCAAGCGCTGGAAGCTGTTCCTGATCCCGGAAGAGTATTCTCCGCCGCAGGTGCTGGTGGATACGGATACCTATCTGGGGATGAACCGCAAGCGTACGCTGGACGACGGCTTTATGCATGCGGTGTTTAACCCGTCATTTAACGCACTGGCAACGGCAATGGCGACTGCGCGTCACCGTGCGAGTAACGTACTTGAGATTGCCCGCGACCGCCATGTGGAGCAGGCGCTGAATGAAACGCCGGAGAAACTAAACCGTGACCGCCGCCTGGTGCTGTTGAGCGATCCGGTGACGATGGCGCGTTTGCACTATCGCGTCTGGAATTCACCTGATAAGTATTCTTCATGGGTGAATTACTATCAGGGGCTGACCCTGAATCCGCTGGCGCTCAGGAAAAAATAAGCGTTATATAATGTGAAAATACCGGCCTGGTGCCGGTATTTTTTTATACTGAATAAAAGAGGCGGGAGATATCAGGTGCGAATAGTAGCAGTAGGGATTATGGTGATCTTCCTGAGCGGATGCGGCAGCATTATTAGCCGAACTATCCCAGGACAAGGGCACGGAAACCAATACTATCCTGGTGTGCAATGGGATGTACGTGACTCCGCGTGGCGTTACGTCACCATCCTCGACCTGCCATTTTCGCTGGTATTTGATACGCTGCTGCTACCGCTCGACATTCACCATGGACCTTACGAATAACTATCGCTCGTCCCATTCATCGGCTGCGGTCTGACCTTCTTCGGTATCCAGGGGAGGCTCCAGCTGGAATTCACCTTCATCCCATTCGTGAAGCGTGTTTTCTTCCTGCCACTCCTGACGAATCTCAATTTCATCGTAGTCACCATCAAAAACACTTTGCGCGGCTTCGCCACTCAGCATTGGCAGGCATTCACCATCTACATCATCCTCGTCAGCAAAGAATTCCGCCTGCCACATAATGTCACCATCCTGCAGCACGTATTTTTGGACGCTTAGCTGTTGAACGCTGGCGTCGTCTGACTCAAGGTCAGGGTTATCTGCCAGAAACACTTCCCGAGCCGCATCAATAGCCTCTTCCAGCGTGGCATAAAAATTCATGTCATTCTTTGCCATATTCCTTCTCCTAAGGCGAACAATAAAGGGTGATGATTCAATCTATAGACGGCGATTCGCAGAGCGTCAAACCCGTTGGCAGCGTGGCTAACTCAATCAGATGATCATCGCCTGCAATGTCTATGAAGCTGGATAAAAGTAATCCAGGTAGTTTATGCAAAAATTTACATTGGCAGATACTGAAGCCGGGGTAATATCAGGAAAAAAAATCAAGAAAAAATAGTAATGTATGTGGTTTGCAATGTAGTAATGAAAATCAAAAAAATAAAAGCGGACGTCATATAAGAAAACCTTTATCACCAACAGGCTTTTGCTAAGGTTTTGTGTGGATTCCTGCAGGCAGTCATGCACTGAATTTTTTATAACACTATTAAATTAAAGGAGAAAATTAATTTCACGGTCGGGAGTGTTGCATATGCAATTATTGAAAAACATTAAACCAGCAAGCATCAATGGTAATGCTAAGGTATCCTTAGTGTATGGACTTTGTTAACGCTCTGATGAGCGTTTCAAAAGCATACATAATAATAGATGATTAATACCAGATGTTATAAATCTATATAAAATCATTAATTTGGGAATGAATCAATATCATTGAACTTGTGCTGTTATAATGTTTGCAAAAATTAATGCTTTAATATATAAAATGCAAAATTAAGAATTCTCCTAAGGTTGTTATGGATAACAGTAATTCAAATAATGGAAGGTTGATGGCTTTCTATGTAATCTGTTTGGCTGGTTATATTCTAGGGGGGTTGTGTCTTACACAATTTAAATTAACAATACAGAGTGTACCGCAAACAGTATATTTAATTATAATTGTAGGGCTATTCTTTTTATACGGAATAATTTTCCTGTTTATGTTGTTCCAGTATCTTTGTAGAAAAGATCTCACCTGCTTAATGATACTAGGAATGGCATTTCTTGGGAATGATGTTTTTTTTGCTGAGACTATCTACATCGTTCAGAATTTGATTAATGACAATGTTTCGATCGAAAAAAGAACAAACGATATTGCTATATTCTATTATTTTCGACAGGTCAGTTTTATAGCATTGTTATTCATATCTTTAAAGTCTTACAAAGAAACTTCGACAGTTATTGAAACCAACGAAAGAGAACCTTGCTATATCGTTCTGGCTTTTTTAATCATGCTGGTAATCGCTGTTGTGGCGCACATTCTGGCCAGTTACAACCCTAATTTTACAATCGAGATCACAAGCCTGAAACCTGATAATGTCACGGTGCACTGGCATATTGGGTATATTTATTCACTTATTGTGTCCTGGAGTCTGGTTCTGTTGTATTTAATCATTAAAACCAGAATGAAAAATATATTGTGGAAAAGCATAGGGTTACTATGTTGCTCGGGAATATTAACCAACGTACTACTTCTGAGTCTGGATGAATACAGCATGTATATTTGGTATGTCAGCAGGGGCATTGAGGTGATAAGTACCCTGTGTATAATATCAATACTTATGTACAACACCTTCATCATCCTGAAAAAAGAAACGGATTCAGCTATTAAAGACGCAATGACGAAAATATATAACCGTAAACTGTTCTACAGGTCATTAAAATCAGCGTTAGCAAAAGGCGTAGTGAGTGTAATGGTGTTGGATATTGATAAATTTAAACGGATTAACGATACCTACGGTCATCAGGAAGGTGACAGAGTAATAATCAGTGTTGTCAATATTATCAATAAATCAATTAGGGATACGGATATTTTTGCAAGGGTAGGTGGCGAAGAATTTGCGATCCTGCTTAAGTGTAACGATAAAGATGAAGCTATTGTGATAGCGGAACGAATTAGACGGAATATTGAGAATGGTACGGCAATACCAAATGCGTATGAGTTGAAAGAAAAAATGACGATAAGTATTGGCGTATATTGTAGCAAAACTGATGATGAATCAGCGGACAAAGTCGTTTCATATGCAGATGCTGCGCTGTATGAGGCCAAAAATACTGGCAGGAATAAGGTATGTTACTATTACAATTAAGACTTAAATGAGTGTCGGGTGAAAAATATCATTCGATTCTGAGAAGATAAACACACTCAAATCATCCTGCGGCCTCAGGACTCCGGCGACGGCGCAGGCTATTCCATGAATAGAGGGCGTTAAATAGTACGACGCCCGCGGTCACACAGAAGACGGCGCGAAAACCATAGTTGGCAGATATCGCCGCCCCCATTAATGGTCCTGTTACGTTGCCGATGTCGCGAAATGACTGGTTATAACTGAAAATCCGCCCGGCGATCTGATTCGTTGAGTTATAGACCAGCAGCGTTTGTACCGCCGGGAGCAAAGCCCCATCGGCGGCACCCAATAAAAAGCGCAGAACCCCCAATTGCCAGGGCGTCTGTACGAATGACATTGGAATAAGCAACAGCACGGAGATGACCAGAGCCACAATCAGGATCTTCTCGGGGCCAATTCGATCACCGAGTTTGCCAAGCCTTGGGGCGCTTATTAACGCAGCCACACCCGGAACGGAGGCAATCATCCCGCTGATAAAAGCGATGTTACTGACGTTACCAGCCAGCTCGCGAACGTATAGCGTCAGAATGGGCGCAATAGAGCCGGTTGCTACCTGAATGATAAGCGTAGTGACAAACAGGCTCAGCACCAGTTTTGGGTTCTTTAAAGAGGTTACCACTTCGCGAATGTGCAGCATCTCTTTCTTGCTTACCGCCTGGAAACGCTCGCGGATAAAAAATAGCGTCAGGATAAAACAAACCAGCAGCACGCTGGCAGTGATGAAAAATACCGGGCGTAAACCGTACTGATCCGCGAGCAGCCCGCCGGCTAACGGTCCGAGCAGCGCGCCGCTGACGCCTCCGGTTGAGAGCGTACCCAGCGCCCAGCCGCTTTTGTTGCGCGGAACCTGGGTAGCGATCAGCGCATTAGCGTTGGGAATGAAACCGCCGAGCAGACCCAACAGGGCGCGCAGGATCAAGAACTGCCAGATATTTTGCGCCAGGCCCATCAGCAGCATCACAATAGCCATGCCCAACGCGGAACGCAGCAGCATGATTTTTCGCCCTTTGCGATCGGCAAGGCCACCCCAGAAAGGAGAGGCGATGGCGGAAAAGAGAAACGTGATACTGAAGACCAGGCCTGACCACATGTTCAGGGCGCTATGACCCGTGACGCCCAGACTCTCGACATAGAGCGGCAAAAAGGGCATAACCAGGCTAAATGCTGCGCCGGTTAAAAAACAACCCAGCCAGGCAATGGTGAGGTTGCGTTTCCAGTTTATGGGAGCATCTGAGGGTGACATAGCGTTCCGCAGTGTGACGCGCTGTTTGCGCTATCGATTGAATATAAGTAAGCAGACTAATTATGCGCCTGGTTGATAGTTGCTGCAATGCGGATAGCAGCTAAACCTAAAGCGGGCAGGGAAAGTGTTGCAGCCCTCAGGGCTGCAACAGCGATTTAATACAGGGAAGGGGAGCCTTCGGGGCGCGTCTTGAAGCGACGGTGCAGCCACATGTACTGCTCAGGAGCCATCATGATGCATTGCTCAACAATCTTATTCATCCACGCAGCCGTAGTTTCCGCGTCGTCTAACGGCGGAGAACACTCCGGAGGCAGCATAATCAATTGATACCCTTTACCGTCAGGCTTGCGGCGAGGAACAAACGGGACCAGACAGGCATTGGACATACGCGAAAGCATCCAGGTCCCGGAGGTCGTTGCGGCTTGTTCAACAGCAAAAAGCGGTACGAACACGCTGGCGCGAGGACCGTAGTCATGATCCGGCGCATACCAGACCACTTCGCCTTTTTTCAACGCTTTAATCATTCCTTTCAGGTCTTTACGGTCGAGCATTGATTTATTCGAACGCATACGGCCCCAGGTTTGTAGCCAGTCGAGCAGCGGGTTGTCGTTAGGGCGATACACACCAATACCTGGCTCCTGCAAACCAAACTGACGCGCACCCAGTTCAAGGGTCAAAAAGTGCAGACCCACCAACAAAATTCCCCGCTTTTGTGCCTGAACGTCGCGGATATGCTCCATCCCGATAACTTCCGTCCAGCGTGAAATACGCTTGTCGGACCAAAACCAGGCCATTCCGGTTTCCATCACGCCCATGCCAACGGACTCAAAGTTTTTGACGATCATCTGCTGGCGTTCCTGCTCGCTCATCTGCGGAAAGCACAGTTCCAGATTGCGGGATACAATTTTTACCCGACGTTTCATCAAACGTAACGCCAGGCGACCTAATGCGCAGCCCAACTTATAAAGAATCGGGTAGGGTAACTGCACGATTAACCAAAGGATGCCAATGCCCAGCCAGGTTAACCAATAACGTGGATGCAGTAACGCAGCCGAAAACTTGGGTAAATTCGTCATGTCTATCCTGTCTTCAAACGACCAATTCCCTGTATTGTCGCATTTTTTCGTGCATTTCAAAAATTTGTGACGGGAGAACGGTGATTAAACCAACAATTGTTGTCGTGCGTTTATATTGAAGTAAGAAATGTAGCGTAAAATGTGTGGATGTAAATTGGCGATGTTTGCTTTATGATGCCGCCGATTTCCATTTACTCCCAATTTGCAGGATACGTACACCATGCCAGTGTTACACAACCGCATTTCGAACGACGCCCTCAAAGCCAAAATGCTGGCCGAGACTGAGCCGCGCACGACGATCTCATTCTATAAATATTTCACTATTACCAATCCTCAGCACACGCGTGATGCACTGTACCAGATGTTCACCGCATTGAACGTCTTCGGGCGCGTCTATCTTGCTCATGAAGGAATCAACGCACAAATCAGCGTACCGCAAAGCAACGTCGAGACATTTCGCCAGCAGCTTTATGCGTTTGATCCCGCATTAAACGGATTGCGTCTGAATATCGCGCTGGATGATGACGGTAAATCGTTCTGGGTGCTGCGTATGAAAGTACGTGAACGCATCGTGGCGGATGGGATTGACGATCCGCAATTTGACGCCAGCAACGTGGGGGATTACCTGAAGGCGGCAGAAGTAAACGCCATGCTGGACGATCCTGACGCGGTATTCATTGATATGCGCAACCACTATGAATATGAAGTGGGCCATTTCGAGAATGCACTGGAAATCCCGGCAGACACGTTCCGCGATCAGTTACCGAAAGCGGTTGAAATGATGCAGGCGCATAAAGATAAAAAAATCGTTATGTATTGCACGGGCGGGATCCGTTGTGAGAAAGCCAGCGCCTGGATGAAACACAACGGATTTAGCAAAGTCTGGCACATCGAAGGCGGTATTATTGAATATGCCCGCAAGGCGCGTGAACAGGGACTTCCGGTGCGTTTTGTCGGTAAAAACTTCGTTTTTGACGAGCGTATGGGCGAAAGAATTTCTGAAGATGTCATTGCGCATTGCCATCAATGCGGAACGGCGTGCGACAGCCATACCAATTGCAAAAATGATGGCTGCCATCTGTTGTTTATCCAGTGCCCGGCCTGTGCGCAAAAATATAACGGCTGCTGTAGCGAGTTGTGCAGCGAAGAGAGTGAGTTGCCGGAAGAAGAGCAACGACGTCGTCGCGCTGGCCGCGAAAATGGCAACAAAATCTTTAATAAATCACGCGGTCGCCTGAATACCAAGCTGGGCATTCCGGATCCCACGCAATAAAATGATGCCGGCTGAGGGGTAAGACCTCATCCGGCAACTCATGTTTTACTTCTGCTGGACACCTTCCACTGAGATTATCAGATCCACTTCCTGTGACGCCGGACCGAGATCGGTGGTGATGTTGAAGTCCTTCAGTTTAATTTTCCCTTGTGCTTCAAAACCAGCGCGCGTACCGCCCCACGGATCGCCGCCCTGACCTATCAGCTTTGCGTCCAGCGTAACCGGCTTAGTGACGCCGTTCAGGGTCAGATTACCGGTGATATCCAGATCGTTCCCTTCTTTTTTCACGCTGGTGGAGCTAAACGTCGCCTGTGGGAATTTGGCCACGTTAAGGAAATCTGCGCTGCGCAGGTGCTTGTCGCGTTCAGCGTGATTGGTGTCAACGCTGTTGGTGTTGATGGTCACGTTGACCTTATCGGCTGCGGGATTTTTCTCATCAAAGGTAAATGTACCGTCGAAATCTTTAAAGGTGCCGTACAGCCAGCTGTAACCCAGATGCTGGATACGGAAATTAACAAAGGCATGCTGTCCTTCCTTGTCAATCTTGTAATCTGCCGCCACGGCCGAGCCAGCGGTGAATAACAAAGCGGCGAGTGTCAGTCCAGGCAGGTTTTTTTTCATTTTAAGCTCCATTGTCAGATGACGATTTTCCCAACATGCGATTGAGGGTATCGTCGTGATCGATAAAGTGATGTTTCAGGGCCATCAGTCCGTGCAGAAGCGATAAAACCACCACGGACCATGCAAGCCACAGGTGCAGGCTACCTGCGAGGTCGGCCTGAGCGCCCGCATTGGCAAGGGTCGCTGGGATGTCAAACCAACCAAATACGCTTATCGCTTTGCCATCAGCGGTGGAAATCAAATATCCACTGATGACAATAGAAAAGAGCAATGTGTATAGCGCGAGGTGACCCACTGCCGCAGCGATGCGGGTTAAACGGGAATAATTTGTCAGCGCAGGAGGTGGAGGGGAGAGCAATCGCCAGACGACGCGGATGACTAATCCCATCATAAGCAGAACGCCGATGCTTTTATGCAGTTCAGGGGCCTGGTGATACCAGCCGTCGTAGTAGCTGAGCGTGACCATCCATAAACCCAGCGCGAACATGCCATATACAACAATCGCAGTCAGCCAGTGTAATACGGCAGACACTATGCCATAGCGTTGTGGACTATTATTGAATTGCATAAGCACACCGTTAGATATTTCAGAAGTGAATGAAAATGGCGCGGAAAAGACATTAATGCAACTAATAAATAACAATGGCGCTGATATTTATTGTTAACTCAAAATAATTGATTGACTTGTGAAGTTATCATCAGGCATTTAGAGAGGAATGCGAGTATCAAGGCCTGCTTTCGGGGTTTGTAGGTTTTTTTCTTATTCAATTTAATGCAATGAAAATTCAACTAACATCAGTTTATGTCAATTAATGTCAGCGTAATGAGATCAAAAAAACATAATATATATAACATCCATAATTGCCAGTAGCGACCATAAAATAATGTAGAGCATAAAATGCTCGCGAATATTATTAACCAGATAGTGAAAGATGCGGCGCATCGATGTTATTCCTGTCATTAAAAATGGCCTCACCAACGAGGCCATCATTTATTATCGCTTAAAACGGCTTAGCCTGAAGGGGGTCAGGTCAAAGTCAGACTGTTTGTCCTGGGCGAAGTTTGCCGCAATCTCTCCCAGCACGGAGGCAAACTTAAAGCCATGTCCGCTCAACCCGGTTATGATTAGCGTGTTGTCATGCTCCGGCAGAGTATCAATAATAAAGTCTTCATCCGGTGAGTTATCATAGGTGCAGGACGCACCGTGCAGACAGCAACCAACGCCTGGCAGAATTGTGCGCAGGAATGGGAAGGCTTCAGATCCATCGCTGGCAACAGCGGCAAACGGCTTACGCTCTTCTGTAGAATGAATTACCTGTCCACCATTGTGCTTGCCAATTTTTAGCTCATCGTTTTCTGCCGGGAAACCGTAATATTGGTCGCCATTTGGCAGCTCTCCGGTGAAGGCAGGGAAGTTATTCTTGACGCTGTAACGTCCATCGGCCTGATACCATGCGAACACCTTGCGCACGGGCTGTATCGGAAGTTCGGGGACTAAAGCCTGCACCCAGGTACCGGCGCTGATCACCGCTTTTCGCGCGTGATAGTCACCGTCGGCGGTTTCTACCGTGACGCCATCATCACCGTGACGAATTGCGCTGACCGGGCATTTAAATAGCTGCGCGCAGCCTGCTTCTTCCGCCAGACGGATCCAGGTTTTAATCGCTAACTCACTGCGTAAAAAACCTGACTCGGCTTCAAACAGGCCGATATAGTTTTCAGGTACGCGAATCTCCGGCCAGCGCGCCATGATGGCTGCAGCATCCAGTTGTTCAACGTTGAGTTGCCACTGTTTTGCGCTTTGTGCCGCGGTCGCTAAGAAGGTTGAATCTGCCGGGCCGAGGTTGATTACACCAGAGCGAACAAAAATCGGTTCTTCATTTTGGGTGGACAGTTCATCCCACAATGTCTGCGCCCGCAGTACCAGAGGAACGTATTTTTCGCCTTCGCCATAAGCATGACGAATTAATCGAGTGTCGCCGTGGTGGCTGCCCTGCTGATGCGGTGGCATATGCGCATCGATCATCAGAACCTTCAGACCGGCGCGAGTGGCATAGTATCCGGCTGCGGCGCCTACCGAACCGCTGCCAATAATAATTAAGTCGTATTTCATCCGCTTCTCTCTGCAATCGCGATAGTATACCTTAAATAATTCGAGTTGCAGGACAAAACGGCCCGGCCGTTTTGAACAGCGCTCGCGCTGGCCCCGAAGGGGTGAGGCCGTAAGGCCGAATCACGCGGCAACGCAGCGAATCCCTGGGAGCGTACATTAGTACGTGACCAGGGTGAGCGAGGAAAGCCAACGCACATGCAACTTGAAGTATGACAGGTATAGCAGGGTAAATAACTGACCCGGAATATTCAACCTGGAAATAAGAAAGGCACCGATAAGGTGCCTTTTGATGGTTGGAGGTATCAGGTTTAATGTCGCTGATACTCATTTACCTGGTAATCGCCGGATTCAATTTTGGCGATTCCTGCTTCTAATATCGAAATAAATTGCCTGGCAACATCAGTGGTTAACCAGAGCGTTTGCCCAACTTCAGTCCCATCCGGATCTGGACGATTCGGGGTCTGGTAGTGCAAACGCAGCATCAGCGCATCATAGCTATCAACGGTGCTGATGTCCCATCCTACAAGCGGATGAGTCTGAATGACTTCATTATTCTTTTCCATCATGCCCCCTAATTCGTGTTACTAGACAACGGTTTTCGAGGTTCAATGCGTTTTTTTCTGAAGCAACTTCAGTATATCAATAAATAAGGGTATTCATTGGAAATTTAAAGAGGGGAGCGCATAAATTTTTTGTTTTCAGCGTTATCTGAGTAAGAAACCAACATGTTATTCATTTTTTTTTAGCATGTTGCACAATTATTTTGGTGTTGTGGTTAAAAGATAACCAGGGATTGATTATTAAAATATAAGTTCGCCAGCAGGAATGCGCTATTGATTTAAAGATGGCGTGTATAAAAAAGCCGGGGCGACCCGGCAAACAAACATCACTGCATATCATTATTTATTCATTGATGAACCAGTCATCCGCGCTTTCCCACGTCTCCTGGAGGATCTCGCTGATACGTTCTTTGTCTTCTTTGCTCGCACCAATAACCGACAGATTGTTTGCGCCAGCATAACGCACGGATACGTTACCTTCGTTATCCGGAAAATGGTGCTGAATACGGCGGGAGAGTTCACCTGCCAGCGCGTCAATTGCGCCGGCGGGTAGTGGTGAAGTTTTAGCAATAGTGACTTCAATACGCATAGTAGCCCCCTGTGGAATATGCTGTTTATTTATACAGTTAATCACCTCAGTTGGCTACACTTATTTTAATTTTTTACTGACCAGCGTACCGTTTCGCCACCCAGGAAAGGCACCAGCGTATCATCGTCCAGTGCAATGCTCTCCGGGACCTGATGCTCCACGCGCTCCAGCTCAATAAAGGTCTCATTCACTGGCAAACCATAGAACCGTGGGCCATTGAGTGAGCTGAAGGCTTCGAAATACGCCAACGCATTCATCTCTTCAAACACGGTGGCATAGCTGCCCAGCGCGGTCGGCGCATTAAAGCAGCCCGCACAGCCACAGCTAGACTCCTTACGATGACGCGCATGCGGCGCAGAGTCGGTACCAAGGAAGGCGCGGTTAAACCCGCTGGCAACCAGCTCTCGCAGCGCCTGTTGATGGACGTTACGTTTGAGGATCGGCAGGCAGTACAGGTGAGGGCGAATCCCACCGACCAGCATGTGGTTGCGGTTAAACATCAGGTGCTGTGGCGTAATGGTCGCAGCCAAAAGCTCGTTACCGTCGCGCACGTAGTCGGCAGCATCTTTAGTCGTAATATGCTCGAACACCACCTTCAGCGCAGTTAAACGCTGACGCAGTGGTTCCATCACCGTTTCAATAAAGCGTGCTTCACGATCGAAAATATCGATATCCGCATGCGTCACTTCTCCGTGCACCAGCAGCGGCATACCCAATTTTTCCATCCTTTCCAGTACCGGCATGATGGCGTCAATCGAGGTTACGCCATGCGTCGAGTTGGTGGTGGCATTGGCCGGATAAAGCTTTGCAGCGGTGAAAACGCCTTCGTTAAATCCATGTTCCAGTTCGTTGGGATCCAGCGTATCCGTTAAGTAGCAGGTCATTAATGGCGTGAAGTCGTGTCCGGCAGGTACCGCGTCAAGAATTCGCTGGCGATAAGCGATAGCCGCGTCAACCGTGGTGACGGGCGGAGCCAGATTCGGCATGACAATGGCGCGGCCATACACTTCACTGGTATAGGGCACGACAGTTTTTAACATGTCGCCATCGCGAAAGTGAAGATGCCAGTCGTCTGGGCGGCGGATCTTTAAAACCTGGGATGGTGCAGTCATCAATATGCTCCGGCTGAGGATAGTCTTTTTTGCCGGAAACAAAGGATAAGCGGAAACGTTTTCGTTTGCACGAAAAAAAGCGCGCTGTCTGTAAGCGTCACCAGCAGTATCACATTGCCAACGCGCCAAATGTTTAATCGTTAATTAAGACTTAATTTTTTTATTTCAGTGTGTAATTATATATATTGATATAATCAATCATAAAACAAATGATTTTTATTAATCTATTTTATTTCTGGATGTTTAAATAAAAATGTTATGGCACAGGAGGTGCAATGAAGATTTTTCGTCCGCTATGGACAAAAGGGATCCTCCTTTCTCCCCAGTATTTTCAACAGCAAACGTTGCTTAATTCCCGTGATGACCAGGGTATAGCCCAAATGAGCGTTATGCATCCGTGGGGGGTATGGCGTGCAGAATTTGATTCACAAGTACTGACACAAGGGCAACTGAAACCCCTTTGCCTGAACTTACGATTTCAGGACGGTACTCAGATAGATACTGAGCAGATGGATGCCCTACCTCCAACGTTAACGTTGACGGGGGAGACAAACGAAGCCACAGTGCTGTTGGCCCTTCCTCAGTTTTATTCGAATGACCGTAATTGCCTGCAACCGGAAGACATTGCTGAATATCCGGTGCGTTACCGCCAGGTGTGGCGCGATGTACGCAACCAGTTTGATGATGACATAAAGCCGATGGCGGTGATGCAACATGAACTCACGCTACGGCTTTCAACTCAGGATAATGCCAATTACCTCACCTGCCCGGTGGCTCGGATATTAAAAGACGTACAAGGTAACTATGTCCTTGATGGGACGTTCATCCCTCCGCTGCTGGCGATGCACGGTAATCACGGGTTGTGCGACAAGACAGAGATGTTATTGACGCAACTGCGTGCTCGCATTATCCGTTTGATGGCAATGCGTCGGGAAAGTAATGAGCGGATGGCGGATTTTGCTGTAGCAGACGTCTCGTTATTTTGGCTGCTCAATGCGCTAAATACCGCCGAACCCGTCCTGGGGATGTACCAGCGTTTCCCACAGGTGCATCCGGAACGCGTGTATCAGGAGTTGGCGCGGCTGGCGGGGGCGCTGCTGACGTTCTCGCTGGAACATGAGATTGGCGTTATCCCGCTGTATCAGCACGATGATTTAAGCAACACGTTTTTGCCGTTGTTCAGGTTGTTGAACAGATTGTTGGAAACCAGCCTGCCATCACGGGTCATCGCCATTGATATGGAACGCGATCTTCGTCTGCATCAATGGATCGCCCGACTACACGATCCCCGTCTGCGTGAAGGTGCTGACTTTTGGTTGTCGGTGCGTTCATCCCTGCCAGCTGCGCAGCTTTATAACCAGTTCCCACAATTATGCAAGGCGGGGAGCCCGGACGATGTAAACCAGGTTGTGAATATTGCGCTAAATGGCATCCCGCTGAAAGCGCAAACTCACGTCCCGGCGGCGATTCCCCTGCGCCTGGAAAATCAGTATTTCTCCCTCGATCTCAATCATCCGTCGGCCCAGCGAATGCTGGACTCTGGCATCTGCGTATTTTATGTACCGGGCACGTTGGGTGAACTCGAGCTTGAGCTGTTTGCGGTGTTGCGCACATGACCTTCAACGTCGATGAATGTCTGGCCGATATTTGGCTTCAGACCGTGAGATTACGGCAGGGGGAGCAGTTTGCTACCGGGGAAGGGCGGCGGTTGTGGCAGATGTGCGCGGATAATGTGACGTGTGTGCGAGAGGTGACGCGTACGGCGGGGTTAACCGAGGAAAACATTCTGCACATCACCTATGCCTGTTGTGCACTGTTGGATGAGGCGGTGAAAAGTCGCGAGGTACAGGATGATGCCAGTCTGGTGTGGTATCAGTCCCCGCTCCAGACGCACTACTTCAACACCCTCGACGCCGGAGAAGCGTTGTATGAGCGGATGCGTGGTGTTCTGCGCGAGCCGGCACCGGAACCAACGGTGCTTATCTGTTTCCATCGGGTATTGATGTTGGGATTTCTCGGTGGACTGAGTCCGGACGCACCAACACGGACAGCGTTACTCAATGAACTGACATCGCATATTCCCGCTTTTCAGTTTCAGGAATCACAGCCGGTACTTAATACCTTACCTGCGCGAAGCTCGCTGGGTTTATGGCTGCGTGACGTCCGAATTCGGCTGATGTTGGGCCTGTTTGCGGTGGGACTACTCTGGTGGGGGCTGGACTGCTGGCTTGACTCACTACTGGTCAGTTTCGCCGCATAACACAGGCGAATGGCAACGTTGGGCTTCGCCAATTTCATGTGTTGATCAGTAGGGACATTCAACGCGGTTACTGAGAACGGGGAAGTATTACCTTAATGGGCATAGGGTTACGGCCATGGGCGGTAGCGTGCCCGAACGCCAGGAGGGCACAAAATGTTGTTTGATCACAACCATAACAAACTGACTATTCGTGGGCTGGACGTGGAACCAGACGTTCTGGCTTTCAAAGGACATGAATATCTCAGCCAGCCTTTTCGGTATGACATTCAGTTCACCAGCACTAATCATGGTATTACGCCGGAAACAGTATTGATGCAGGACGCTTCGTTCAGCTTGTGCGCACCGCCGGAACAGGGGATGGCGGTGATGACTCCGCAGCGCACATTGCATGGGGTGATTACCGCATTTAAGTGTCTGTCTGCCTCACGTGACGAAACGCATTACGAGGTGCGACTGGAACCCCGTCTGGCGCTACTTTCCCGCAGTCATCAGAGCGCGATTTTCCAGGATATGTCCGTCTCGCAGATTACGGAAAAAATCCTGCGTGAACGTCATGGTCTGCGCGGTCAGGATTTTGTTTTTAAGCTGAATAATGAGTACCCACGTCGCGAACAGGTGATGCAGTACGGCGAGAATGACCTGACGTTTCTGTCACGGTTGCTGGCGGAGACCGGGATCTGGTTCCGTTTCGCGGCAGATTCACGGCTGAAAATTGAGGTGATAGAGTTTTACGACGATCAGCAGGGATATGAACAGGGAATCACTCTACCGCTGCGCCACCCGTCCGGTATGTACGACGGCACAGTTGAAGCCGCATGGGCGCTGAATTCGTCGTATTCGGTGGTTGAAAACACGGTTACCACCCGAGACTACAACTACCGTGACGCCCAAAGGGACATGGACAGCGCGATGGATGTCACTGCGGGCGACAAAACTACCCGTGGTGAAGCGTATCATTACGCAGATAATTTTCGTGAGGCCGGTAGCCCGCAGACTATTGAGAGCGGGGGATTTTATGCCCGTATCCGCCACGAACGCTATCTGAACGGGCAGACGCGACTGGGGGGCACCAGCAACAGCGTAACGTTAATGCCTGGCCAGGCGCTGAAGGTGACCGGCGGTGAGGCTCCAGATATGTTTGCCCACGGCGTGGTCATCACCGCGATTCATACCCGTGCCGCTCGCGACCGTAGCTATACGCTGGAGTTTGAGGCAATACCCTGTTCTGAACGTTACTGTTTTCGCGCACCTTCGCCGGAGAAACCTGTGATGGCGGGCACTTTGCCTGCACGGGTGACCAGTACCCAGCCAGGCGATCTCTACGGGCATATCGATAAAGACGGACGCTATCGGGTCAATTTACTCTTTGACCGCGATACATGGCCCGCCGGGTACGAAAGTCTGTGGGTGCGTCAGGCCAGACAGTATGCTGGAGATACCTATGGTTTTCATCTGCCACTGCTGGCCGGCACGGAAGTGGCTATTGCGTTTGAAAATGGCGATCCGGACCGGCCATATATCGCCCATGCACTGCATGACTCCGCCCATCCTGACCATGTCACCATCCGCAACAATAAACGCAATGTCCTGCGTACCCCTACGAACAACAAATTCCGCCTCGATGACACCCGTGGGCAGGAGCATATCAAGCTCTCGACGGAGTACGGCGGAAAGAGCCAGCTAAATCTGGGTCATATCGTGGACAGCGGCAAGCAGAAACGGGGGGAAGGGTTTGAGCTGCGCACGGACAAATGGGGGACGATACGCGGTGGACAAGGGCTGTTTATCAGTGCCGATATGCAGGCAAAGGCGCAGGACCTACAGCTTGAAATGAAAGCGGCGCTGGAAACCCTGCAACAGGCGCAAGGACTGGCGCAATCGCTGAGCGAGGCGGTGAAAACGGCCAACGCAGAGCTGGCACAAGTAGCAGCGCAAAAAAGTCTGATGGAAGGGTCGCTAAAAGATTTACAACAAGCGGCTTTGCTGTTGAGCGCACCTGCGGGTATTGCACAGGTATCTCCGGAAAGTATTCAAATTAGTACGGGTAATAATTTTATTCAGACCTCGGCTGAAAACAGTGATTTCAGCGTGTTCAAAAAGTTTACCGTCGCTGCCGGGGAGGTTATCAGTCTGTTTGCTAAAACGTTGGGGATTAAGATTTTTGCCAACAAAGGCAAGGTTGAGATACAGGCGCAAGATGACAACATGGAGCTTACTGCCATGAAAGATATGAAAATACAAAGTAAGGACGGGGAGGTTTATATCTCGACGGCGAAAAAAATTACATTAGCATGCGATAAAACGGCACTCATTATTGAACGTTCAGGCGTGACCATTAAGACATTGGGTGATGTGAATGTGAAAAGCGCTACGTTTAATCGTCAGATCCCACAGCCGTATAATTATACGCCCCCGGAACTTCCTCCCGGTGCGACCTGCAAGGAGCGGACGTAATCGTGAGCAACTATAAACAGTTTCAATCGGATGATATATGTAGCGATTTTAACGGGCGGTACCAAAATGAATATCGCTATTTACTGGTCGATCCGTTAAAAAATGTCACTTTTTTAAATGATTTATGCCTAAGTAATTTAAAGGAAATATATGGCGCTGAAAACGTCAAACCCGTACTACGTCCTGATCTTCGCTACTCTCCGGAATCTTGTCCACATTTGATATTACTGGCCGCACCCGGAGAGGTGTGTTCAACCGCAGTGATTAATGAAGTTGTAAGATATGGAACCTATGAGCGGAAATATAATAAGCGCTATATTTGTGGGCTATTGAGCAGCGCTTGTGGGCTTCAGGTGTTGTCGCAAAAGATCGCAGATAATTGCCGAGCTCTTGGTGACCAGATAACTACAGGTTATTCATTACCCTTTTTTGAGCCATTGCGTATGGAGCTTTTGTATCTAACGCAGTTATCTCCTGTGATTGAAGAGGTTCTTTGGCCAATTTCAACCTGGTGGTATATAGCCTATACGGGAAAACTCAACGGCCTGAACAGCATCGAAGCAACGACAGCAGGTAAACTGACGTGGGGAATGCAGGAAGGCCAACTGAATATCAGGGATATATGGCGCATATTATATGCCTGGGATAATGGGAAAACGATCCTACCGGATAACGCAGTTTATCTGGCTGCACAAGCCTGGAAAGAAGTCGGTAAAATAGGATTGCATCAGTTGCGTGATAAAACTTATCTCGCACTAAATGCACTCAATTTTCCCGTTGATATAACCCGTCATTCAACCATTGCGTCTCTTCTGCAACAGGCGAGAGAAAATCCCTCGCTACTGTTGACGCAGTTACTTCAGACATTACCCGATTCAGTCTGGCTGGAACTGGAACAGCAAAGCACCGTTCAATAAGGAATGTTTATTTATGTCGCTTAAGGATCAATCTCAAGATAATGCCGCAGCAGCAGATCAGTCTGCCCAGATCCCGTCAGATTGTAAGGTGTGTCAACGAGAAGGCATTCCGGTTCTTCCCCTGCGGATTGCTGTTGTACCCAACGGGATGGTCTCTTCTGGTTGGCAACCTAACATTCAGCCACAACCTGCACCCTCGCTGAAAGGAGGGGAATATAAATATGCCTTAAGAACGTTGCGCATGGGATATCTGTACGTACTTTTAAAGCCTAAAGAAAGCAATGGCGATAAAAAAACATGGCAGGGTTATGAAGTTACAACAGAAGGCGCATTGCGGCAATTTGAAGCCACTCTGATGCCTGAATGTGATGCGGTAGAATCGCTTTGCAGCGCCTGTCGCACGCAAGGGCATTGCAATGCGGGAAGTTTTATCAATTTTGATACCAAAAAATACAGCGAAGCGTGGCTGGCATTTAGCAGCGATCCCTGGAGCGATGACGTTTTAAGTCAGTATGAGAAAGAACCGTCCGAAGAACGCTTTACGCATATTATTCTGGATAGTCTGCAAAGCGCGCCGTCTGCTGAAAAAGGCGAATTTGCGATCGATAGCGCGTTGTCATCATTGAAAGAGAAGGTGGCTGAATATGCAACCTTACTTTATCCCTGGCTGGAGAAGATTAATGAACCCGAGGGAGGAATGCATGGATTTTACTCACGCCAGGATGAGTCCACCTCATTTGGCGATTATGTTGATCGCATTACGCAGCAATACCAGTGTCCGCCGGTGGCAATTACCCTCACAGATAGTGTGGGGATTATTCAGGAGTTAAAAGCAGGGCAACTGCAGTTGGTGAACGCCATGGAAGATTATATTAGCCAACCAGAAACCATGCACAAACATATCATCGCCCTGGCAATTGAAAACTATCTGGCGGGGTCGGAAGAGAGTATTAAGCAAAACAGCAAAACCCGCTGTGTGTATACCTCTTCCCCGTATCCTGCTGCTAACAGTGTGGAATGTATTGATAAAGACGAGGTTGGCCGCCAGACGTGGGATGAATACTTTACGCGTTTACAGCAAAGTTATGATGAAAAAGGGCGAGCCGATTTTGCAAAAACCTATAAGGAAAAGGTGGAGTCCCTTCAACAGCGCATTGACAATGTGGGTAAAGATTTAGCTCTCTGGTATGTCGCGCCTCTCTGGAAATATGTTATCGATAATGACTATTCAAAACAGCAGGATCTGCTCGAATGGTATCGCCAGTTCACGACGGTCACCACCTGCCTGCAGGGAGGGGCAATTGATGATAGTACCCGTGAGGTGTGGTGTACATGGTTCGGCGACACTAACAGTCCTGTATATAAAGGACTGCTAGGATATAGCACTGATGATTACAGCAGCATCTACAGCGGACTAAGCGGCTATTCTTATTTGAAAGTTATTGTTGGTGCGGATGAAATCGGTAATACGCTAAAAAGCGACAGAATCCAGGCGATGTTTAACACCCGTATTCTGGCGATGAATGGCGCGTTTAGTCGGGGAATTGACAAACTGGATGATGTGACCCGACACGGGGTCATACGCATGCTTCAGGGGGCTGGGTATGTCGCCACGGGGCAAACGGTGACGCTTTTTTCCTTATCGATGACCATAAGAGAGTTCCAGCAGTTTTATCAGGAATATGGCACGCGCCTGGGCATGGAGGTTGCCAAAAATTCATCCCCGTTTAGTGGCACGATTCGTCAGGGAGGCGTGACAAGCACGCGTTCAGCCGTAGGATATTTGTTGGCGATAACGGACAACGAGTTGCTGGGCCAGCGGATTAATATACAACTCAGCAGTATGGTTGCTTTAGAAAACCTTTTTAAACCGCTGCGTAAGTCCGGAGTGAGTCCTTCATCAGTAACAAAAGCGCCGATTAATCACCAATCACATGTCGGCAATTTTGCCAGTGAACTCCGTATATCGTCACTTTCATTGCTGGATAAAACCGAGTCCTCTCTGCGCACGGTGGATGCGGCGCAATGGGAAAATATTCGCAGCAACATCATCAGTGAACGAACCGGGCGATTGGTGAGCGGCAATGCTATAGGTATGGTGCTGTCTACGGCCATGCTGGCATTCCAGACTTACGATCTCTGGGAAAATAACCGAGCACTTCAGTTTACCGACGGTAAATTTAAGCAGTTAACGAACTATCTGATGATCGCCAGCGCGGCAACGGAAATCGCCGGTTTTGGACGAATGTTAACGAAAAAAGGCCTCTGGCAAGTGTTGGGTAAGGATGTCCATACACTGATTAAAGCGGGCGGTGTTCTGGCTGGAGTTGCTTCGGTAGTGGATGGGATAAGGATGATGTTTTCTGCTTGGGATGCTTATATTCATGGGGATAATGAGGCTATATATTTTTATTTGGCAGGTGGTTTTTCAACGATTGTTGGCGGTGCTATTGCCGGTTATTATGCTTATTTCGGCGTTTTTACTCTTTTTGGCCCCGCCGGACTGGCATTAGCATTAATTTTTTTAGGCGCTGCATTGGCTTTTCGGGGCGATCAGTTACGCAGTACGCCGATTGAAATCTGGCTGCGGCGTTGCTGCTTTGGTCTTCGTCGCGAAGCAGATGATATTCCCTGGCAGGCTACGAGTCTGGAGGATTTAAACAGCGCCTTAGCCGATTATAACGCAATTATCTCCGGTATGCGGGTTCAGGTCGCCTTTAGCACAGTCTCTTCTATTCCTGGTGGTGGTGGAACCTACCGACAAATTGAGTCCAATATTACGTTCCCCGGTTATAATAGTGAATTATCTGCCTATGAATATCAACTGCAGGCATTTGCTGCTGATGGTAATGCACTATCAGTGACGTCAGAATCGCATGAAATGTTCCCAGGTCAGGATGATAAATATCATAATGAAGCCGAGTATTTTTTTAAAGGTTATATTGAACATGAAACGGATGAAGATAACAGTTTTCTGATTATTAAAAATGGCGGATGGGTTTCATCGTTTTCATACAATAGGGCAGTGTTAACGGTGAGCTACTGGAAAAATAAATATAACGTTGAGGATGTGCTTTCATTAACACTTAATGTAAAAGGATGAATATAATCACATGGCTAAAAAACCAGGCAATAAAGTAAAGCGTCGCGCATCACTTTCCGCCTCTGACAATAAAAAAAAGAAACAGCATACAGCAAACGTTGAAACGCAACGCCCCAAAAACCCTTTTTATCGCCGTTCCGTACTGATCCCGCAGGCGGAAAGATGGCAGGAGGATCTGCCGGTTCAGTGGCTGGAGCATGATGTTGAACCCAATGCTATCTGGCTGAATGAAAAGAATGATATCTGGCTGGAAATTCCCCGTTATGAGAATCAGATCTCATGGGGCGGCGGCGATATTTTTGCCTTTCTTCTAGTGCCATTTATACTTTATTCTCTAATTTGTCCTTTTATTTTTGGTATGGATGTTATTATTTTCTTAATAACATTTCCCGCTTTTGTCTTTTTTCTCTCTTTATTTAAACTATTGATCAGAATGACCTATCACACGCCCCGCGGTACGCCCGTGCGCCTAAACCGTAAGCGGCAGAAAGTCTATATTTAC
>NZ_JAOWDS010000072.1:84711-163610 GCF_030334545.1 Citrobacter sp. Ce129
GATTCGAACCCCGGATACGTTGCCGTATACACACTTTCCAGGCGTGCTCCTTCAGCCACTCGGACACCTCACCATATTGTATTGCTGCCTGACCGCTTGGGGGGCAACGGGGCGCTACTATAGGGAGTTGCGCTAAAACGGTCAAGCAGAATTTACGTGTTCACTCTCGTTTGGTTACGCAATGTACATATTCCTCCGCCCGGGCTGGCGCGGAGGAGAGGATTAGCGCTGAGAGTCCAGTTTTTCGCCGTTAGTCACGACTTCCTGAGCTTTGCCGTAGCTCTCGATCAGCAGCTGATAAGCCGGGAAGACTTTGGTATACACTTCCGCCCATTCGGCGGCGTCTTCACGGTTCCATGTGCCCTGAATTTCAGAAGCGACGGCGGCAGTATCCATTGGCACGACACCAGCCTGAACAACGCGAGCCAGGGTGATTTCCTGCGCCATTTTGCTGTAAGTACCGGAAGCGTCTATCACAGCGAAAACCTTGTAGCCTTCCGCAACCGCGCTGATGGCCGGGAAAGCCATGCACACGCTGGTAATCGTACCGGCGATAATCAGCGTTTTACGCCCCGTCGCTTTGACCGCTTTCACGAAGTCCTCGTTATCCCAGGCGTTGATTTCACCTTTACGCGCCACGTATTGGGCATGCGGCGCATTGGCGTGGATCTCTGGAATCAACGGACCGTTAGGCCCCTGTGGTACGGATGCCGTGGTAATCACCGGCATCTTTGCCAGGGTCGCCATTTTAGCCAGCGCGGCGGCACGCGCACGCAGTTCTGGCATTGGCATATCGCCGACGGTCTGGAACAGCCCGCTCTGATGATCGATAAGCAGCATGACGGAATCATTCACATCGATGACCGGACGTGAGCCATTAAAGTTTGCAGGACTGGACATATTCTTCTCCTTCGATTCAGATTTGGCCAAAGCGGCCGAAGTTAAAATCGCGTACGGCTTCAGCGATTTCTTGTTTCGTGTTCATCACAAACGGACCGTAACCCACAATCGGCTCGTTCAACGGTTCGCCAGACAGCAGCAGCACGCTGGCGTCGCTGGTGGCTTCAATGTGTAGCGTCTTGCCCTGCTGGCTTAGCACCACCAGTTGCGCTTCGCTGGCAGACGTGGTGCCGTTTACGGTGATATTGCCTTTTAATACCACCAGGGCGGTGCTCCATCCTTCAGGCTGGGACAACGTAAGCTGATGATTACGTTGCAGGCACATATCCCAGACGTTCAGCGGCGAAAAGGTATGTGCCGGGCCTTTCGTATCCTGATAGCTGCCTGCAATCACACGAACGCTGCCTGCTTCATTGGGCAGGGCGACGGTCGGAATAACATCGCTGCTGATGCCCTGATAACCCGGTACGGCCATTTTGTCTTTTGCCGGTAGATTGACCCACAGTTGCACCATTTCCAGTTCGCCACCCTGACGGGTAAATTCAGGTGAATGGAACTCTTCGTGTAATATTCCTGCACCGGCAGTCATCCACTGCACGTCGCCGGGGCCGATAATGCCGCCGCGACCGGTTGAATCACGGTGTTCAACTTCGCCGCTGTAAACGATGGTCACCGTCTCAAAACCACGGTGCGGGTGTTCGCCTACGCCGCGTTTTTCGTTACCCGGAGTGAATGTATGCGGACCGGCGTAATCCAGCAGCAGGAACGGGCTTAGTTGCTCAGCATGAGACTGGTAAGAGAACATCGAGCGGACCGGAAATCCATCGCCAACCCAGTGTGGGCGAGGTGCGGTGTAGACGCCTGTTACTTGTTTCATATGTGTCTCCTCTAAGGCGTTGTCTTGATGTGAATAAGCTTATATTCATGACAGCGAGCTGAGTAGTAGCTAAAATAATCCTCACTGTCTCATTAATAGGACAATAAAATGACGAAGCCGGATCTCAATGATTTTGCATGGTTTGTGCATGTTGTAGAGGAAGGGGGATTTGCAGCGGCGGGTAGGGCGCTTGATGAACCAAAATCAAAACTGAGCCGACGTATAGCGCAACTGGAAGAGAGGCTGGGAGTCCGACTGATTCAGCGAACCACCCGCCAGTTTAACGTGACGGAAGTTGGGCAAACCTTTTACGAACACTGTAAGGCGATGTTGGTTGAAGCGCAGGCGGCGCAGGATGCCATCGCCGCGTTACAGGTTGAACCGCGTGGGATTGTGAAGCTGACTTGTCCTGTTACGTTGCTGCATGTGCATATCGGGCCAATGCTTGCCCGTTTTATGGCGCGTTATCCTGACGTATCCGTACAACTGGAGGCCACTAACCGCCGCGTGGACGTTGTTGGAGAAGGCCTGGACGTGGCGATCCGCGTCAGGCCCCGGCCATTTGAGGATAGCGATCTGGTGATGCGCGTGCTGGCGGACAGGGGACATCGTTTATATGCCAGTCCGCAGTTAATTGAGCAAATGGGGGCGCTACACTCTCCGGCGGAGCTGACACGCTGGCCGGGCCTGAGTCTGGCCTCGGGTAAACATGTGCATCGGTGGGAGTTATTTGGCCCGCAGGGTGCGCGGGCAGAGGTACATTTCACGCCGCGAATGATTACCACCGATATGCTGGCGTTACGTGAAGCCGCAGTCGCTGGCGTAGGTGTTGTGCAACTTCCGCAGTTGATGGTAAAAGATCAATTAGCCGAGGGTGAACTGGTCGCGTTGCTTGACGGCTGGGAACCTAAGCGAGAAATTATTCACGCCGTCTTCCCATCACGCAGGGGATTATTACCTTCAGTGCGCGCATTAGTGGATTTCTTAACGGAAGAATATGCGCGGATGATTGAGGATTAAATACCTGACCTCAGCCCACAAAAAAGGCCGGTTAAACCGACCTTTTATAATCTGGACGCCATTCGGGCGTTAAAAACAATCAGCGACTACGGAAGACAATGCGGCCTTTGCTCAGGTCGTACGGGGTCAGCTCAACAGTCACTTTGTCGCCCGTCAGGATGCGGATATAGTTTTTACGCATTTTACCGGAGATGTGTGCAGTAACCACGTGACCGTTTTCTAACTCTACGCGGAACATGGTATTAGGTAACGTATCGAGAACGGTACCCTGCATTTCAATATTGTCTTCTTTGGCCATCTAATCCTCTGGGGTATCACTACCGTAATTTGAACCGGCAAGATAATGCCGAAGTTCTTTTAATAAGTAAAGATTTGTGCGTTTAAAACACAGCAAATCGGGTTTGGCGCATTACTCTAACCACACAGCAAAGCTGCACTTAAAGCGCAACGTGTAAGGGAACGAGGAGATAAACGATAGGCGTTGCCTGACGCGAACTGTTCCTTAACGGCGGCGGGGTAATGGGCTAAACCAACTCTGCGCGACAATTATAACACCCCGACAAAAAATGTGCCGAAAACATTCACCTCTGAGGTAAAAATAACGTCCTGGGAACCCAGAAATGGCTCGGTAGCCGCTGCTGACGCAGTCTGCTCAGGTGCTCAAGGTACTCCCGACGCGGTGTTTCGACCGCCCCCAGCGAAGCTGTGTGGCTATTTAATACCTGGCAGTCGATTAATTTTCCGCCCTGACGGATAAATTCAGCGCAAAAAACAAGCAGTGCGGTTTTGGATGCATTTTCCTGACGGCTGAACATCGATTCGCCACAAAACAATGTACCTTGCGCCACACCATACATACCGCCCACTAATTCATTGTGTCGCCACACCTCAATAGAGTGCGCATGCCCCAGTTCGTGCAGGCGATGGTAAGCGTCCACCACATCATGCGTTATCCAGGTACCTTCCTCCCGGTCATTCGCGCAGCCTTCAATCACCTGACCAAACGCGTAATTGAGCGTCACGCGATAAGGCGAATTTTTATGAAAGCGTTTCATGCTGCGGCTGAGGTGAAATTTCTCGGGCCAAAGAATAGCGCGCGGATCGGGCGACCACCAGAGGATGGGGTCGCCGGGTGAAAACCATGGGAAAATACCGCGCTGGTAGGCCATCAGCAGGCGGGCGGGACTGAGATCGCCGCCAAGCGCCAACAAACCGTTAGGCTCGCGTAAAGCGCCTTCCGGTGACGGGAAGGCTATAGAATGGCGGGACAGTTGCACCAGGCGCATGACAGCGAAACTCCACTACGCGAGTTTGATCGTTCAATAATAGCTTACAGACGTTGCTTAAACTGGTAATAACGCCCCTGCCTGGCTAACAGATCTGCGTGATTACCTTGCTCAATAATTTGTCCGTTGTCCATTACTATTATTTGATCAAAACGCGACAACCCGCGCAGGCGGTGTGTCACCATCAGTACGGTTTTATTGCGCATGACATCGCTAATTAATTCAAGCATTTGGCTTTCCGTTGTGGCATCAAGCCCTTCGGTAGGTTCATCCAGCAGCATTAGCGGAGCATCGTGCAATAAGGCGCGGGCGATAGCCAGACGACGGAGCTCACCGCCAGAAAGCTGACGACCGCCTTCACCCAGCCAGGCGTTGAGTCCATCATTCTCAAGCAGTTTGTCCAGACCGACGCGGCGCAACATCGCGGCTAATGCGTCATCGTCGGCGTGCGGTGCCGCCAGCAGCAGGTTATCGCGAAGGGTTGCGCTGAACAGGTGTACGCGCTGCGGCACGACGCTGATGCACTGGCGCAGCGTGGCTTCACTAAGGGTAGCAATCGGCTGCTCGTTAATCAGGATTTCGCCACCCTGCGGATCCCATGCGCGGGTCAACAATTGCAGCAGCGTTGATTTGCCGCAGCCGGTACGACCAAGAATCGCAATGTGTTCACCGGGTGAGGCTTGCAGGGAAAGGGTATCGAGCGCTTTTTGTGCCTGACCCGGGTAGCTGAATGACACATCGCGTAGCGTAAGGGTGACCTGCTCAGGAACCGGAGAGCCGGCATCCGGGAAGGTAACTTCTGGCTGCTGTTCGGTTAACTCGGTGATGCGCAGCGCGGAGGCAATGACCTGACCGAGATGCTGAAACGCACCGGTGACTGGCGCCAACGCTTCGAACGCCGCCAGCGCACAGAAAACAAACAGCGCGATCAGTGCGCCTGGCTGGGTGTTGCCGCCCACGCCGCCTGAGGCCATCCATAACATCATTATTACCGCCAGCGCGCCAACTAACAGCATGACCGCCTGTGACAGCGCGGTTAATTCAGACTGGCGTCGCTGGGCTTCGTGCCACTGTAACTCGGTGGCTTCCATTTGAGCGCGGTAGCGTTCACTGGCGCCAAAAATGGTCAATTCAGCCTGGCCTTGCAGCCAGGACGTTAACTGCTGACGATATTGTCCACGCAGATGCGTCAGACTTTGTCCGGTGCTCTTGCCTGCCTGATAAAAGAGCGGGGGCAGGATAAATAAGGTCAGCAGCATAATACCGCCGAGAGTGATAGCCAGCGTGAAATCGAGAACGCTTAGCCCCAGTGTAACTACCATAATGACGACAAAAGCGCCCACTAGCGGAGAGAGTACGCGTAAGTACAGATGATCGAGCGTGTCGACATCTGCTACGATGCGGTTGAGCAATTCCCCCTGTCCATAACGAGACAGGCCAGCAGGCGAGAGCGGCAAGAGTTTGCTGAAGGTATAAATACGCAAATGTTGCAGCACGCGGAACGTGGCGTCGTGGCTGACCAGGCGCTCGAAATAACGCCCCGCGGTACGGGTGATTGCTGCACCACGTACGCCTGCGGCAGGAAGCATATAGTTAAAGCTGTAAATCCCGGTGACACCAACCACCGCAGAAGCCGACAGGAACCAACCTGAAAGCGTCAGCAAACCAATACTTGCCAGCAGCGTGACGATCGCAAGAACGATCCCCAGCGTTAACATCCATTTGTGACGTTTATACAGCGTCAGATAAGGTAGCAAAGCGCGCATTCAGATATCCTCCTGACGATGAGCCAGTAATGTCGCAAAAGCCCCGTTGGCTGAGCTAAGTTCGGTCCAGGTGCCTTGTTCAACGATCTGCCCGTCCTGCATCACCCAGATAGCGTCCCAGTCGGTAAGATCTTCCAACTGGTGTGTCACCATCAGCGTGGTCTGGCGGCGTGATGCCGCGTTCAACGCCTGCATCACGCGTTGTTCGCTGTGCGCATCAAGGCTGGCGGCGGGTTCGTCCAGCAGCAGTAACTGACAGGGATTGAGTAAGGCGCGAGCCACGGCAACGCGTTGCGCTTGTCCGACGGAAAGTCGAGCCGCCTGATCGCCTACTGGCGTATCCACGCCCTGCGGAAGCAGGGGTAAAAACTCGCTGACCCAGGCGCTGTCGAGTGCGGCCTGTAGCTGCTCCTCGCTGGCATCGGGGCGAGCCAGCAGCACGTTTTCACGTAACGTGGCGGCTGGAAGCTGCGGGTTTTGCCCGACCCATGACAGTTGTTTACGCCAGCAATCAGGCGACAAATCACGCAGCTCAAAGCCGTTAATTCGCAGCGATCCCTGATAAGAGAGGAAACCAGACAGGACATTGAGCAGCGAACTTTTGCCGGAACCGCTGCGTCCAACCAGTACAGCGCGTTGACCGGCTGCCAGGGTAAAGTTGAGCGGCCCGGCCAACACTTTGCCTTCCGGCGAGGTGATGACCAGATCTTGCGCTTCAATTGAAACGGCGTCTTTCGTCGCCAGCTCAATGTCGCCACGCTCTGGATGAGCCAGCGGGGTTTCCATAAAGGTTTTCAGGCTGTCTGCTGCACCAACGGCTTGCGCTTTGGCGTGATAAAAGGTGCCCAGATCGCGCAGTGGCTGGAAAAATTCCGGCGCAAGAATGAGCGCGAGGAAGCCAGCAGCCAACGTGACGCCCGTCCCGTAGTGGCCGAAATCGAGCTCTCCGAGGTAGGAAAAACCGAAGTAAACCGCGACCAACGCAATAGAAAGCGATGTAAAGAACTCAAGGACACCGGATGACAGGAATGCCAGGCGCAGGACTTCCATGGTGCGCTGGCGGAAATCCTGTGACGCAGCGCGGATGCTTTCCGTTTCGGCTTCACCACGACCAAATATTCTTAGCGTCTCCATGCCCCGCAGACGATCAAGGAAATGGCCGCTGAGACGAGCAAGAGCCTGAAAATTGCGGCGGTTAGCATCGGCTGCGCCCATACCGACCATTGCCATAAACAATGGGATCAGCGGAGCTGTTCCGAGCAGTATAAGAGCGGCCACCCAGTTTGACGGGAACACCGCAGCCACAATCAATAACGGGACGCATACGGCCAGCGCCATTTGCGGCAGATAACGCGCATAGTAGTCATGCATATCGTCAATCTGCTCCAGGATAAGCGTAGCCCAGCTCCCGGCTGGTTTACCCTGTATCCAGGCAGGACCTGCCTGTTGCAGACGATCAAGCACCTGGCGGCGAATTTCAAAGCGAATATGCTGCCCTGCGTGAAACCCGACCCGCTCGCGTAACCAGACGACCCATGCCCGCAGGATGAAAATCAATACCAGCACGATGAAAGGAAGCAGAAGCGCCTCTCGGGGAATATTGGCCATTATCATATGGTCCAGAATTCGGGCCATGAGCCAGGCCTGAGCGACGATTAACAGACCGCTCACGAATCCCAACAGGCGTGAAATGTTCAGCCATCGTTGGGAAATTACACTTTGCTGTTTTAACCAGCGGGTCAGCTCTTTTTGACGGGTTTTATTCATTGCACGCTTAGCAGGTGAGTTATTGGAATTTTTGGGCAGGGCAATGTTACAACGAGGCAAAAATAAAGGCGACTTATAGTCGCCTTTTTTACTTTTGTTACTGATTTGTAAAACTTATTTGCAAGCGTCCGCCAGACCGTCGAGATAACGTTCGGCATCAAGCGCAGCCATACAGCCCGTGCCCGCAGAGGTGATCGCCTGGCGATAAATATGGTCCATCACGTCACCGGCTGCGAAGACACCCGGAATGCTGGTTTGTGTGGCATTACCGTGAATACCGGACTGAACTTTGATGTAGCCATTTTCCAGCTCAAGCTGACCGTCGAAAATGGCGGTATTCGGGCTGTGACCGATAGCGACAAACAAACCGGCAACGTCCAGTGACTCCACGTTGTCAGTGTTTTGCGTATCGCGCAGACGCAGTCCGGTAACGCCCATTTGATCGCCGGTCACTTCTTCCAGCGTGCGGTGGGTGTGCAGCACGATGTTGCCGTTTTCAACTTTATCCATCAAACGCTTGATGAGAATTTTTTCGGCGCGGAAGCTGTCGCGGCGGTGAATCAAATGCACTTCAGATGCGATATTAGCAAGATACAGCGCTTCTTCAACAGCGGTGTTGCCGCCGCCGATCACCGCAACTTTTTGGTTACGGTAGAAGAAACCGTCGCAGGTCGCGCAGGCGGAAACGCCACGGCCTTTGAATGCTTCTTCCGAGGGTAGACCCAGATAACGCGCTGAAGCGCCGGTAG
Organism: Citrobacter sp. Ce129; assembly: GCF_030334545.1. Taxonomy (NCBI): domain Bacteria; kingdom Pseudomonadati; phylum Pseudomonadota; class Gammaproteobacteria; order Enterobacterales; family Enterobacteriaceae; genus Citrobacter; species Citrobacter sp. Ce129. The sequence continues at coordinate 93,077 of NZ_JAOWDS010000072.1, forward strand.
CGATGATCAACGCGTCACAGGTGTATTCACCGCTGTCGCCGGTCAGACGGAAAGGACGATTTTGCAGATCAACTTTGCTGATGTGATCGAAAATGATTTCAGTATCAAATTTGGTCGCATGTTCGTGCATACGCTCCATCAGCAGGGGGCCCGTGAGATCGTGCGGATCGCCAGGCCAGTTTTCCACTTCTGTCGTTGTGGTCAACTGACCACCTTTTTCCATACCGGTAATCAGTACCGGTTGCAGGTTAGCGCGCGCAGCGTAGACCGCAGCGGTATATCCTGCAGGGCCAGAGCCCAGAATAAGAAGTTTACTGTGTTTGGTTGCGCCCATGAGATCCCCATAGTTGTTGGCAGGCAATGAGCAGGATTGTAGGGAATTTGCAGGCGTAAAAAAAGAGTATGGCGATTTTGTTAACAATATGTGTAATAGCAGAAACCGATGAGCGGGTGAATTAGGCGTAATACTATAACGATTTCTACTTAAAATCGGTCAGTTATAAGGTGATAAAATGACGATTTTCCATCACTGCGAATGAATAACTGGCATGTTGTACTAAAAATCGATGTTTTGCTTTGACAATCACCTGCTGTTTTGCGAAAACATTCAAGGAAGAAAAAAACTGTGTCATGTATATGCTGCATAATCATGCATGTAGATACCATGTTTACCGTGTTAGCGAAATCTACGCATGGTGTGGACAGATGCCATTCGTGATGTCGATAGCCGCCGACAGGCAACGGTCTTCTCACCATAAGCCCAGGCATTGCGAACCGAAAATCCCTCTGGGTTGCGGTTTATTTTGATGGGTAGCGGCTCTGAACAGTGATGTTGGTAGAGTCAGGCAGGAGTAGGGAAGGAATACAGAGAGACAATAATAATGGTAGATAGTAAGAAGCGCCCTGGCAAAGATCTCGACCGTATCGATCGTAACATTCTTAATGAGCTGCAAAAGGATGGGCGTATTTCTAACGTCGAGCTTTCTAAACGTGTGGGACTTTCACCAACGCCCTGCCTTGAGCGTGTGCGTCGGTTGGAAAGACAGGGTTTCATTCAGGGCTATACAGCGCTGTTAAACCCACATTATCTGGATGCATCACTTCTGGTTTTTGTTGAGATTACTCTGAATCGTGGCGCCCCGGATGTGTTTGAACAATTTAACTCTGCGGTACAAAAACTTGAAGAAATTCAAGAGTGTCATTTGGTTTCCGGTGATTTCGACTATTTGCTGAAAACACGCGTACCGGATATGTCGGCATATCGTAAGCTGTTGGGGGAAACCCTGCTGCGTCTGCCTGGCGTGAATGACACACGTACCTATGTAGTAATGGAAGAAGTCAAACAGAGCAATCGTCTGGTAATTAAGACGCGCTAACACGGAACAGGTGCAAAATCGACGCAGTTTGATTACACTCCTGTTAATCCATACAGCAACAGTGCCGGGGTGACCCGGTGCTGTTGTCCGTTTTAGCATCGGGCAGGAAAAGCCTGAAACCTGGAGAGCCGTTTTTGAGCCAGGAATACACTGAAGACAAAGACGTCACATTGACGAAGTTAAGCAGCGGGCGCCGACTTCTGGAAGCGCTACTGATTCTTATTGCCCTTTTTGCCGTCTGGTTGATGGCTGCCTTACTCAGCTTTAACCCTTCGGATCCCAGTTGGTCGCAAACCGCGTGGCACGAACCTATCCATAATCTGGGCGGAATACCCGGAGCATGGCTGGCGGACACGCTGTTCTTTATTTTCGGCGTCATGGCCTACACCATTCCCGTCATCATTGTCGGCGGCTGCTGGTTTGCATGGCGACACCAGGCCAGCGACGAATACATCGATTATTTTGCCGTTTCGCTGCGCATTATTGGCGTTTTGGCACTGATTCTCACCTCCTGCGGGCTTGCCGCAATCAATGCCGATGACATCTGGTATTTCGCCTCTGGCGGCGTGATCGGCAGTCTGCTCAGTACGACGCTGCAACCCTTACTGCACAGCAGCGGCGGTACGCTGACGCTATTGTGCATTTGGGCTGCGGGATTAACGCTGTTTACCGGCTGGTCGTGGGTGAGTATTGCGGAAAAACTGGGCGGTTGGTTACTCAATATCCTGACCTTTGCCAGCAACCGTACCCGCCGCGACGATACCTGGGTCGATGACGAAGAATATGAAGATGAAGACGAGTCTGTCGATGCCGCTGATGGCAAACCCCATGAATCGCGCCGGGCTCGTATTCTGCGCGGTGCGTTAGCGCGTCGTAAGCGTCTGGCGGAGAAATTTACCAACCCGCTTGGCCGTCATACCGATGCGGCGCTGTTCTCCGGCAAACGCATGGATGATGAAGACGAAATTGAATACAGCGCCCGTGGCGTTGTTGCCGATCCTAACGATGTGCTGTTTTCTGGTAATCGCGCGACGCTGCCTGAATATGACGAACTCGACCCACTGCTGAATGGTCATTCGGTGACAGAGCCAGTAGCCGCCGCCGCGGCAGCTACAACGGCCGCGCAGGCCTGGAGCGCGCCGGTTGATCCGCTGCTGCAAACATCGCCCGTGACCAGCACTGTTCTGGAACAACAGGCCCCAGCCGTAGCCTGGCAAACCGCGCCTGGCCCGCAAACCGGTGATGCGGTGATTGCACCAGCGCCAGAAGGTTATCCGCAGTCATCCCAGTACGCGCAGCCTCCGGTACAACAGCAGTATGAGCCATGGCAGCAGCCGGTTGTGGAGCAGAATCCGCAGCCGCAATATTACGCGCCACAGACCGCTGAACCCGCTTATGCGCAACCCGTTGCGCCGCAACCGCAGGCGTTCACCACGGAGCAAAACTGGCAACCTGAATCCACTTTTCAGCCGGAACCTGTGCAACAACCTGTGTATCAGCAGGAAGCAACCTTTCAACAAAATTCCACGCTCCAGCAGCCTGTTTATCAGCCGGAGCCCGTGCCGCAACCTGCGTATCAGCAGGAATCAACTCTTCAACAGAACAATACGTTCCAGCAGCCTGTAGTTGAACAACCTCCTGTGGTGGAATCTGAACCGCTGGTAGAAGAGGTTAAACCGACTCGTCCGCCGCTCTACTATTTTGAAGAAGTGGAAGAGAAACGTGCGCGCGAGCGCGAGCAACTGGCTGCATGGTATCAACCGATACCAGAGCCTGTTCAGGAGCCTGAACGTGTTAAGCCGTCTATGCCATCTATGCCGACGGCTTCATCCATTCCGCCCGTTGAGTCTGTTGCTGCCGTTGCGCCGCTGGCTGCCGGTGTAAAAAACGCCGCATTAGGAGCGGGGGCCGCTGCCGCAGCACCTGTCTTTAGCCTTGCGGGTAGCGGTGCGCCGCGTCCACAGGTGAAAGAGGGTATTGGTCCGCAGTTACCGCGTCCGAATCGAGTGCGCGTACCTACTCGTCGGGAATTGGCGTCGTATGGCATCAAATTGCCGTCACAGCGTATGGCTGAAGAGAAAGCGCGCGAAGAGCAGCTTGATACAGATGCGTACAGTGACGATGAAATTGATGCGATGCAGCAAGATGAGCTGGCGCGTCAGTTTGCCCAATCGCAGCAGCACCGCTATGGCGAAGAGTATCAGGATGATACCAATCACACTGATGACGAAGATTCAGCCGCAGAAGCGGAACTGGCTCGCCAGTTTGCCTCTTCCCAGCAGCAACGCTATTCCGGTGAACAGCCTGCCGGGGCAAATCCGTTCTCGCTCGATGACTTTGAATTTTCGCCGATGAAAACGCTGGTGGATGAGGGCCCGCATGAGCCGTTGTTTACGCCAGGCGTAATGCCGGAGTCTGCGCCACAGTACCAGGAACCTGTCGCACCGCAGCAGCATTATCAGCAACCGGCGCAGCCAGTCGCACCGCAGCAGCATTATCAGCAACCGGCGCAGCCAGTCGCACCGCAGCAGCAATATCAGCAACCGGCGCAGCCAGTCGCACCGCAGCAGCAATATCAGCAACCGGCGCAGCCAGTCGCACCGCAGCAGCATTATCAGCAACCGACGCAGCCAGTCGCACCGCAGCAGCACTATCAGCAGCCAGCACAGCCGGCTACACCGCCAACGCAGGATAGTCTGATCCATCCGCTCCTGATGCGTAATGGCGACAGTCGTCCGGCGCACCGTCCAAGTACGCCGCTGCCATCGTTAGATTTGCTCACACCGCCGCCGAGCGAAGTTGAGCCGATAGATACTTTCGCGCTGGAGCAAATGGCACGTCTGGTGGAAGCGCGTCTGGCGGATTTCCGCATTAAAGCCGATGTGGTGAACTACTCTCCTGGCCCGGTGATTACCCGCTTTGAGCTTAATCTGGCTCCTGGGGTTAAAGCGGCGCGTATTTCTAACCTGTCGCGAGATCTGGCGCGTTCGTTGTCCACCGCGGCGGTACGTGTGGTTGAGGTTATACCAGGCAAACCGTATGTCGGACTGGAGTTACCGAATAAAAAACGTCAAACCGTTTATCTGCGTGAAGTGCTGGATAACGCTAAATTCCGTGATAACTCATCTCCGCTGACCGTGGTGCTGGGTAAAGATATTGCGGGCGAACCGGTGGTGGCCGATCTGGCAAAAATGCCGCACCTGCTGGTAGCAGGGACAACCGGATCCGGTAAGTCTGTTGGGGTGAACGCCATGATCCTCAGCATGCTGTACAAGGCGCAGCCGGAAGACGTTCGCTTTATCATGATTGACCCGAAAATGCTGGAACTGTCGGTTTATGAAGGCATTCCGCATCTGCTGACCGAAGTCGTGACCGACATGAAAGATGCTGCTAACGCCTTGCGCTGGAGCGTCAATGAAATGGAACGTCGCTATAAGCTGATGTCAGCGCTTGGCGTGCGTAACCTTGCCGGTTATAACGAGAAAATCGCTGAAGCCGCCCGCATGGGACGTCCGATTCCGGACCCGTACTGGAAACCGGGTGACAGCATGGATGTTCAGCATCCGGTGTTGGAAAAACTGCCGTATATCGTTGTGCTGGTGGATGAATTCGCCGACCTGATGATGACAGTTGGCAAAAAGGTGGAAGAACTGATTGCTCGTCTGGCGCAAAAAGCGCGTGCGGCGGGGATCCACCTGGTGCTGGCAACCCAGCGGCCGTCGGTTGACGTTATCACCGGTCTGATTAAAGCAAACATCCCGACCCGTATCGCTTTTACCGTGTCGAGTAAAATTGACTCGCGTACCATCCTTGACCAGGGCGGAGCGGAATCGCTGTTGGGTATGGGTGACATGCTTTATTCCGCACCAAACTCGACGATCCCAGTGCGTGTTCACGGCGCCTTTGTCCGCGATGAAGAAGTTCACGCAGTGGTTCAGGACTGGAAAGCGCGCGGTCGTCCACAGTACGTCGACGGCATTACTTCTGACAGCGAAAGCGAAGGCGGCGGTGGCGGCTTTGATGGTGGCGAAGAGTTGGATCCGCTGTTCGATCAGGCGGTAAACTTTGTGACCCAGAAACGCAAAGCCTCAATCTCCGGCGTCCAGCGTCAGTTCCGTATCGGATACAACCGAGCGGCGCGCATCATCGAGCAGATGGAAGCGCAGGGTATTGTCAGCGAACAAGGGCATAATGGTAATCGTGAAGTGCTGGCTCCGCCGCCCTTCGAATGATTGCAAAGTTAAGTAATTCAGTATTTTCTACTTTCCTCATGCTGATTTTTGGCCTGAAATGGATAGCGGAGGGATCTCCCCGTTGGGAGTGACGTATTTTGAGGAATAACGATGAAAAGAATCGCAATCACCTGTGCATTACTGTCGAGTTTTATGGTGAGCAGCGTCTGGGCTGACGCTGCCAGCGACCTGAAAAGTCGCCTGGATAAAGTCAGTAGCTTCCATGCCAGCTTTACTCAGAAGGTCACGGACGGTAGCGGCGCGGCGGTGCAGGAAGGTCAGGGTGACTTATGGGTTAAACGTCCTAATCTGTTTAACTGGCATATGACGCAACCTGATGAGAGCATCCTGGTTTCCGATGGTAAAACGCTGTGGTTCTTCAACCCGTTTGTTGAGCAGGCGACTGCGACCTGGCTGAAAGACGCTACGGGCAATACGCCATTTATGCTGATTGCGCGTAACCAGGCAAGTGACTGGCAGCAGTACAACATTAAGCAAAACGGCGATGATTTCGTGCTGACGCCAAAAACCAGCAGCGGCAACCTGAAGCAGTTTACTATCAATGTTGGGCGTGACGGGACTATCCACCAGTTTAGCGCCGTTGAACAAGACGATCAGCGCAGCAGCTATCAGCTGAAATCTCAGCAGAATGGTGCGATTGAACCCTCTAAATTCACCTTTACCCCGCCGCAAGGTGTAACGGTTGACGATCAACGTAAGTAGAGGCGTGTGAGTGAGCAATCTGTCGCTCGACTTTTCTGATAATACTTTTCAGCCACTGGCCGCGCGTATGCGGCCAGAAAATTTAGCGCAGTATATCGGCCAGCAGCATCTGCTGGCTGCGGGTAAGCCCTTGCCGCGCGCTATCGAGGCCGGACATCTGCACTCCATGATTTTATGGGGGCCGCCGGGGACGGGGAAAACCACGCTTGCCGAAGTTATTGCCCGTTACGCTAACGCCGATGTCGAACGAATTTCGGCAGTGACCTCTGGTGTAAAAGAAATTCGTGAAGCGATTGAGCGTGCGCGTCAGAATCGTAACGCGGGCCGGCGTACGATCCTGTTTGTGGATGAAGTTCACCGTTTTAATAAAAGCCAACAGGATGCGTTTTTACCGCATATTGAAGACGGTACCATCACGTTTATTGGCGCAACCACTGAAAACCCCTCGTTTGAGCTGAACTCGGCGCTGCTGTCGCGTGCGCGCGTTTACTTACTGAAATCGTTAACCACCGACGATATTGAACAAGTGCTTGACCAGGCGATGTCAGACAAAGTGCGGGGTTACGGCGGCCAGGATATCGTACTGCCTCCAGAGACGCGTCGGGCGATAGCTGAACTGGTCAATGGTGACGCGCGTCGGGCGCTGAATACGCTGGAAATGATGGCCGATATGGCCGAAGTTGATGATTCTGGCAAGCGCGTATTGAAGGCCGAGTTGCTCACTGAAATTGCCGGTGAACGCAGCGCGCGTTTCGACAACAAAGGCGATCGCTTTTACGATCTCATCTCCGCATTACACAAGTCAGTACGCGGCAGCGCCCCGGATGCGGCGCTTTATTGGTATGCGCGAATCATCACCGCTGGTGGCGATCCGCTGTACGTTGCCCGTCGCTGTCTGGCGATTGCCTCTGAAGATGTCGGCAACGCAGATCCGCGCGCCATGCAGGTGGCGATCTCCGCATGGGATTGCTTTACCCGTGTGGGACCCGCAGAAGGTGAACGAGCCATTGCTCAGGCGATTGTTTATCTGGCCTGCGCGCCGAAAAGTAATGCGGTTTACACCGCCTTCAAAGCTGCGCTGGCTGATGCCCGCGAACGTCCGGATTACGACGTGCCGGTTCACCTGCGCAACGCGCCAACGAAGCTGATGAAAGAGATGGGCTACGGTCAGGAGTATCGTTATGCCCATGATGAGCCTAATGCCTATGCCGCCGGAGAAGAGTACTTCCCGCAGGAAATGGCACAAACACGCTATTATCACCCCACAAACAGAGGTCTTGAAGGCAAGATTGGCGAAAAGCTCGCCTGGCTCGCCGGACAGGATCAAAATAGCCCTATAAAACGCTACCGTTAGTGTTATCGTTGCGGTAATGTTGTCTCTGTATCCCTGTGACCGCAGGCTGTGGTCACTTTCTCCTATTTTAATTCGATAAGCACAGGATAAGCATGCTCGATCCCAATCTGCTGCGTAATGAGCCAGACGCAGTCGCAGAAAAACTGGCAAGCCGGGGCTTTAAGCTGGATGTAGATAAGCTGCGCGCTCTTGAAGAGCGTCGTAAAGTTCTGCAGGTACAAACTGAAAACCTGCAGGCAGAGCGTAACTCTCGATCGAAATCCATCGGCCAGGCAAAAGCGCGCGGGGAAGATATCGAGTCTTTACGTCTGGAAGTGAACAAACTGGGCGAAGAGCTGGATGCCGCGAAAGCTGAACTTGATACCTTACAGGCCGAGATCCGCGACATTGCGCTGACCATTCCTAACCTGCCAGCGGACGACGTTCCGGTGGGTAAAGATGAAAATGACAACGTCGAAGTCAGCCGTTGGGGTACGCCGCGTGAGTTTGATTTTGAAGTGCGCGATCACGTTACCCTGGGTGAAATGCACACGGGTCTTGATTTCGCTGCGGCAGTTAAGCTGACCGGCTCTCGTTTCGTCGTCATGAAAGGGCAGATCGCGCGTATGCACCGTGCGCTGTCTCAGTTCATGCTGGATCTGCACACCGAACAGCATGGCTACAGCGAAAACTACGTTCCGTATCTTGTTAACCATGACACGCTGTACGGTACAGGCCAACTGCCGAAATTCGCGGGCGATCTGTTCCACACGCGTCCGCTGGATGAAGAAGCGGACAGCAGCAACTATGCGCTGATCCCAACGGCGGAAGTGCCGCTGACCAACCTGGTACGTGACGAAATCATTGACGAAGATGCGTTGCCGATCAAAATGACCGCGCATACGCCTTGCTTCCGTTCTGAAGCTGGTTCTTACGGTCGTGACACTCGTGGTCTGATCCGTATGCACCAGTTCGATAAAGTTGAGATGGTGCAGATCGTTCGCCCGGAAGACTCGATGGATGCGCTGGAAGAGATGACCGGTCATGCCGAGAAAGTCCTGCAATTGTTGGGTCTGCCATACCGTAAGATCATCCTGTGCACAGGTGACATGGGCTTCGGCGCATGCAAAACTTACGATCTGGAAGTGTGGATCCCGGCGCAGAACACCTATCGCGAAATTTCTTCTTGCTCCAACGTGTGGGATTTCCAGGCTCGTCGTATGCAGGCGCGTTGCCGTAGCAAATCCGACAAAAAGACCCGTTTAGTGCATACGCTGAACGGTTCCGGTCTGGCGGTTGGGCGTACGCTGGTTGCGGTGATGGAAAACTATCAGCAGGCTGATGGCCGTATTCAGGTTCCTGAAGTGTTACGTCCGTACATGAATGGCCTGGAATTCATCGGCTAAGCTACCTTTCTCTGCTAAAAAAGCGCCTCAGGGCGCTTTTTTTATGCCCGTTTGACGTCGGACAATAACGGCTACTCCCATAGGAGTAATACTGCCTTCGAATGAAAGTCAGTATTTATCTCTGTCTTTTAGCAAATTCAGTATTTAACAGCCTGTATATCGATATTAACGTTATATAAAAAACTATACAGCGAGTGTTTGTATTTTTTTATTGTGAGCAGCAGAGTGAGCCACTATGAAAACTAAAATCCCCGATGCCGTGCTGGCAGCTGAGGTTAGTCGCCGCGGTTTGGTGAAAACGACGGCAATAGGCGGACTGGCGGTGGCCAGTAGCGCGTTTACCCTGCCATTTACCCGTATTGCAAATGCCGCAGAAGCCCTTAATCCGTCACAGATTAATGAGAAGGTGATCTGGAGCGCATGTACGGTGAACTGCGGTAGCCGCTGCCCGCTGCGTATGCATGTGGTCGATGGTGAAATAAAGTATGTCGAAACCGACAACACCGGCGATGACAACTATGACGGTCTGCACCAGGTGCGCGCTTGTCTGCGTGGTCGCTCCATGCGTCGTCGCGTCTATAATCCCGATCGGCTGAAATACCCGATGAAACGCGTCGGCAAACGTGGAGAAGGCAAATTTGAGCGCATCAGTTGGGATGAAGCCTACGACATCATTGCCAGCAATATGCAGCGTCTTATTAAAGACTACGGCAACGAGTCTATCTACCTGAACTACGGCACCGGTACGCTGGGCGGCACCATGACGCGCTCGTGGCCGCCGGGTAAAACGCTGGTAGCACGGTTGATGAACTGCTGCGGCGGCTACCTTAACCACTACGGTGACTACTCTTCAGCGCAAATCGCTGCCGGGTTGAACTACACTTACGGCGGCTGGGCTGACGGTAACAGCCCGTCAGACATTGAAAACAGCAAGTTGGTGGTTCTGTTCGGGAATAACCCTGGTGAAACCCGTATGAGCGGGGGTGGGGTAACCTATTACCTTGAACAGGCGCGTCAAAAATCCAATGCCCGCATGATCATTATCGATCCCCGCTACACGGATACCGGCGCTGGTCGTGAGGATGAATGGATCCCGATCCGTCCAGGAACTGATGCGGCGCTGGTTAATGGTCTGGCGTATGTCTTGATCACCGAAAACATGGTTGACCAACCGTTCCTCGATAAGTACTGCGTAGGTTACGACGAGAAAACCTTACCGGCCGATGCGCCGAAGAACGGTCACTACAAGGCGTATATTCTAGGGCAGGGCAAGGACGGTATTGCCAAGACTCCGGAGTGGGCGGCGCAGATTACTGGTATTCCCGCTGATCGAATCGTCAAACTGGCGCGTGAAATCGGTAGCGCTAAACCAGCATACATCAGCCAGGGATGGGGACCGCAGCGTCACGCCAACGGTGAAATAGCGACCCGCGCCATTTCTATGCTGGCTATCCTGACCGGTAACGTAGGGATCAACGGCGGCAACAGCGGGGCGCGTGAGGGCTCATATAGTTTGCCGTTTGAACGTATGCCTACGCTGGAAAACCCTGTTGAAACCAGCATTTCGATGTTCATGTGGACGGACGCGATTGAGCGAGGCCCGGAGATGACGGCCCTGCGTGACGGCGTACGCGGTAAAGACAAGCTTGATGTTCCTATTAAGATGATCTGGAACTATGCCGGTAACTGCCTGATTAACCAGCATTCTGATATCAACCGTACGCATGAAATCCTGCAGGATGAGAACAAATGCGAGATGATCGTCGTCATCGACTGCCATATGACTTCCTCGGCGAAATACGCGGACATTTTGCTGCCGGACTGCACCGCATCTGAGCAGATGGACTTCGCGCTGGATGCCTCCTGCGGCAACATGTCCTATGTGATTTTCACCGATCAGGCGATCAAGCCGCGATTCGAATGCAAGACTATTTACCAGATGACCAGCGAGCTGGCGAAGCGCCTTGGCGTCGAGCAGCAGTTTACAGAAGGTCGTACTCAGGAAGAGTGGATGCGCCATCTCTACGAGCAGTCGCGCAAAGCGATTCCTGAACTGCCAACGTTTGAAGAATTCCGTAAACAAGGGATCTTTAAACAGCGCGATCCGCAAGGGCATCACGTGGCGTATAAGGCATTCCGTGAAGATCCTAAAGCTAATCCGCTGACCACGCCGTCAGGTAAGATCGAAATTTATTCGCAGCAGCTTGCTGAGATCGCGGCAACCTGGGAGCTTCCTGAAGGTGATGTGATCGATCCCCTGCCGATTTACACCCCTGGCTTTGAGAGCTTAAACGATCCGCTGGTGGAGAAATTCCCTCTGCAGTTGACCGGCTTCCACTATAAGTCTCGCGTCCACTCGACCTATGGCAACGTAGATGTTCTGAAAGCATCCTGCCGCCAGGAAATGTGGATCAACCCGATGGATGCGCAGCGACGCGGCATTAACAACGGCGACAAGGTGCGCATCTATAACGACCGCGGTGAAGTGCATATCGAGGCGAAGGTCACACCACGTATGATGCCCGGCGTGGTGGCATTAGGAGAAGGCGCCTGGTATGACCCGGATGCAAAACGCGTGGATCAGGGCGGGTGCATTAACGTTCTGACGACCCAGCGTCCGTCTCCTCTCGCGAAGGGGAACCCGTCACACACGAACCTTGTTCAGGTTGAAAAGGTGTAAGGAGTAGCCGATGACAACCCAGTATGGATTTTTTATTGATTCCAGTCGTTGCACCGGTTGCAAAACCTGCGAACTGGCCTGCAAAGATTTCAAAAATTTAACCCCTGAAGTCAGCTTCCGCCGCATTTATGAATACGCAGGCGGTGACTGGCAGGAGGACAACGGCGTCTGGCATCAGAACGTCTTTGCCTATTACCTCTCCATTGCCTGTAACCACTGTGAAGATCCGGCCTGTACCAAGGTATGTCCGAGCGGTGCGATGCACAAACGTGAAGATGGCTTTGTCGTAGTCGATGAAGATGTGTGCATTGGCTGTCGGTATTGCCACATGGCCTGTCCTTACGGCGCACCGCAGTACAACGCTGAAAAAGGGCACATGACTAAATGTGACGGCTGCCATGAGCGCGTCGCTGAAGGCAAAAAACCTATCTGCGTGGAGTCCTGCCCACTGCGTGCGCTGGATTTTGGTCCGATTGAAGAGTTGCGCAAAAAACACGGTACTTTGGCAGCGGTCGCGCCACTGCCGGGCGCGCACTTTACCAAACCGAGTATTGTCATCAAACCTAACGCCAATAGCCGCCCGACCGGGGATACAACAGGCTATCTGGCTAATCCGAAGGAGGTGTAAGATGGGAAGTGGATGGCATGAATGGCCGCTGATGATCTTCACGGTCTTCGGACAGTGTGTGGTTGGCGGCTTTATCGTTCTGGCGCTGGCGTTGATGAAAGGCGACTTACGCCCAGAATCGCAGCAGCGCGTGATTGCCTGCATGTTCGGGCTGTGGGTATTAATGGGCATTGGCTTTATTGCTTCCATGCTCCATCTGGGCTCGCCGATGCGCGCTTTTAACTCACTCAATCGCGTAGGATCTTCTGCATTAAGTAATGAGATTGCCAGTGGCTCAATCTTCTTTGCTGTTGGCGGTATCGGCTGGTTGCTGGCTACGTTGAAAAAAATGTCGCCCGCATTACGTAATCTGTGGTTAGTTGTCACCATGGTGCTGGGCGTGGTTTTTGTCTGGATGATGGTACGCGTGTATAACACCATCGATACCGTGCCGACCTGGTACAGCGTCTGGACGCCGCTGGGCTTCTTCCTGACGATGTTTATGGGCGGGCCGCTGCTGGGATATCTGTTACTCAGAATTGCTGGCGTGGATGGTTGGGCAATGCGCCTGCTGCCGGCTATCTCAGTGCTTGCTCTGGTCGTGAGCGCCATCATGTCTGTCATGCAGGGGGCTGAACTGGCGACGATCCACAGTTCGATTCAACAGGCTTCTGCGCTGGTTCCGGATTACGGATCGCTTATGGCGTGGCGGATTGTGGCGCTGGCATTAGCGCTGTGCTGCTGGATTGTGCCGCAGGTGAAGGGCTACCAGCCTGCCGTTCCGCTGCTTTCCGTGGCGTTTATTTTGCTTCTGGTCGGTGAGCTGATTGGTCGTGGCGTGTTTTACGGTTTGCATATGACCGTTGGTATGGCGGTGGCGGGTTAATTTATAGTATCTCGGATTAACTCAAGTCTTATCAGGCCTGCACGATCTGTAGGCCTGATAAGTGAAGCGCCATTAACAATACATCAGGCCAGGGGGGTCGCCCTGGTTTTACTTCTGCTTGGTCAACGTGTCGTAGCTGGTCATCAGATTGCGATAATCCGGAATGTGATTCGAGAACAACGTCGCCAGACCTTCGACATCGTTACGCCAGTCGCGGTGCAGCTCACATGCGACGCCGAACCATGTCATCAATTGAGCACCGGCCTGCGACATCCGATCCCATGCTGAATGGCGGGTAATTTCATTAAATGTGCCTGAAGCATCGGTGACAACAAAGACGTCAAAACCTTCTTCAATCGCCGAGAGCGCAGGGAAGGCAACGCAAACTTCCGTCACGACACCGGCGATAATCAGCTGCTTTTTGCCGGTCGCTTTTACTGCTTTCACGAAATCTTCGTTATCCCACGCGTTAATGTTTCCTGGGCGAGCAATATAAGGCGCATCGGGAAATTGAGCTTTTAGTTCCGGCACCAGCGGCCCATTTGGTCCAGTCTCAAAACTGGTTGTCAGAATCGTCGGGAGTTTGAAGTATTTTGCTAAGTCACCGAGCGCAAGCACGTTGTTTTTAAATTTATCGGGATCGATATCCCGAACCAGAGAGAGCAGGCCAGCCTGATGGTCGACCAGCAGTACTGCCGCATTATCTTTATCAAGTCTTACGTAAGGTTTAGTCATGGTATTTCTCCTGTTCTGCATCGGTGGGGGAAATTTGATGAGTTTAAGTCTACGAAAAGAACGATATTTGGATTAGATAGATAAATAAGAACTCACTGTTCTATTTTGAAGACAATGTAGCTCTGTATCCCGCATAGAGTTTAGTAAGAAATAAAAGTAAGGGGAGTCCATGAAATTTTTCGACTGAACGCAACGCGAGATTTTTGTTTTAGATCAATAAAAACAAGCAGATGTGTTTTTGTGCTTTTTATCTATTCACATTAAGAATCAGTAATGCAAATCGATCGTGCTGAAAGCGCCTCAGCCCTCTGATTACGCCGATTGACAATGTTTTTGGCAGTGGCATGATGCGCATGAAATTTGAACTTCCTCACGGTTTTTATTCATGTCCACCTATACCCGTCCCGTCATGCTATTGCTATGCGGGCTGCTTCTGTTGACCCTGGCGATCGCCGTGTTAAACACGCTCGTCCCGCTTTGGCTCGCCCATGAAAATCTGCCCACATGGCAGGTAGGCGTGGTGAGCTCGTCCTATTTTACCGGTAATCTGGTAGGGACGTTGCTGACCGGGTATTTAATAAAACACCTTGGTTTTAATCGCAGCTATTACATCGCCTCGCTTATTTTTGCCGTAGGTTGTGTCGGGCTGGGGATTATGGTGGGATTCTGGAGCTGGATGACATGGCGCTTTATTGCCGGTGTTGGCTGCGCCATGATTTGGGTGGTAGTGGAAAGTGCGCTGATGTGCAGTGGGACTTCGCGTAATCGCGGACGTTTGCTTGCCGCTTATATGATGATCTATTACGTGGGGACGTTTTTAGGCCAGTTGCTGGTTAGTAAAGTATCAACTGAATTGATGAACGTTCTGCCGTGGGTGACGGGTACAATCCTGGCTGGCGTTTTACCACTGCTCTTTACGCGCATTGCCAATCAGCAGGGTAATGAACAGCAGTCTACGCCTATTGTCTCCATGCTGAAGCTGCGACAGGCGCGTCTGGGCGTTAACGGCTGTATTATTTCCGGGATTGTATTGGGGTCCTTGTATGGCCTGATGCCGCTGTATCTCAACCATCAGGGGGTGAGCAACGCCAGCATTGGTTTCTGGATGGCGGTTCTGGTTAGCGCCGGTATCCTGGGGCAATGGCCGATTGGCCGTCTGGCGGATAAGCTGGGACGCCTGCTGGTTTTACGCGTTCAGGTTTTCGTGGTAATCGTCGGGAGTATTGCCATGCTGAATCAGGCGGCGATGGCGCCCGCGTTGTTTATGTTGGGGGCGGCAGGTTTTACTCTCTACCCGGTAGCGATGGCCTGGGCCTGTGAAAAGGTGGAACACCATCAACTGGTCGCCATGAATCAGGCATTGTTATTAAGCTATACCGTGGGCAGCCTGCTTGGTCCTTCATTTACCGCGATGCTGATGCAGAATTATTCAGATAGCTTGCTGTTTATCATGATCGCCAGCGTATCGTTTATTTATTTACTGATGCTGTTGCGTAAGACGGGCCATACGCCCAATTCTATTGCGCATATTTGACCTGATTTAACAGAATACGAACAGGTTCCCATACATACTGTTTATGTATGCTTTATGGGAACCTGCATTATTTAATCACACGCTTTTGCCCTGAAAATAAAGTGTGCAGAAGATTATAGTTTTACACCCTGCCGTTTCCGCTCGCTCATTTTACCGCGCATAATCCCACGCCTGATTTTATCGTGACGCCGTTTGTGCTGGTAGGATTGGGGCTGATTTTCCCGCTTCTGGCGCGCAGGAAACAGTAATGCGTTAACTCACTTCAAGAATAGAGAGAAGCTGCGCCAGGCTGGTGGTATGGGATAACTGGTGTAAGCGCTCCGCTTCATCCAGCCAGCACACCAACTGTTGGATCATTTCGATATGTTGAGTGCTGTTGGCTGCGGCAAGAACAATGATTAACCGCACATCCGGGTGTCCGGGAAACAGGACTGCTTCTTTCAGGCTCAATAGCGACAGATGTGTTTTACTGCCCATCACGCCTTCATCCGGTCGAGCATGAGGCAGGGCAAATTCTGGACTTAATATATACCATGGGCCATGTTTTTCTGTTTCATGGATGATTGCCTGAGTATAACTATGTGTAATTACGCCTTGCACTTCGAGAGGGTGACAGGCCAACTGCACGGCTTCCTGCCAGGTGCCGCATTGTTCGCGAAACTGCCAGGCTGAAAATAGCGTAGATAGCATTGTTTTATCCCTATTGTAGTTGGCAGACCGTGTAACGGTCTGCCAACCAGATTATTTGAGTGCTTCACAGATTGCAGAGGCTGAAATTCCGTATTTCTCTTTCAACTGCCGGCTGTTGCCCGATTCGGTGAATGTGTCCTGAGTACCAAGCCGACACAATCGTGAGTTGATTCCTTCTTCAGCCAGCACTTCAGCAATCAGGCCACCCAGTCCGCCGTTAATCGTATGATTTTCAATCGTGACGATACGTGGGCAATTGGCAATGAGGTGCAGGAAACGCTGACGATTGAACGGTTTTAGCGTTGCCACATGAATCAGTTTGCCCCTTTTCCCCTGCGCACTGAGCTGGGCGTAACCCGTACTCGCTTGTTCAAGAACTGTTCCTTCATAAACAATGGCGAAGTCGTTGCCTGAACTCTCCACGGCCTCGATATCGGATACTCGGGGGACAACTGATTTATCGCGTACGGGCATCGGTTCCCGGGCAACACGAATGTAGACAGGGCCGGGGATGTTTACTGCCTGCTCAAATGCAGCCTCAACTTCTTCGGCATCTGCCGGAGTCAGAATCGTGATTCCTGGCAATACACGAGTCAGGGCTAGATCTTCCAGCGCATGGTGCGAAGCGCCATCCGGGCCGTCATCCATACCTGGATGGCTACCGACCAGCTTAATGTTGGCCTTTGCGTAACAAGCCTGACGAAGCTGTGTCCATGCTGTACCAGTCACGAACATCGCGAAGTTAACGTAAAAAGGAATGTTACCTTCCAATGCCTGACCTGTGGCGAAACTCATCGCGGAGCCTTCGGCAATTCCCATTTCAAAGAATGCTTCAGGCCAGATCTTCTGAAACTGATCGGTGCGGGTGGAGCTCGCCAAATCGCTGTCGATAACGACAACTGGATAGCCTTTCTCCCTCAAAGCGAGTAGGGCATTACCAATCTCATCGCGTGGTGCTCTCATGACTGTAATTCCTCCATAGCTTGCTGGTATTGTTCCGCACTGGGTGTTTTAGAATGCCAGTCGCCGTTATTTTCCATATAGCTCACGCCGCTGCCTTTGGTGGTGCGGGCGATAATAGCTACCGGCTTGCCTTTCAGATAACGAGATAGCTGCAAAGTGTCGGCAACCTGGCACATGTTGTTACCATCCTGTAGCTCAAGTACGTGCCAGCCAAAATTACGGATTTTGTCGGCCAGTGGCTCGAGATTGATGACGTCATTGACCGGATCGTGTGAGGAAAAACCGTTGTAGTCGATGATGGCGACCAGATTGTCCATCCGCATATGAGCGGCCTGTTGCAGTGACTCCCATATTTGGCCTTCGTGCATCTCACCATCGCCGATGATTGCGAAAACGCGGTTGGGATCCCCCGCGCGATTTTTGGCAGCAGCCATCCCCAAGGCAATTGACAGACCCTGGCCAAGCAGTCCAGTCGTTGCATCCACATCGGGAAGTGATTTCACGCTCGGATGTCCCTGCAGACGCGAGTTAATCTGACGAAAGGTGCTAAATTCGCTGCGGGATATTTTCCCCAATTGATACAGCATGGCGTACTGTGCCGCGACGGCGTGGCCTTTACTCATCACCACCCGGGCACGAGGTGTTTCATTCAGACGAACTTCTTCATGATAAATCCAGGTCAGAATATCAATAATGGAGAGTGCGCCGCCGGGATGACCAATACCGGATTCGTAAATAATGGTGACAATATCGCGGCGGGCAGCTCGCGCATGAGATTTCAATTCATCAATATTCATGTTTACTCCTTATCAGGGCAGCATTTTGCCGATGTAATACACCACCAGACCAAGCGCGACGAAATCGGTTTCCGGGAAGCTGGTACCGGAAAGTCCTACCGATTCCATAATTGGGTAGATAAGTGCGGGACCAATGCCGATGAGAATGCCTGTAATAAAGCTTCCTACCACTGCGCCTTTCCAGCCTCCTGAAGCGTTGCCAAAGACGGCAGCCGTTGCCCCAATGAAGAAATAGGGGATCGCGACGGGGATGATTACCGTCTGACCAATCAGCGCAAGTATCCCCATCACCACCAGTCCGCCGACGAACGAAGAGATAAAACCAAGTACGGTAGCGGTTGGCGCGTAAGGGAATACAACCGGGCAGTCGAGCGCCGGTTTGGCATTAGGAATGAATTTTTCCGAGATCCCGAGAAATGCCGGAACGATCTCTGAAAGCAGTAAACGAACACCGGTAATAATGATGTAAAGCGAGGCGGTAAAGGTCAGTGACTGAAAAAGCGGGTAGACCAACCAGTGCATGCCACCTGCTACCGCGGTAACCGCTGTTTTCCCTGCTGCCAGTGCGGCGATGTAATAGAAAATACTGACCGAAATAGAGACTGAGACAATGTAGTCTTTAAAAATCCCCAGCCATCCGGGGAGATTCAGTTTCTCCGTCGACTCTTTGGGATCGCCGACCTTCGAGCCAATCCAGCCTGAGGCCGCGTAAGCCAGTGTGACATAATGACCCATGGCGATTTCATCATTTCCGGTGATCTTACGCATCCACGGTTGGGCAATGGCCGGGTAGATGCAGGCAGCAAGGCCTAACAATACAGAACCAACCATAATCGTAACGCCATCGCTGTAACCGAGCGCTTTCAGCGTGACGGTGAGCAATGCCGAGAGATACAGATTATGTTGGCCGGTCAAAAAAATGTATTTAAACGGTGTAATACGGGCAAAAAGTAAGTTCCAGCCAAAGCCGATAACCATGATGAGTGATACGCACATGGCAAATTTGGTTTGGGCCAGGCCGGTTAGCGCCTCCGCCAACGGCATCACTCCTTTGAGTCCAAATCCATCGCTAAACAATGTCTGGAAATTACCCAGTGATGTCACCGCCAGCCCCGCGCCACCCGCAAAGACCAGAAATCCAACGATGGTTTTGAAGGTGCCGGATAATACTTTTTCAATCGGCTTGCGTTGAATGAGCAGACCGATTAATGCAATAAATCCAACTAAAAGTGGGGTTACACCCAAAATGTCGAATACAATAAACCTGAGGAGATCCATATTGCCTCCGGGAGAGGTTAGTTGCCCTGAATTACGCTGGTGAGCGCAGTTTCCATTTCTTCGCTATTCATCAAGTCGGTTATACCGATGGCTCTGAATCCAGCAGCTTCGATTTCATCGGTGAGGTCGCGCATGGTGATAACAAAATCAATCCCTTGCCAGGTGGCAAGACCGGACAATACGTCATGTTCGAGTTCAATATCCCAGCCATGCTTGTCGATGATTTTTTGCGCTTTGATTTTGAGCATTAAGGAACTGCCCATACCGGTACGACAGACAATGAGACCTTTCATTTATTTTTCTCCTGTTTTGTAAAAATAATTATTTTCATTGCTCTTGTTGTGAAAAAAATTATTATCTTAACGTGGGCAGAAAGATGTGACTGTGTTTGCATTTTGAGCAAAAAGGCGAAAAATGAGTCAGATTGACACTAACTTACTGATAAACATCAGAAATGAGGCTGGAGGGTTAAGCCCAATTCTGGAAAAAGTGGGCCGTTTTGTGACGGAGAACCCTGATTTTGTGATGAGACATACGATCACAGAGTTAGCGGATTCTATTGAAACCAGTGAAGGGAGTATTACCCGTTTTTGCCGCGCATTTGGTTTTAAAGGTTTTTCTGATTTCAGAACTGCGCTTGCGCTGGAGCAGGGAGCTGCGCGTCCTGAAGAGCAGGAAAATGATGAGGTCTCTGCCGTAGTGGCGAGCATTCGTGACAGCCATGCCATCATTAATACGCAAGAATTACAGGCTGCTGCGGCGTGGATCAACCAGGTTAATTCTGTCGCGATATACGCTGTTGGTACGGCGGTGCCCGTCGCGCTGTTCTTACAAATGAACCTGATTAAAATGGGTAAGGCGGCAAGTTTTGTCGATCGTTTTTACCTCACAACCTCATCCATGATGGTTGAACCGCAGAGCCAGGGAATCATTGTGGTGCACACTGAGCAGGCATCGGCTGATATGATGCAAGCGCTGGCGTTGGCGAAGCAGCATGGCGCGCGGATCCTTTCGCTGACCCGCGGCACCTTTGCGCCGCTTAGCCGTCTTTCGGACTGGAATCTACAGGCCGCCGTAGCCCTGAAGGGTGAGGGGGAGTATGGTTTCGCAGAAATCGCCGGTGCAATGATGGTGGCGGACAAATTACTCAATGCGCTGGAGGAGCAAGATGAGCGCTATGCGGAGTGCCGTAAAGCGCATCAGAAGAGCATTTTCTCAATTGAAAGCGTGGCGAATAAGCTCTCGGAATATTTTATGTCCTGAACCGTTTACTCAAGCGGCGCCAGATTTTTGGGGACGACATACTGTTTTCCATTATAAAGCAGGGTCCAGCTCGCCTTGCTGGACTTATCTTTTGAGGTACACTCAGCATCAGCCTGAAGATTGGCGTTGGATGCTACACTTTTCTCGCTTACACGAATATCAACGTATCCATTATGCGAGTCAGGCGTAAGTGAGAGGGTACGAGTAATATCGTTGAATGTTCCTTCACAGTTCCCGTCCCATTCCCCGGTACTGTTTTCAAGGACGATACCGTTTAATATCGTTCGTAGTTGGTCATTTTCAATAACAAACAGCGATAGCACATCTTCACTAAATGGATTTACACGGGAACTGCCGGTGCGGGCTATCCGCAAGCCAAATGCGGTTTGGTTAGTGGCGACTTTCCATCGAGCGGTATCCAGTATCAGACCGGAAATTCGAATAGCGTCGTCATTCATCCTTTCGGGCAGGCGTAATCGTTGTTTAACGTCGAGGCTCGCGGAGTCTAGTACCAAAAGTTCCAGATCGCCAGTATGATCGTAATCGTTATCCTGTTGTGCCATCAGCGGAATCGCCGCCAATGTCAGTTCCGGGTGAGCGGGCCAGACGCGGCAAATTACGCTTTGCGCTGAGTTGCCCGTGATATCGATAACCTGATTGCTTTTGGTGAGCATCTTACCTTCCGCTGCTGGTTTTGCCTCCGGCCACGCATGCTGCACAATGGCGTTGATATCACAGGTGCCGGCGGCATTCGTACTCTGAGCGAACAGCAAAAAAAATGCTGAAACAAGTACTCTCATCGTGAAATCCTTTAGTGGCCTGAGAGGTAGAAGTGGGCAGCAACCAGCTCACTGTCGGTTAAATCAATGATTATTGGTACATGACCAGGGCGGTATAACAAGGAATCAATGGGCAAGCCATCGTTACCTTTTTGCATATCTACCGTGATTTTCAGCCCATTATCAAGGGGAAAAACCAGGTAACGTTTTTCGGTATCAACAATCTGGAGCTTATATTTTTCAAGAGATTCCATGGTTTGCGCGACGTAGTAAGCGTGGTCGGCGCTGGTTTCATTACCGTCTTCTTCACTGACTGACGGATCTAATTGGAACCTGGCGGTTATCAAACTGGCTTGTGTAATTTCCTGTTTTTGCGCTGCGGGTAATTTATTGTTATCTAACTGATAGTCAGGTGTGTCAGCAACCCAACGATAATCAATTATCTTCCAGGGGGACTCTTTTGGAATCTTTAATGGGAGAGGGAAACACTCTGCTGCGTTGATGCAGATTTTGTTATCAGCGACTTTATAAATATTGCCCATTCGGGTATCGAACGGCGTTGAGCGTAGCGCATCGATATCACTTTGACTGTACGGATTGCATTCGGCACAGCGAGCAAAGGAGTTATCGTAGAAGAAAGCGACTGTTTCTTCGGTAGTGTCATCGTTATACAGATAACGAATCTTCGGTCCGGAATCTGACCGGACCGAAGCTGTATGGAATATAAAGAGCAGTGCGAATATTCCGTATCGCAAAAATCTATCCATGATTTACTTCCTTAATGCATAAACATTAATACATCACTTTATGTCCATATTGCTCGAGAATGCCTTTCACGCGCTCCATGGTCTCTTTCTTTGGTGGCTTGACGCCATCCAGTTTGTACTCTTCGCCCATTGCCACCCATTTGTGTTTGCCCAGCTCGTGATATGGCAGCAGCTCGATTTTTTCAACGTTGCCCATATCGCGGGTAAACTCACCCAGGCGGTGCGCAGAGTCGTCATCGTCAGACCAGCCAGGCACGACAACGTAGCGGATCCACACTTTGATGTCTTTATTGGACAGGTAACGCGCGAACTCCAGCGTACGATGGTTCGATACGCCGACCAGATTCTGATGGATTTCATCGTTCATCTGTTTGAGATCGAGCATGACCAGGTCGGTGACTTCCAGCAACTCATCGATAACCGGATCGTAGCGGCGAACAAAGCCGTTAGTATCCAGACAGGTATGAATACCTTCTTTTTTACAGGCCCGAAACCAGTCACGTACGAATTCAGCTTGCAGAATAGCTTCGCCGCCGGACGCCGTCACACCGCCACCGGATGCGTTCATAAAGTGGCGGTAGGTCACGACTTCTTTCATTAACTCGTCGACGGTGACTTCTTTGCCGCCGTGCGTATCCCATGTGTCACGGTTATGGCAATACAGGCAGCGCATCAGGCAGCCCTGGAAGAAGGTAATAAAACGGATGCCCGGGCCATCAACAGTGCCACAGGATTCAAAGGAGTGAATGCGACCAATAACTGACATTGCGGTGTATCTCCAGGTGTGGCCCATCCGGGGCCTGTGTTAGTGCACAGTTATTAACTGTGTCGAGTCTGTTTTGGCTGCTATCCATACTTTTCGTCTTTCAAGCTGCATCTTTGTTAGCTACCTTCGCTCACCCCAGTCACGTACTTCTGTACGCTCCAGGGGATTCACTCCGTTGCCGCCTCAATGCAACTCGAAATCCATCGAGTATATAAGTATAGATAGCTGACAAAGCAGGCTATTAAAAAGGCCCCACTTACGTGGAGCCTTTATTGTACGCTTTTTAAAGTACGATTTCAGTCAAAACCAATTACATGGTCTGAGTGAAGGTACGAGTAATAACGTCCTGCTGCTGTTCTTTAGTCAGGGAGTTAAAACGTACAGCGTAGCCAGAAACACGAATGGTCAGCTGCGGATATTTTTCCGGATGTTCCATCGCATCCAGCAGCATTTCACGGTTCATGACGTTCACGTTCAGGTGCTGACCACCTTCGATGGACGCTTCATGGTGGAAGTAACCATCCATCAGACCAGCCAGGTTGGTCTTACGAACTTCGTCGTCTTTACCCAGTGCGTTCGGAACGATAGAGAAGGTGTAAGAGATACCATCTTTAGCGTAAGCAAACGGCAGTTTAGCAACGGAGGTCAGAGAGGCAACAGCACCTTTCTGGTCACGACCGTGCATTGGGTTAGCACCCGGTCCGAACGGCGCGCCAGCACGACGACCATCTGGGGTGTTACCGGTTTTCTTACCATAAACCACGTTAGAGGTGATGGTCAGAACAGACTGAGTCGGGATAGCGTTACGATAAGTAGTCAGTTTCTGAATTTTCTTCATGAAACGTTCTACCAGGTCAACCGCCATATCATCAACGCGAGGGTCGTTGTTACCAAACTGCGGGTATTCGCCTTCGATTTCGAAGTCTACAGCCAGACCGTCTTCATCACGAATCGGTTTAACTTTCGCATATTTGATTGCAGACAGGGAGTCAGCAGCAACGGACAGACCAGCGATACCACACGCCATGGTGCGGATAACGTCACGGTCATGCAGCGCCATCAGAGAGGCTTCGTAGCTGTACTTGTCGTGCATGTAGTGGATAACGTTCAGCGCGGTGACATACTGTTTAGCCAGCCAGTCCATGAAGTGATCCATGCGGTCCATAACTTCGTCGAAGTTCAGAACGTCGCCTTTGATCGGTTCAGATTTAGGACCAACCTGCATTTTCAGTTTTTCATCAACGCCGCCGTTGATTGCGTACAGCATGGTTTTCGCCAGGTTTGCACGCGCACCGAAGAACTGCATTTGTTTACCAACAACCATCGGGCTTACGCAGCAAGCGATAGCGTAATCGTCGTTGTTGAAGTCCGGACGCATCAGGTCATCGTTCTCGTACTGCAGAGAAGAGGTGTCGATGGACACTTTAGCGGCGAATTTCTTGAAGTTCAGAGGCAGTTTTTCAGACCACAGAACGGTGATGTTCGGCTCCGGAGAAGGACCCATGGTGTACAGGGTGTTCAGGAAGCGGAAGCTGTTTTTGGTAACCAGAGTACGGCCATCAACGCCCATACCACCGATAGATTCAGTTGCCCAAATCGGGTCACCGGAGAACAGTTCATCATATTCAGGAGTACGCAGGAAACGAACCATACGCAATTTCATGACCAGGTGGTCAATCATTTCCTGAGCGTCTTGCTCGGTGATTTTGCCTGCTTTGATATCACGTTCGATGTAAGCATCCAGGAAGGTGGATACGCGACCGAAGGACATTGCTGCGCCGTTCTGAGATTTAACAGCGGCCAGGTAGCCGAAGTAAGTCCACTGGATAGCTTCCTGAGCGTTGGTAGCCGGACCAGAGATATCGCAGCCATATTTAGCAGCCATTTCTTTGATCTGACCCAGTGCACGGTGCTGTTCAGCAATTTCTTCACGCAGACGGATAGTTGCTTCCAGGTTTACGCCGTTTTCCAGATCGGACTGCAGAGAGACGAACTGAGCGTATTTGTCTTTCATCAGGTAGTCGATACCGTACAGCGCAACGCGACGGTAGTCACCGATGATACGGCCACGGCCATACGCATCTGGCAGACCAGTCAGAACACCGGATTTACGGCAGTTCAGAATGTCTTTGGTGTAAACATCGAATACGCCCTGGTTGTGGGTTTTACGGTATTCGGTGAAGATTTTTTTCAGCATCGGGTCCAGTTCGCGATTGTACGCTT
This sequence comes from Citrobacter sp. Ce129, assembly GCF_030334545.1. Taxonomy (NCBI): domain Bacteria; kingdom Pseudomonadati; phylum Pseudomonadota; class Gammaproteobacteria; order Enterobacterales; family Enterobacteriaceae; genus Citrobacter; species Citrobacter sp. Ce129. The sequence goes on from NZ_JAOWDS010000072.1 coordinate 118,115, forward strand.
TGCAGGAACCTTCAACCATTTTGATGCCGCCAAACGGAATGATTGCACGTTTCAGCGGAGCTTCAGTCTGCAGACCAACGATTTTCTCGAGCGCTTTGTTGATGTAGCCAGCGTCGTGAGAAGTGATGGTAGAAGCAACGGAGGTGTCAAAGTCAACAGGCGCGTGAGTGCGGTTTTCCTGTTTAACGCCTTCCATCACGCTGTCCCACAGTGCAGTGGTCGCATCAGTTGCGCCAGCCAGGAAGGACTCGTCACCCTCATACGGAGTGTAGTTTTTCTGAATGAAGTCACGGACGTTTACTTCATTCTGCCAGTCACCTTTGGTAAAACCTTCCCAGGCTGTGGCTAACTTTTCATTAAGCTCGGACATGTAACACCTACCTTCTTAAGTGGATTTTTTATTTACTGCGTGTAATGGGCATCATCAGATTAATGATGATCGTTACCACGCAGATAAATGACCCAGTATGTCAACCCGACCAACAAACCGCCGCCGATAATGTTACCGATCGTAACCGGAATCAGGTTATCGGTGATGAAGTTCATCACGGTCAGGTGAGAAAAATTCTCCGGAGAAGACCCAACAGCGGCCCAGAATTCCGGGGTGGCGAAATCGCGTATTACAATACCCATAGGGATCATAAACATGTTTGCGATACTGTGCTCAAAACCGCTGGCAACAAACATTGCGACCGGTAATACCATGATAAACGCTTTGTCCATCAGGCTGCGGCCCGAGTAGCTCATCCATACCGCCAGGCACACCATCAGGTTAGCCAGGATGCCAAGACTTACCGCCTCAACAAAAGTATGGTGCACTTTGTGGTCGGCTGTCTGCAGGACGTTGAGCCCCCACGCGCCGTTGGCGGTCATGTATTCGCCGGAAAGCCACATCAGTAGCACGAAGAGCAAGCAACCAACCAAGTTACCGACATAAACGTTAAGCCAGTTTTTAGCCAATTGGCCCCAGGTAATACGACCACTGGCTTTTGCTACGACAATCAATACGGTTGAGGTAAAGAGGTCTGCGCCGCAGACAACACAAAGAATCAGCCCCAGGGAAAAGCAGATACCACCTACTAATTTTGCCATGCCGAAAGGCATAGCTCCGGTACCGGTTGTGGCGGTGATATAGAAAACAAAGGCAATTGAAATGAATACACCGGCAGTAATTGCCAGATAGAACGTCTTAAGCGGATGTTTCGTTGCTTTATAGACGCCTGCTTCTTCGGCAACTTTGGCCATTGCAGCAGGAAGAATAAGATCAAAAGGGTTGTCAGCTTTCACACTAACTCTCTCTTTATTAAGTCGGCGACGAGATACTAACAAAGCATTATAGATGAGAATTTGATATAGATCATATCTCGCCTGGCTTATAGGCCCGTAAGACGCATGGTTTTTATGCGATTACGGAGTAACTTGTTGATTATCCATATAAAAATAAATTTTAAAAATTATAAAGTGAGTTGAATTTTTTCTTTTTGTCTCCTGTCAGACGGTTAATTAAAATGGAGTAATTGAGATAAAAAACCACATTAATAAGCTAATTTTTTTAATATCAACTACTAATATTTAACCTTGTTTTTACATTTATTTTTTGATTTGACCAAAATAAAAAACAGGGCGCATAAAGCGCCCCGTAATATAGCCCAGACAATACCTTTAGCCTACTCAGCGCAGGTTGATTGTCACTATTTTGACCAGTGTGCAGCTTTCGCGCGCTGCAGTTTTTCGTAGGCTTTCAGCAGAGACTGATGCGCCGGGAAAGCCTGCAGATCGCTATCAACGGGTTGCAGCCCGTAGAACGGCGCTTCGCCACTTAATGCCGCACTTGCCGCTTCAACCGCATCGGCTCCGTACATGCGAACGAATGCGTTCAGATATTGCAGCGGTTGGCGATCTTCTTCCTGAGATAGCAGTAGCAGCGTTTGCAGGCAGCGGTAGTAGTTGGCTCTTTCAGCGCTAAAGACAGATGCGTTGAATTCCATCGTCCATTCAGTCCAGATCAGCGCCTGTTCCAGGTCGCCACCGGCCAGCGCCAGCATCACTTTAAGCTCGCCAATGCGCAGGGTATACCAACCGTTATCCGCACCGGTCGCCAGACCAAGCAGTTCACGTACACGGGTGAAGTCGTCAAAGCCTTCTTCGTCCAACTGTTCGATCAGATTGAGATAGTCTTCTTTATCCCATTCACTGCCTGGCAGAGAGAGGATGGTGTCACGCAGATGGGCACCCATGGCGTTGTTGGCTAACCACAGATCTTCTGCCGGATAGATGTCAGACATTCCCGGAACAATAATACGGCAGGCGTAAACGCTCAGATGCTCATAGTCGGCGATATACACTTCTTTATCTTCAGCATTGAAGATAGCCATCAGGGTGGCGAACTCTTCTTCCGTAGTGCCGGAGAAATTCCAGTCAACGAACGGATAGTCGGCATCCTGCTTGAACAGATCCCAGGAGATCAGGCCGCTGGAATCAATGAAGTGGGTTTCAAGGTTAGTGTGTTCCGCCACTTCTTCATCGTCGAACGTCGGCGGGGTGAAGACATCAAGATCTTTCAGACCACGGCCCTGCAACAGTTCAGTGACGGTACGCTCCAGCGCAACACCGAAATCCGGGTGCGCGCCGAAGGAAGCAAAGCAGGTACCGTTGGCTGGGTTGAACAAGACAACGCAAATCACCGGGTACTTGCCGCCCAGCGAGCCATCGTAGGCGAAAATTGGGAAACCTTCCGCTTCCAGTTTGGCAATGGACTCCACCACTGCTGGATAGCGCGCCATCACTTCAGCCGGGATTTCCGGCAGGCTGATGCTTTCCGCGATAATGCGGTTCTTCACATGACGTTCAAAGACTTCAGACAGGCCCTGAACACGCGCTTCGTTACGCGTGTTACCCGCAGACATGCCGTTAGAAACATACAGATTGCCGATAATGTTCATCGGAATATAGACAGTCTGGTTATCCGACTGGCGGGTAAACGGCAGGCCGCAGACGCCACGTTCTTCATTACCAGACTGTAGATCGATAAGCATGCTGCCGGTCAATTCGTTATCTGGATCGTAAAACGCACGCAGACGTGTATCCAGCAGACCTTCTGGTACGTCGTCATTTTCAGTCAGCGGGAACCATTTTTCGTTCGGGTAATGTACGAACGGGCTGTTGGCGATAGTTTCACCCAGCCAGAAATCCGCAAAGAAATAGTTAGTCGACAGACGCTCAAAATATTCGCCCAGCGCGGAAGCCAGCGCCGCTTTTTTCGTCGCACCTTTACCGTTGGTGAAGCACAGCGCGCATTCTTTGTCGCGAATATGTACCGACCAGACGTTAGGAACGGGATTCAACCACGAGGCTTCTTCAATTTGAAAACCGAGGTCGAGCAATTTTTGCTGGAAGCGAGCGATGGAGTCTTCCAGAGCGGCATCTTTGCCGGGGATAAATGTTTGCGTCATGAAAATCACTTTTGTCGTACGGAAAGCGCGCAATGATACGGGTTTTCAATGAACGGCGCTATCGTCGCCGGAGTTCAGGCGTAAATAAAAGTATTAGCTATGCTTTCCTACAGCCAACCACGTTTAGAGCATAATAATGAAAGCTTTCGATTTACACCGTATGGCGCTTGATAAGGTGCCCATGGATTTTCTGGGAGAAGTCGCGCTACGCAGCCTCTATACCTTTATATTGGTTTTTCTGTTTTTAAAAATCACCGGACGTCGCGGCGTACGCCAGATGTCGCTTTTTGAAGTCTTGATAATCCTTACGCTGGGTTCTGCGGCGGGAGACGTGGCATTTTATGACGATGTTCCAATGTTGCCGGTGCTGGTGGTCTTTATTACTCTTGCCGTGCTGTATCGGCTGGTGATGTGGCTGATGGCGCATAGCGAAAAAATGGAGGATTTGCTGGAGGGGAAACCCGTCGTGATCATTGAGGACGGAGAGCTGGCATGGTCAAAGCTCAGTAGCGCCAATATGACGGAATTCGAATTCTTTATGGAACTGCGTTTGAACGGTGTGGAGCAACTGGGGCAGGTGAAACTGGCTATTCTGGAGACGAACGGGCAAATCAGCGTCTACTTCTTTGCCGATGAAGACGTAAAACCGGGGCTCAGTATTCTGCCTAAACGCTGTACGCAACGATTTAAAGTCATACCTGAAGCAGGGGACTATGCCTGCATACGTTGTAGCGAAGTGGTGCACATGAACGCCGGAGATCACCAATTATGTCCGCGCTGTGCAAATCCAGAATGGTCGAAGGCCAGTCGGGCAAAACGGGTCACCTGACAGCGAAAATCTCGGTTTTTACCCGTCAATCCGATAGATTCTGTTGTGTGACGGATGACACATTTTTACCCTGGTCAGTTTTACCCATTGCGGCGCGTGTCACTGAATGATAAAACCGATATCCACAGGAATAACTTATACCAATGTCTGTCACCGGATTATCGTCAATGACAGGATGTTGATTGGACAACAACACAACGTGGTGAGGGGAAATGGCTCAGGTCTTCAATTTTAGTTCAGGTCCGGCAATGTTACCGGCAGAAGTTCTTAAACTGGCTCAACAGGATCTTCGCGACTGGAACGGTCTTGGCACGTCGGTGATGGAAATTAGCCATCGTGGCAAAGAATTCATCCAGGTCGCAGAAGAAGCGGAGCAGGATTTTCGCGATCTTCTCAGCATCCCCTCCAACTATAAAGTGTTATTCTGCCATGGCGGTGGTCGCGGACAATTCGCCGGTATCCCGTTAAATATTCTCGGTGATAAAACAACTGCGGATTACGTCGATGCCGGTTACTGGGCCGCCAGCGCAATTAAAGAAGCGAAAAAGTACTGCACGCCAAACGTTATCGATGCCAAAGTTACCGTTGACGGACTGCGCGCTGTTAAGCCAATGAGCGAATGGCAGCTTTCTGACAACGCGGCGTATCTGCACTATTGTCCGAATGAAACCATCGATGGTATTGCGATCGAAGAAACGCCGAATTTTGCCAGCAACGTGGTGGTCACGGCGGATCTGTCCTCTACCATTCTTTCCGCACCGCTTGACGTTAGCCGCTATGGCGTAATTTACGCCGGGGCGCAGAAAAACATCGGCCCGGCCGGGCTGACAATTGTTATCGTACGCGAAGATTTGCTGGGTAAAGCCCATGTGTCCTGCCCGTCAATCCTCGACTATACCGTGCTGAACGACAACGACTCCATGTTCAATACGCCGCCAACCTTTGCCTGGTATTTATCTGGCCTGGTCTTTAAATGGCTGAAAGAGCAGGGCGGTGTTAACGCGATGGATAAAATTAACCAGCAAAAAGCGGAACTGCTGTACGGCGTCATTGATAACAGTGATTTCTATCGTAACGATGTGGCGAAATCCAACCGTTCACGCATGAACGTCCCGTTCCAGTTGGCTGACAGCGCACTGGATAAACTCTTCCTGGAAGAGTCATTCGCTGCGGGTCTGCACGCGTTGAAAGGGCACCGTGTGGTCGGCGGTATGCGCGCGTCCATCTACAATGCAATGCCGCTTGAAGGTGTAAAAGCGCTGACCGATTTCATGGTCGATTTCGAGCGTCGCCGCGGTTAATCTGCTGTATTTTTCATCCCCACAGCCTGTCTGTGGGGTTTTTATGTCTGTTTTTGAGAGTCGAGTTTCATGGAATCCCTGACGTTACAACCCATTGCGCGGGTGGATGGCACCATCAATCTGCCTGGATCCAAAAGTGTTTCTAACCGCGCTTTGCTGCTGGCTGCATTAGCAAATGGCACCACTGTCCTGACCAACCTGCTGGACAGCGATGATGTCCGCCATATGCTTAATGCTCTGAATGCGTTAGGGATCAGCTATACCCTTTCTTCCGATCGCACGTGTTGCGAGATAATCGGTAACGGCGGTGCGCTGCACGCAGAAGGTGCAGTAGAGCTGTTCCTTGGCAATGCCGGAACCGCAATGCGCCCGCTGGCCGCAGCGTTATGTCTGGGCGCCAATGACATTGTGTTGACGGGCGAACCGCGCATGAAGGAGCGTCCAATTGGTCATCTGGTTGATGCGCTGCGCCAGGGCGGAGCGAATATTGAATACCTGGAGCAGGAAAACTATCCGCCTTTACGTTTGCGCGGTGGCTTCACCGGGGGACAGGTTGAGGTAGACGGTAGCGTATCCAGCCAATTCCTGACTGCGCTGTTGATGACTGCGCCGCTGGCGCCGCAGGATACGACGATCGCAATCAAAGGCGAACTGGTATCCAAACCTTACATTGATATCACACTGAACCTGATGAAAACGTTTGGTGTTGAAATTGAGAATCAGAACTACCAGCGCTTTGTCGTACAAGGGCAGCAGCAGTATCAGTCTCCGGGGGCATATCTGGTCGAAGGTGATGCTTCTTCCGCCTCCTATTTCCTCGCGGCGGGGGCCATTAAAGGCGGTACGGTAAAAGTAACCGGGATTGGCCGCAACAGTATGCAGGGCGATATTCGCTTCGCTGATGTACTGGAAAAAATGGGGGCGACTATTACCTGGGGCGATGACTTTATTGCCTGTACCCACGGTGAACTCAATGCGGTAGATATGGATATGAACCATATTCCTGATGCGGCGATGACTATTGCTACGGCTGCGCTGTTCGCAAAAGGGACGACCACACTGCGTAACATCTACAACTGGCGCGTCAAAGAGACCGACCGCCTGTTCGCGATGGCGACTGAGCTGCGTAAAGTGGGCGCGACCGTTGAAGAGGGCGAAGACTATATTCGCGTCACGCCGCCTGTGGCGTTACAGTTTGCAGATATCGCGACCTACAACGATCACCGCATGGCGATGTGTTTCTCGCTGGTGGCGCTCTCTGACACGCCGGTGACCATTCTGGATCCGAAATGTACGGCCAAAACCTTCCCGGATTATTTCGAACAGCTGGCGCGTATTAGTACTCCTGCCTGATTCTCCCGGAACGCCGGTCCTCCAGGACTGGCGTTCCGAGGTCCGTAACCGCACTGTTTTTATGCTTTCAACTAATGCTAATTTGTTGATGATTTAACTTATTTATTTGTTTTTACTATAAATATCAACGGAAGATTAGCATGAAGCATAAATCACTCTTTTTGGCGTTAGCAGTTTCCGCCACGTTGCTGGCTGGTTGTAAAAATGGTGTGAATGGCGACCTTGTTGCCAGTTCCGGTATGGCTGCTTATAAAGCAGCGACACTTTCTGATGCTGATGTCAAAGCCCTCTCTAACAGTTCATGTAAGCAGATGGATAGCGAAAATCAGCTGGCGGGCGCGAAAAGCAAGTACACTAAGCGCCTGAATAAAATTGCGAAAGCGTTGGGGAATAACATTGATGGAACGCCGGTTAACTATAAAGTTTATATGACCAGTGATATCAATGCCTGGGCAATGGCGAATGGATGCGTACGTGTTTATTCGGGCTTGATGGACCTGATGACCGACAATGAAATAGAAGGCGTGCTGGGTCATGAGCTGGGCCATGTTTCTTTAGGGCACTCGCGTAAAGCAATGCAGACCGCGTATGCCACTCTGGCTGCGCGTGATGCTATTTCTGCGACCAGCGGCGTCGCTTCTCAGCTTTCCCAGTCTCAGTTGGGCGATTTGGCAGAAGGCGTGATTAATTCAGCGTTCTCCCGTAGTCAGGAATCAGATGCGGATGACTTTTCCTATGACTTGCTGAAAAAACGCGGTATTGACCGTCAGGGCTTAGTGACTGCGTTTGATAAGTTTGCCACGATGGACGCAGGCCATGCCAAATCGCTGATGGATTCTCACCCAGCATCTGACGATCGCGCTCAGCATATGCGTGAACGCATCGCTGCAGATAAAAAGTAAATCAGTGTCATCTTCCGGGCTGGTTTCTCACCAGCCCGCTATAATTGCGCAATTCTTCCTCATATCGTTACAGACTAATCGGGTTTTTACACTCTGTGTTAACGATTATTTGCGTTGGCGCGTATAATGCGCGGCGTTCACGTTAACGTATGCCCGTTTAAGGAGAAAAAGATGACGGCAATTGCCCCGGTTATTACCATTGATGGCCCAAGCGGTGCAGGTAAAGGCACCTTGTGCAAGGCAATGGCGGAAGCATTGCAGTGGCATCTGTTAGATTCAGGCGCGATCTACCGCGTACTGGCGCTCGCAGCGTTGCATCACCATGTTGATGTCACATCTGAAGATGCCCTGGTACCGCTTGCCTCACACCTGGATGTGCGTTTTATCTCAACGGACGGCAACCTTGAAGTCATTCTGGAAGGTGAAGATGTCAGCGGCGAAATCCGCACCCAGGAAGTGGCGAATGCCGCCTCTCAGGTCGCTGCGTTTCCTCGCGTACGTGAAGCGCTGTTACGCCGTCAACGCGCGTTTCGTGAAGCGCCCGGTCTGATCGCCGACGGACGTGACATGGGGACCGTGGTGTTCCCGGATGCGCCGGTGAAAATTTTTCTGGACGCCTCCTCGCAAGAACGTGCGCATAGACGTATGCTACAGTTGCAGGAAAAGGGCTTTAGTGTTAACTTTGAACGCCTTTTGGCCGAGATCGAAGAACGCGATTATCGCGATCGTAACCGTGCTGTAGCGCCGCTGGTTCCCGCTGCTGATGCTTTAGTTTTGGATTCAACCCGATTAAGCATTGAGCAAGTGATTGAAAAAGCGTTACAATACGCGCGCCAAAAACTGGCACTCGCTTAAGTGCGACCGAATTTGCAGTACCCCCGTTGCAATGGATTGACAGCGGGTATGTTAAACAACCCCATCCGGCATGGAGCCAGGTGGACGTTAAATATGAAACCTGAAGATTAAACATGACTGAATCTTTTGCTCAACTGTTTGAAGAATCCTTAAAAGAAATCGAAACCCGTCCGGGTTCCATCGTTCGTGGTGTTGTTGTTGCTATCGACAAAGACGTAGTACTGGTTGACGCTGGTCTGAAATCTGAGTCCGCCATTCCGGCAGAGCAGTTCAAAAACGCCCAGGGCGAGCTGGAAATCCAGGTTGGTGACGAAGTTGACGTTGCTCTGGATGCAGTAGAAGACGGCTTCGGTGAAACCCTGCTGTCCCGTGAAAAAGCTAAACGTCACGAAGCTTGGATCACGCTGGAAAAAGCTTACGAAGAAGCTGCAACCGTTACTGGTGTTATCAATGGCAAAGTCAAGGGTGGCTTCACTGTTGAGCTGAATGGTATTCGCGCGTTCCTGCCGGGTTCCCTGGTAGACGTTCGTCCGGTCCGCGACACGCTGCACCTGGAAGGCAAAGAGCTTGAATTCAAAGTAATCAAGCTGGATCAGAAGCGCAACAACGTTGTTGTTTCCCGTCGTGCCGTTATCGAATCCGAAAACAGCGCAGAACGCGATCAGCTGCTGGAAAACCTGCAGGAAGGCATGGAAGTTAAAGGTATCGTTAAGAACCTCACTGACTACGGTGCATTCGTTGATCTGGGTGGCGTTGACGGCCTGCTGCACATCACCGACATGGCATGGAAACGCGTTAAGCATCCGAGCGAAATCGTAAACGTTGGCGACGAAATCACTGTTAAAGTGCTGAAGTTCGACCGCGAGCGTACTCGTGTATCTTTGGGCCTGAAACAGCTGGGCGAAGATCCATGGGTAGCTATCGCTAAGCGTTATCCAGAAGGTACCAAACTGACTGGTCGCGTGACCAACCTGACCGACTACGGCTGCTTCGTTGAAATCGAAGAAGGCGTTGAAGGCCTGGTTCACGTTTCCGAAATGGATTGGACCAATAAAAACATCCACCCGTCCAAAGTTGTTAACGTTGGCGATGTAGTGGAAGTTATGGTTCTGGATATCGACGAAGAACGTCGTCGTATCTCCCTGGGTCTGAAGCAGTGCAAAAACAACCCATGGCAGCAGTTCGCGGAAACCCACAACAAGGGCGACCGTGTTGAAGGTAAAATCAAGTCTATCACTGACTTCGGTATCTTCATCGGCCTGGACGGCGGCATCGACGGCCTGGTTCACCTGTCTGACATCTCCTGGAACGTTGCAGGCGAAGAAGCAGTTCGTGAATACAAAAAAGGCGACGAAATCGCAGCAGTTGTTCTGCAGGTTGACGCAGAGCGTGAGCGTATCTCTCTGGGCGTTAAACAGCTCGCAGAAGATCCGTTCAACAACTGGGTTGCACTGAACAAGAAAGGCGCAATCGTAAACGGTAAAGTCACTGCAGTTGACGCTAAAGGCGCAACCGTAGAACTGGCTGACGGCGTTGAAGGTTACCTGCGCGCTTCTGAAGCTTCCCGCGACCGCGTTGAAGATGCAACTCTGGTTCTGAGCGTTGGCGACGACGTTGAAGCTAAATTCACCGGCGTTGATCGTAAGAACCGCGCAATCAGCCTGTCTGTTCGTGCTAAAGACGAAGCTGATGAGAAAGATGCAATCGCAACTGTTAACAAACAGGAAGATGCTAATTTCTCTAACAACGCAATGGCTGAAGCTTTCAAAGCAGCTAAAGGCGAGTAATATCGAGTGCTCCTAAATCCTTTGTGCTGTTAACAGCACAAAGGGTGACGAGTAGCTTGACAGATTACAGGATTCGTCCTGTAATCAATGACAAAGGGCGGCTAAGGCCGCCCTTAATCAATGCAGCAGCTAATTATGCCTTTAAGGAACCGGAGGAATCATGACCAAGTCAGAATTGATTGAAAGACTTGCAACCCAGCAACCTCATATTCCCGCGAAAGCGGTTGAAGATGCAGTGAAAGAAATGCTGGAACATATGGCCTCGACTCTTGCGCAGGGCGAGCGTATTGAAATCCGCGGTTTCGGCAGCTTCTCTTTGCATTACCGCGCACCGCGCACCGGACGTAATCCGAAGACCGGTGATAAAGTGGATCTGGAAGGAAAATACGTTCCGCACTTTAAACCAGGTAAAGAACTGCGCGATCGCGCCAATATTTACGGTTAAGTTTTAGCGAGACTTAACGCCGAGAAAAGCACCCGCATGGGTGCTTTTTTCATTTCTGCCTGCCCATCCTGGAATCCTCCTCCCAGTTAATTTGTACGTTACATGCGCTGTTAAATACCAGCGGAACACACGCCGTATAACGCTAAATTGGCACCAGACAACCGGCGCATATTACCGCACACTTCCTGTTACAGGGAGGTGACTGATGAAAATAACAACGGTTGGTACGTGTGCATTATTCGGCATTCTCCCGCTTATGCTCTTACCTGGGCTACCTGACATGCTGTGCATCAGCGTCGTATTTTGCCTGTCATGCTTGCTCTGTCTTATTTCTCGCAGGCCTGTACGTTTCGCCGGAGTAACCCTGCTGTTTTTTCTTTGGGGCGTTCTCGCCGCGAAAGATGCGCTGTGGGCCGGTAATACGCTGCCTGCGAAAACCCAGCAGGCTATCGTGCGGATAACCGCAACCGATAACATGACAACGCACTACGGCCAGATCACGCATCTGCAGGGGAAGCGGATATTTCCCGCCATCGGAATTATTCTGTATGGACAGTACTTACCCGACGACGTTTGCGCGGGTCAGACATGGGCGATGACGCTGAAGGTTCGGGCTGTACATGGCCAATTGAACGGGGGCGGGTTTGATAGCCAGCGTTACGCGTTGGCGCAGCACCTGCCGCTGACGGGAAGATTTTTGCAGGCTTCGGCTATCTCACCACAATGCAGTTTGCGTTCGCGGTATCTCTCCTCGCTGAAAACTGCGCTCGCCGATTATCCCTGGCAGCAAGTCATATTGGGTCTGGGAATGGGGGAGCGTTTATCGGTGTCACAAGAGGTGAAAACCATTATGCGTGATACCGGTACGACCCATTTGATGGCTATTTCCGGGCTGCATATTGCGTTTGCCGCACTTCTGGCTGCAGGGTTAGTTCGCGCGGGACAATTTTTTATGCCAGCCAGTTGGATTTGCTGGCAGGTTCCTTTAGTAGGTGGGGTTGTCTGTGCAATATTCTATGCCTGGCTAACGGGACTACAGCCCCCGGCATTACGGACGGTTGTTGCGCTGCTGGTCTGGGGGGCGCTAAAACTCAGTGGCAGGCAGTGGAGTGGATGGTCGGTTTGGGTCTGCTGTCTGGCAGCCATTCTGGTGGTGGATCCTGTCGCCGTTCTTTCACAGAGTCTGTGGTTGTCTGCTTTTGCCGTTGCGGCACTTCTGTTCTGGTATCAATGGGTTCCGATGCCAGATTGGCCGCTATCGCGCGTTGGACGCCAGTTTCTGGCGCTTGCTCATTTGCAATTGGGAATTACGCTTCTGCTTCTGCCAGTGCAAATCGCGATGTTTCATGGTATCAGCCTGACCTCATTTCTGGCGAATTTATTCGCCGTACCTCTGGTCACCTTTATTTCTGTACCGTTGATATTAGCAGGCATGATCGTGCATTTAACCGGGCTGGCGATGATTGAATCGGGCCTGTGGTATTTAGCAGATCGCTCGCTGGCGCTGTTATTTTGGGGGCTCAGGAGCCTGCCTGAAGGGTGGATCAATATTGATGCACGTTGGCAATGGCTTGCATTTTTACCCGCACTCCTGCTCATCGTATATCGATTGAACGTCTGGCGAACGCTACCGGTAGTTTGTGTCACAGTGCCCCTTTTATTGAGCAGCCCGTTCTGGCAAACGTCACGTACTGACGTGTGGCAAGTGCATATGCTGGATGTCGGGCAGGGGCTGGCGATGGTGATTGCGCGTAATGGGAAAGCGCTGCTTTACGATACTGGTCTGGCATGGCCTGAAGGCGATAGCGCGCAACAGCTGATTATTCCGTGGTTACGCTGGCACAATCTGGAGCCGCAAGGGGTAATTTTAAGCCATGAGCATATGGATCACCGGGGCGGGTTGCGCTCGCTGCAGCAAGCCTGGCCGTCGTTATGGATAAGAAGTCCATTAGGTTGGGAAGGGCATCTTCCGTGCTTTCGTGGGGAGCGCTGGCAGTGGCAAGGGTTAACCTTCACTGCGCACTGGCCGGTACGTGGAAGCACAGATGCGGGGAATAACCACTCCTGCGTGGTAAAGGTCGATGATGGGAATCAGAGTATTCTGCTGACCGGCGATATTGAGTCTCCCGCTGAACAAAAAATGCTAAGTCACTATTGGCAGCATCTGCAGTCTACGGTGGTGCAGGTTCCGCATCATGGCAGCAATACCTCATCATCACTGGCGCTGATTCAGCGGGTGGGCGGACAGGCCGCGTTAGCCTCTGCATCCCGTTATAATGCCTGGCGTCTACCGTCCTGGAAAGTGGAGCAACGTTATCGACAACAAAATTATCAATGGCTGGATACACCACATCAGGGGCAGATTACGCTGGATTTTTATCCAAAAAACTGGCGAGTACGTAGCTTGCGGGATCAGATTTTACCTCGTTGGTATCATCAGTGGTTTGGCGTGTCGGATGATAACGGGTAGAATATGCGGCTATTCTAACAAATGCTGGTTTTTTGAATGCATAACGATAAAGATCTCTCTACGTGGCAGACGTTTCGCCGACTATGGCCAACCATAGCGCCTTTTAAATCGGGTCTGATCGTGGCGGGTATAGCGTTAATACTTAACGCGGCCAGCGATACCTTCATGCTATCGCTCCTTAAGCCATTACTGGATGATGGTTTTGGTAAAACGGATCGCTCGGTGCTGCTGTGGATGCCGCTGGTGGTCATTGGACTAATGGTTCTCCGCGGCTTTACCAGCTATGTTTCTAGTTACTGCATCTCATGGGTGTCAGGCAAAGTGGTCATGACCATGCGTCGCCGCTTGTTTGGTCATATGATGGGTATGCCGGTCTCCTTTTTTGATAAGCAGTCTACAGGTACGCTGCTGTCACGTATTACCTATGATTCAGAGCAGGTAGCGTCCTCGTCTTCCGGCGCGCTGATCACCGTGGTACGTGAAGGGGCTTCAATTATTGGCCTGTTTATCATGATGTTTTATTACAGCTGGCAACTGTCGTTGATCCTGATTGTACTGGCGCCAATTGTTTCAGTGGCTATTCGTATAGTTTCTAAGCGCTTTCGTAGCATCAGTAAAAACATGCAAAACACCATGGGGCAGGTTACGACCAGTGCGGAGCAGATGCTAAAAGGGCACAAAGAAGTTCTGATTTTTGGTGGTCAGGAAGTCGAAACCAAGCGCTTCGATAAAGTCAGCAACAAGATGCGCTTGCAGGGCATGAAGATGGTTTCTGCCTCTTCTATCTCCGATCCTATCATCCAGCTGATCGCGTCTCTGGCGCTGGCCTTCGTGTTGTATGCAGCCAGCTTCCCAAGCGTGATGGAAAACCTGACAGCAGGGACAATTACGGTTGTCTTCTCGTCAATGATCGCGCTGATGCGTCCATTGAAATCGCTGACCAACGTCAACGCGCAGTTCCAGCGCGGTATGGCGGCATGCCAGACCTTATTTACGATTCTGGATAGCGAGCAGGAAAAAGACGAAGGTACACGCGTAATCGAACGTGCTACCGGTAATCTTGAGTTCCGCAACGTGACTTTCACCTATCCAGGACGTGAAGTGCCTGCGCTGCGCAATATCAACCTGAACATTCCAGCGGGCAAAACCGTTGCTTTGGTTGGGCGTTCGGGTTCAGGGAAATCCACCATCGCCAGCCTGATTACGCGCTTCTACGATATTGATGAAGGGCAGATCCTGATGGACGGACACGATCTACGCGAATATACCCTGGCATCCCTGCGCGATCAGGTTGCATTGGTTTCGCAGAATGTGCACCTGTTTAACGATACGGTTGCCAACAACATCGCCTATGCGCGTACCGATTTGTACAGCCGCGAGCAGATCGAAAAAGCGGCGCAAATGGCCTACGCCATGGATTTCATCAACAAGATGGACAATGGCCTCGATACGGTGATTGGCGAAAACGGCGTCCTGCTTTCCGGTGGTCAGCGCCAGCGTATCGCTATCGCACGCGCCTTGTTGCGTGACAGTCCGATTCTGATCCTTGATGAAGCAACGTCGGCACTCGATACCGAATCTGAACGCGCGATTCAGGCTGCTCTGGATGAGTTACAGAAAAACCGTACTTCTCTGGTGATTGCCCACCGCCTTTCTACCATCGAACAGGCGGATGAAATCATCGTGGTGGAAGACGGTATTATTGTTGAGCGCGGAACCCATAGCGAGCTGATTGAGCAGCGTGGGGTGTATGCGCAATTACACAAAATGCAATTCGGTCAATGATCGCACGAATCTGGTCTGGTGAGTCGCCGCTGTGGCGACTGTTACTCCCACTCTCCTGGTTGTATGGCCTGGTGAGTGGCGGGATCCGTTTATGCTACAAGCTTGGGATTAAACGCGCATGGCGTGCGCCAGTGCCGGTTGTGGTGGTCGGAAACCTAACCGCCGGCGGCAATGGCAAAACACCGGTGGTGATTTGGCTGGTTGAACAACTACGGCAACGTGGGATCCGCGTGGGCGTGGTGTCGCGTGGTTATGGCGGGAAAGCGCCTGCTTATCCGCTGTTGCTGACCGCTGATACTACTACCGCAGAAGCGGGCGATGAACCGGTGCTGATCGCCCAACGTACCGGCGTGCCGGTGGCGGTATCCCCGGTAAGATCGGATGCGGTAAAAGCCATTTTGGCCCAACATGACGTGCAGATTATTGTGACAGACGATGGTCTACAGCACTATCGTCTGGCGCGAGATGTTGAAATCGTGGTTATTGATGGCGAACGTCGGTTTGGCAATGGCTGGTGGCTTCCCGCTGGTCCTATGCGGGAGCGCGCAGGTCGGCTTAAATCGGTTGATGCGACTATCGTTAACGGTGGCGTTGCGCAGCCAGGGGAAATCCCTATGCGACTTGAACCGGGGCTGGCCGTTAATTTACGCACGGGTGAACGCCGCGATGTGGCGCAGTTGACCAATATTGTCGCCATGGCGGGCATTGGCCACCCACCGCGTTTTTTTGCCACGCTGCAAGCGTGTGGTGCCAGCATACAAAAAAGCATTGCGCTGGCAGACCATCAGTCTCTGACCTACAGTGACGTCAGTGCGTTTGTAGACGCCGGACAAACGCTGGTAATGACGGAAAAAGATGCGGTTAAGTGCCGGGCATTTGCCGATGAAAACTGGTGGTATTTACCTGTTGACGCTCATTTGTCAGGCGATCGGCCTGATGTGTTGTTGGATAACTTAATCTCGCTGACTCGCTAACTGATTCACGCTGCGGCAGCGAATCATTTATGAGGCCATAAATGTCGTTGCCGCGTCTTTCTTTGACGGATGCCCGTCATCTTCACCTTGCCGCTCAAGGGCTGCTGAAAAAAACACGCCGTCGGGCAACCCCAGCAGATATTCTTACCACCATTTCTCGCATGTCGTTACTGCAAATCGATACCATCAATATTGTGGCGCGCAGCCCTTACCTGGTGCTGTTTAGTCGTTTGGGCGATTATTCCCCCCAGTGGCTGGATGACGCATTGCAGCAGGGCGCATTGATGGAATACTGGGCGCACGAGGCCTGCTTTTTGCCGCGCAGCGACTTTATGCTGATACGCCACCGCATGCTGGCCCCGGAGAAAATGGGCTGGAAATATAAAGCGGCATGGATGAAAGAACATGCGCATGAAATTGAGCAACTGCTCCAGCACATCCAACATAACGGACCAGTACGCTCTGCCGATTTTGAGCATCCGCGCAAGGGGGTCAGCGGCTGGTGGGAATGGAAGCCGCATAAGCGTCATCTTGAAGGGCTGTTCACTGCCGGGAAAGTCATGGTGGTGGAACGGCGTAATTTCCAGCGAGTGTATGATCTAACCCATCGCGTCATGCCGCACTGGGATGATGAACGCGACCTGCTTTCGCAGGAAGATGCTGAAAGCGCCATGCTGGATAACAGCGCCCGTAGCCTGGGGATTTTTCGCGAACAGTGGCTGGCAGACTACTACCGTCTCAAGCGCCCGGCGCTAAAAAATTGGTGTAACGTGCGCGCGCAGCAGCAACAAATTATTCCTGTCGACGTCGAAGGGCTGGGAACCCTGTGGCTGCACAGTCACTTTCAGCCGCTGCTGGAGCAGGCGCTGGCGGGTAAATTAACGGCGACCCATAGCGCAGTATTATCGCCCTTTGATCCGGTGGTCTGGGATCGTAAACGGGCAGAACAGCTATTCGATTTTAGCTACCGGCTGGAATGTTATACACCGGCGCCGAAACGTCAGTATGGTTATTTCGTCTTGCCGTTGCTGCATCGCGGGCAATTAGTTGGGCGGATGGATGCCAAAATGCACCGTAAAACGGGCGTGCTGGATGTGATTTCATTGTGGTTACAGGATGGCGTCAAACCTGGGGTTACTCTGCAAAAAGGATTGTTTCAGGCGATTGATGATTTTGCCCGCTGGCAGCAGGCAACACGCGTGACGCTGGGACGCTATCCTGAAGGTTTATTTGCTGATGTACGCCATGGTTGGGAAATAGACCCAGCCCTTTAAGCGATTATGTTAATATTTACGGATTCACAATCCGGTCCATCTGGAGGAACTATGGATCATCGTCTGCTTGAAATCATTGCCTGCCCGGTATGCAATGGCAAACTCTGGTTTAACCAGGAAAAACAGGAATTGATTTGTAAACTGGATAACCTTGCTTTCCCACTGCGTGATGGTATTCCCGTTTTACTGGAAACTGAAGCCCGCGTTCTGACTGCTGATGAGAGTAAATCATGAGTTTTGTGGTCATTATTCCTGCGCGATATGCGTCCACACGTTTGCCGGGCAAGCCGCTGTTGGATATCAACGGCAAGCCGATGATCGTGCATGTTCTGGAGCGTGCGCGTGAATCTGGCGCTGAACGTATTATCGTTGCGACCGATCACGAAGATGTCGCTCGCGCGGTAGAAGCGGTGGGTGGCGAAGTATGCATGACTCGCGCCGATCACCAGTCCGGTACGGAGCGTCTGGCGGAAGTCGTTGAGAAATGTGGTTTTAGCGATGATACCGTTATTGTGAACGTACAGGGTGATGAGCCGATGATCCCGGCGGTCATTATTCGCCAGGTCGCAGAGAATCTGGCGCAGCGCCAGGTCGGTATGGCGACACTTGCGGCCCCGATTCACAGTGCGGAAGAGGCATTTAACCCGAATGCGGTAAAAGTCGTTCTGGACGCCGAAGGGTATGCGCTCTATTTTTCACGCGCGACCATCCCGTGGGATCGGGATCGTTTTGCCAGGAGCCTGGAAACGGTGGGTGACACTTTCCTGCGCCATCTGGGTATTTACGGCTATCGCGCCGGTTTTATCCGCCGCTATGTTAACTGGCAGCCCAGCCCGCTTGAGCATATTGAAATGCTGGAGCAGCTACGTGTGCTGTGGTACGGCGAAAAAATTCACGTTGCCGTCGCCAAAGAAGTACCCGGTACCGGCGTAGACACTGCCGAAGATCTTGAGCGCGTTCGCGCCGAAATGCGTTAGTTTTTCTCACGACACTCCCCCTGGTAACGCGAATTTTTGGGAGGAGTGTCGTATCGTTACGCTTTCCCCCCACTTTTCTTTTCATCAATTGATCTCATCCGGGTGACATCTGTCTGCACGACGCTCATTATGAAAGCAGTAGCATTTATGAGGGCAATCTGAAATGGAACAGTTGCGTGCCGAACTCAGCCATCTGTTGGGTGAAAAACTCAGTCGTATAGAATGCGTGAATGAAAAAGCGGATACGGCCCTGTGGTCGCTGTATGACAGCCAGGGAAATCCGATGCCGCTGATGGCGAGGAGTTTCACCACGCCGGGTATGGCGCAGCAGCTGGCATGGAAAACCTCTATGCTGGCGCGCAGTGGTACGGTTCGAATGCCAGTCATTTATGGGGTCTTAACGCACGAGGAGCATCCCGGTCCTGATGTGCTGCTGCTTGAGCGTCTACGCGGCGTACCAGTGGAAGCGCCAGCCCGAACGCCTGAACGCTGGGAACATTTGAAAGATCAGATAGTAGAAGGTCTGCTGTCATGGCATCGGCAGGATAGCCGTGGCTGCGTGGGAATGGTGGATAACACGCAAGAGAATATCTGGTCATCCTGGTATCGTCAGCGCGTTGAGGTGCTGTGGACTACGCTAAATCAGTTCAACAATACCGGGCTGACGATGCAGGATAAGCGGATCCTGTTTCGCACCCGTGAGTGTTTGCCCGCCTTATTTGAAGGGTTCAATGATAACTGCGTGCTGATCCACGGTAATTTCAGTTTACGTAGCATGCTCAAAGACGCCCGCAGCGATCAGCTTCTGGCGATGGTGGGACCGGGGTTGATGCTGTGGGCGCCAAGAGAATATGAACTGTTTCGCCTGATGGATAATGCGCTGGCCGAAAGCCTGCTTTGGCAGTACCTGCAACGCGCGCCAGTGGCGGAGTCATTTATCTGGCGGCGCTGGTTGTACGTGTTATGGGATGAGGTCGCGCAACTGGTCAACACCGGACGTTTTAATCGCTCCAACTTTGACCTAGCGACAAAATCATTGCTGCCGTGGCTCGCCTGATGAACACGTGAACATCTTACGTGGCCTACAATTTTGCGCTGAACACGTAGGCCTGATAAGACGCGTCAGCGTCCCCATCAGGCAAAAATGCTATCAATGTTCCGATCCTTTTAGCCACTGCCAGATGCGTCCCAGGGTTTCATAACCCACACGATCGCTATGCATTAGCCAGACAGGTGAAGGAATTGCGCGCTCCCACGGATTAAGCGGTGAATCAATCGCTAACTGATTGGCCGGTGCTGGCAGCGGATGTAGCCCGGCCTGCTGGAAGAAAATCATGGCACGCGGCAAGTGCGAGGCAGAGGTTACCAGCAGGAACGGCGCGTTGCCGATGGCCTGCTTTACCGCTGCGGCTTCTTCTTCGGTATCTTTGGGTTGATCCAGGGTGATGATGTCATCGACTGGTACCCCCAGCGACTGCGCTACGCGGGCTCCCGCTTCTGCAGTACTGACGTTATTGCTCTTTGCCGCAGCACCGGTAAAGATAAGCTTCGATCCCGGGTTAGCACGCCAGAGGCGAATACCTTCATTCAGACGCGGAAGGCTGTTGTTGATCAGGTTAGAACTTGGCGCCCACTGAGGATTCCAGGTATACCCTCCGCCCAGCACTACAATGTATTCCACTTTTTGCGTATCCTGCCATGTTGGATAACTGTCCTCAATTGGTTTCAGCAGACTGTCGGCGACGGGTTGTAAGCTAAGAAGTAACAGCGCCAGCCAACTCAGGCTAATACACACTTTCCCCGTTTTCTGAAAGCGGCTGAACCAGACCAGCGCCAGGCCGATGCCCATCACAAGCAGCATCAACGGAAGCGGCAGCATCATACCGCCAATCACTTTCTTCAGCGTAAAAAGCATTCTTTTTGGTTCCTTTTTTAACCATACAGCAGGGGATCTGCAGGGATATTACACCAGGAAGGTTCATTCTCGGCGTGGGTGTGACAAAATAGCGGTTTTACTTAGTCACCCTAAAGCCAGTATGTGGAGAGCCCGATGCGGGACCGCAATTTTGATGACATTGCAGAGAAGTTTTCCCGTAACATTTACGGCACCACCAAAGGTCAGCTTCGTCAGACGATCCTCTGGCAGGATCTGGACAAACTTCTTGTCGGCTACGCGGGTCAAACATTGCATGTGCTTGATGCGGGTGGCGGAGAAGGGCAGACAGCTATTCTGATGGCGCAGCGGGGCCATCACGTTACCTTGTGCGATCTTTCTGCTGAGATGGTGGCGCGAGCGCAACGGGCGGCAAAAGAGCAAGGTGTGAGCGACAACATGCATTTTATACATTGTGCCGCTCAGGACATCCCACAGCATTTGGATTCTCAGGTTGATCTGATATTGTTTCATGCTGTGCTGGAATGGGTGGCCGACCCGCAAGCCGTCTTAAAAACACTGTGGTCGATGTTACGCCCGGGCGGTGCTTTATCGCTGATGTTCTACAATGCAAACGGTCTGTTGATGCGTAATGTGTTGGTCGGTAATTTCGGCTATGTACAGCAGGGAATGTATAAAAAGAAACGGCGCACGTTGTCTCCCGATTTTCCGCGCGACCCTCAGCAGGTCTATGGCTGGCTGGAGGAGATTGGCTGGGAGATAACCGGTAAAACGGGCGTGAGGGTGTTTCATGATTATCTGCGTGATAAACAAAAACAGCATGACTGTTTTGACGCTTTAACAGAAATAGAAACGCGCTATTGTCGCCAGGAGCCGTTTATCAGCCTTGGACGTTATATTCATGTCACCGCGCGCAAACCGCAGATGCAAGGATAATTTATGAGTGAATTTTCCCAGACAGTCCCCGAACTGGTTGCCTGGGCCAGAAAAAATGACTTCTCCATCTCTCTGCCGGTAGACAGACTTTCGTTCCTGCTGGCGGTTGCCACACTAAACGGTGAGCGACTCGACGGCGAGATGAGTGAAGGTGAACTGGTGGATGCGTTCCGCCATGTGAGTGATGCGTTTGAGCAAACCAGCGAAACCATCGGCGTACGCGCCAACAACGCGATCAACGATATGGTACGTCAACGTCTGCTGAACCGCTTTACCAGCGAGCAGGCGGAAGGCAACGCCATTTACCGTTTAACGCCATTGGGAATTGGCATCACGGATTACTATATTCGTCAGCGTGAATTCTCTACGCTACGTCTTTCGATGCAGTTGTCGATTGTTGCAGGTGAACTGAAACGCGCGGCGGATGCGGCAGCGGAAGGCGGCGATGAGTTCCACTGGCATCGCAACGTCTATGCGCCATTGAAATACTCGGTGGCGGAGATTTTCGACAGTATTGATCTGACCCAGCGCATCATGGATGAACAGCAGCAGCAGGTAAAAGACGATATTGCGCAACTGCTGAATAAAGACTGGCGGGCGGCTATTTCCAGCTGTGAACTGCTGCTTTCTGAAACGTCTGGTACGCTGCGTGAACTGCAGGATACGCTGGAAGCGGCGGGGGATAAGCTGCAGGCTAACCTGTTACGCATCCAGGACGCTACGATGACGCATGACGATTTACATTTCGTCGATCGGCTGGTATTTGACTTACAAAGCAAGCTTGACCGTATTATCAGTTGGGGTCAGCAGTCTATTGATTTGTGGATCGGCTACGATCGTCACGTGCATAAGTTTATCCGTACCGCGATCGATATGGATAAAAACCGTGTCTTTGCCCAGCGTCTGCGTCAGTCCGTGCAGACCTATTTTGACGAACCGTGGGCGCTGACCTATGCCAACGCCGATCGTCTGCTGGATATGCGTGACGAGGAGATGGTGCTGCGTGACGAAGAGGTCACCGGTGAGCTTCCGGCAGATCTGGAATATGAAGAATTTAACGAGATCCGTGAACAGCTGGCGGCGATCATCGAAGAACAGTTGGCTATCTACAAATCCAGACAAACACCACTGGATCTCGGTTTGGTAGTGCGCGAGTATCTGGCGCAATACCCACGTGCGCGTCATTTCGACGTCGCGCGTATTGTTATCGATCAGGCGGTACGCCTTGGCGTAGCGCAAGCAGATTTCACCGGACTGCCAGCCAAATGGCAGCCGATTAATGATTACGGAGCCAAGGTACAGGCGCATGTCATTGACAAATATTGAACAAGTGATGCCGGTAAAGCTGGCGCAGGCGCTGGCGAATCCGTTATTTCCGGCGCTGGATAGCGCCTTACGTTCGGGCCGTCACATCGGTCTGGATGAACTGGATAATCATGCCTTCCTGATGGATTTTCAGGAATATTTTGAAGAGTTTTACAGCCGCTATAACGTGGAATTGATCCGTGCGCCGGAAGGGTTCTTCTACCTTCGCCCGCGTTCAACGACGCTCATTCCCCGTTCGGTCCTGTCTGAACTGGACATGATGGTCGGTAAAATTCTTTGCTATCTCTATCTAAGCCCGGAACGCCTGGCGAACGAAGGGATTTTTACTCAGCAAGAGCTTTACGACGAACTGCTAACGCTGGCTGATGAAGCGAAGCTGCTGAAGCTGGTGAACAACCGTTCAACCGGTTCAGACGTTGATCGTCAGAAGCTCCAGGAAAAGGTTCGTTCTTCGTTAAACCGCCTGCGCCGTTTAGGCATGGTGTGGTTTATGGGCCACGACAGCAGCAAATTCCGGATTACGGAATCCGTTTTCCGCTTTGGCGCGGATGTGCGCAGCGGTGACGATCCGCGCGAAGCGCAGCGTCGCTTAATTCGTGATGGCGAAGCGATGCCGGTCGAGAACCGCCTGCAGCTCAACGATGAGCCTGAAGAGAATCAGCCGGACAGTGGAGAAGAAGAATAATGATTGAACGCGGTAAATTTCGCTCACTTACGCTGATTAACTGGAATGGTTTTTTTGCCCGTACGTTCGACCTTGACGAACTGGTTACCACGCTGTCCGGTGGTAACGGTGCGGGTAAATCCACCACCATGGCGGCATTTGTTACGGCACTCATCCCGGACTTAACGCTGCTGCATTTCCGTAACACCACCGAAGCCGGGGCAACCAGCGGTTCACGTGACAAGGGCCTGCACGGTAAGCTGAAGGCGGGTGTCTGTTACTCAATGCTCGATGTCCTCAACTCGCGCCATCAGCGCGTGGTCGTGGGTGTGCGTCTGCAACAGGTTGCCGGTCGCGATCGCAAAGTGGATATCAAACCGTTTGCCATTCAGGGACTGCCGATGTCGGTGCAGCCAACCCAATTGGTGACAGAAACGCTGAATGAACGCCAGGCGCGCGTGCTGTCCCTCTCTGAGCTGAAAGAGAAGCTTGATGAGATGGAAGGCGTGCAGTTTAAGCAGTTCAACTCAATAACTGATTATCACTCGCTGATGTTCGATCTGGGCATCATTGCCCGCCGCCTGCGCTCCGCGTCTGACCGTAGTAAATTCTATCGTCTGATTGAAGCCTCGCTGTACGGCGGGATCTCCAGCGCCATTACCCGTTCACTGCGTGACTACCTGCTACCAGAAAATAGCGGCGTACGTAAAGCGTTCCAGGATATGGAAGCCGCGCTGCGTGAAAACCGTATGACGCTGGAAGCGATTCGTGTAACCCAGTCTGACCGCGACCTGTTTAAGCATTTGATCAGCGAAGCGACCAACTATGTGGCCGCGGATTATATGCGCCACGCCAACGAACGTCGTATTCATCTCGATAAAGCGCTGGAATACCGTCGTGAGCTGCATACTTCACGCAAACAGCTGGCGGCAGAGCAGTATAAGCACGTGGATATGGCGCGCGAGCTGGGTGAGCACAACGGGGCGGAAGGCGATCTGGAAGCGGATTACCAGGCCGCGAGCGATCACCTTAATCTGGTGCAAACCGCGCTGCGTCAGCAGGAAAAAATTGAACGCTATGAAGCGGATCTTGAAGAACTGCAGATCCGGCTTGAAGAACAAAATGAGGTGGTTGCGGAAGCCGTTGACCGCCAGGATGAAAACGAAGCCCGCGCAGAAGCCGCTGAACTGGAAGTGGATGAGCTGAAAAGCCAGCTTGCTGATTACCAGCAGGCGCTGGACGTCCAGCAAACGCGAGCCATCCAGTATACTCAGGCGATCCAGGCGCTGAACCGGGCGAAAGAGCTTTGCCACTTACCGGATCTGACCGCCGACAGCGCTGCCGAATGGCTGGAAACTTTCCAGGCCAAAGAGCAGGAAGCTACTGAAAAACTGCTGACGCTGGAACAAAAAATGAGCGTGGCGCAAACCGCGCACAGTCAGTTCGAACAGGCTTATCAGCTGGTGGCGGCTATCAATGGCCCACTGGCGCGTGGTGAGGCCTGGAGTGTGGCGCGTGAACTGCTACGGGAAGGTGTTGAACAGCGCCATCTGGCGGAACAGGTTCAGCCGTTGCGTATGCGACTCAGCGAGCTGGAGCAGCGTCTGCGCGAACAACAAGACGCCGAGCGTCTACTGGCTGAATTCTGCAAACGTCAGGGTAAACAGTTCGATATCGATGAGCTGGAAGCCCTGCATCAGGAGCTGGAAGCGCGTATCGCCGCCTTGTCGGACAGCGTTTCTTCTGCCAGCGAACAGCGTATGACGTTGCGCCAGGAGCAGGAGCAACTTCAGTCTCGTATCCAGCATCTGATGAAACGCGCGCCTGTCTGGCTGGCCGCGCAAAATAGCCTGAACCAGCTTAGCGAGCAGTGCGGCGAAGAGTTTACCTCAAGCCAGGACGTAACCGAGTATCTGCAACAACTGCTGGAGCGCGAGCGTGAAGCCATTGTTGAGCGTGATGAAGTCGGCGCGCGCAAAAATGCGGTTGATGAAGAGATTGAACGTTTAAGTCAGCCCGGTGGGGCGGAAGATCAGCGCCTGAACGCGCTCGCGGAACGCTTCGGCGGCGTGCTGCTGTCAGAAATCTATGACGACGTTAGCCTTGAAGATGCGCCGTACTTCTCAGCGCTGTACGGACCTTCGCGTCATGCTATCGTGGTGCCGGATCTGTCTCTGATTACCGAACAGCTTGAAGGGCTGACGGATTGCCCGGAAGATCTCTATTTCATTGAAGGGGATCCGCAGTCGTTTGATGACAGCGTGTTCAGCGTTGATGAGCTGGAAAAAGCGGTAGTGGTGAAAACCGCCGAGCGTCAGTGGCGTTATTCCCGCTTCCCGACGGTGCCGATTTTTGGTCGTGCAGCGCGCGAAAGCCGTATCGAAACCCTGCATGCCGAGCGTGAAGGGCTGTCTGAACGTTTCGCCACGCTCTCCTTTGACGTCCAGAAAACCCAGCGTCTGCATCAGGCGTTCAGTCGCTTTATTGGCAGCCATCTGTCGGTGGCGTTTGAAGACGATCCTGAAGCGGAAATTCGCCAACTGAATGGCCGTCGCGTTGAACTGGAACGTGCGCTAACCAATCATGAAAATGATAACCAGCAAAGCCGTATGCAGTTTGAACAGGCGAAAGAGGGAGTATCAGCGCTTAACCGCCTGCTGCCGCGTTTGAATCTGCTGGCGGATGACACGCTGGCCGATCGCGTGGACGAAATTCGCGAGCGTCTGGATGAAGCCCAGGAAGCGGCGCGTTTTGTGCAGCAGCACGGCAATCAGTTAGCCAAACTGGAACCTATCGTTTCTGTTCTGCAAAATGACCCTGAGCAGTTTGAACAGCTGAAGGAAGACTACGCGTATTCCCAGCAAATGCAGCGCGATGCGCGTCAGCAGGCTTTTGCCCTGACCGAAGTGGTGCAGCGTCGGGCGCATTTCAGCTATTCCGACTCTGCCGAAATGCTTAGCGGCAACAGCGATCTGAACGAAAAACTGCGTGAGCGCCTGGAACAGGCGGAAGCGGAACGTACTCGCGCCCGTGAAGCGCTACGCAGCCACGCCGCACAGTTAAGCCAGTACAACCAGGTCATGGCGTCGCTGAAAAGCTCCTATGACACCAAAAAAGAGCTGCTTAACGATTTACAACGTGAACTGCAGGATATCGGTGTTCGTGCGGACAGTGGTGCCGAAGAGCGCGCGCGTATTCGTCGTGATGAACTACATGCGCAGCTCAGCAATAACCGTGCGCGCCGAAACCAACTGGAAAAAGCCCTGACCTTCTGCGAAGCGGAGATGGACAACCTGACCCGCAGGCTGCGCAAGCTGGAACGTGATTATTTTGAGATGCGCGAGCAGGTGGTTACCGCAAAAGCTGGATGGTGTGCGGTGATGCGGATGGTGAAAGATAACGGCGTTGAACGCCGCCTGCACCGTCGTGAGCTGGCGTACCTTTCCGGTGATGAACTGCGCTCGATGTCGGATAAGGCGCTCGGTGCGCTGCGTCTGGCGGTTGCGGATAACGAACACCTGCGCGATGTGCTGCGCATGTCTGAAGATCCAAAACGCCCAGAGCGTAAAATTCAGTTCTTTGTCGCGGTTTACCAGCATCTGCGTGAACGTATTCGCCAGGATATTATCCGTACCGACGATCCGGTTGAAGCCATCGAACAGATGGAGATTGAGCTGAGCCGTCTGACGGAAGAATTGACTTCCCGCGAACAGAAGCTGGCGATCAGCTCTCGCAGCGTGGCAAATATCATCCGTAAGACCATTCAGCGCGAACAGAACCGTATTCGCATGCTAAACCAGGGACTGCAAAGCGTGTCGTTTGGCCAGGTAAACAGCGTTCGTCTGAACGTCAACGTACGTGAGACGCATGCTACCTTGCTGGACGTACTTTCCGAACAGCATGAACAGCACCAGGATCTGTTTAACAGTAATCGCCTGACCTTCTCTGAAGCGCTGGCGAAGCTGTATCAGCGTCTGAATCCGCAAATTGATATGGGGCAACGTACGCCGCAAACCATTGGTGAAGAGCTGCTGGATTACCGTAACTATCTGGAAATGGAAGTTGAGGTTAACCGTGGCTCTGACGGCTGGCTGCGAGCTGAATCTGGCGCGCTGTCAACGGGTGAGGCGATCGGTACCGGGATGTCTATTCTGGTGATGGTTGTACAAAGCTGGGAAGACGAAGGGCGTAGATTACGCGGGAAAGATATTTCTCCTTGCCGTCTGCTGTTCCTTGATGAAGCTGCGCGACTCGATGCGCGCTCTATCGCGACCCTGTTTGAACTGTGCGAGCGTTTGCAAATGCAGCTGATTATCGCCGCGCCGGAAAACATCAGCCCAGAGAAAGGCACTACCTATAAACTGGTGCGTAAAGTCTTCCAGAACACCGAACACGTTCACGTGGTGGGTCTGCGCGGGTTTGCGCCTCAGTTACCTGAGCCGTTACCTGGCACCGAAGATGCTTCCTCGCAGGCAAGCTAAACAAAAAGGCGGCTAAATGGCCGCCTTCTTTTTTTCCGAAAATTCTCAATACCTGGTGTAATTTCTTTAGACTTCTTTACATTAGGTTAGGCAAAAACTTTTTCATGTTTATATACTAAAGGTAAGCCTAACGCGTCACAGGCTTGCTCGTCATACTTCAGCTTGTATTGGCGTTTTACAGGTCCGACCCCGTTAAAATAAAAGGGGAATACATACGGCCTGGCTACTCAAAGTATGATAAAGAAAACAGGGGGCAAGGGATGTTGCTTAATAAAATGTGTGGTCGTCGGCTGTCGGCAATCAGTTTGTGCCTGGCCGTAACATTCGCTCCACTGTTCAATGCGCAGGCCGATGAGCCTGAAATGATCCCTGGCGATAGCTCAGCGACCGTCAGTGAACAGCCAACAGCGTTATCACAGCCGCAGGTTCAATCTTCCGCGACGGCTATCATGGCGGGTATTCAACCGCTGCCTGAGGGGGTGTCAATTGATAACGCCCGCGCTGAACTACAATCTCAACTTCCAGCGGGCTATACCCCGGTTTATATGAGCCAGCTGGAACTGCTGTATGCCGCACGCGAAATGAAACCGATGTGGGAAAATCGTGATGCGGTAAAAGCCTTTCAGCAACAGTTAGCCGAGGTGGCGATTGCCGGTTTTCAGCCGCAGTTTACTACCTGGGTCGCACTTCTGACTGACCCGGCAGTTACGGGCCAGGCGCGGGACATCGTCCTCTCTGATGCGATGATGGGCTATCTGCACTTTATCGCCAACATCCCCGTCAAAGGTAATCGCTGGCTCTATAGTAATAAGCCCTATGCGCTGACGACCCCACCAATTTCCGTGATCAATCAGTGGCAGGTGGCGCTGGATAATGGTCAACTGACTTCGTTTATTGCCAACCTGGCACCTCAGCATCCACAGTATGCGGCAATGCATGAATCATTGCTCAAGCTGGTGGGCGATACGCGCCCCTGGCCGCAGTTAACCAGTACCGCAACGCTGCGTCCAGGAGAGTGGAGTAACGACATCCCTGCGCTGCGTGAAATTTTGTGGCGCACCGGGATGCTGGAATCTGTTGTCAGTCCGGCTGCCAAAGAAGGTCGTAGCGCTTACGATCGTGAACTTGTTGACGCGGTAAAGCGTTTTCAGACGTGGCAGGGGCTTGGAGCCGATGGTGCGATTGGCCCTGCGACGCGTGACTGGTTGAACGTGACGCCGGCTCAGCGTGCGGGGGTGCTGGCATTAAATATTCAGCGCTTGCGCCTGCTGCCTGGTGAGTTGTCTACCGGTATCATGGTGAACATTCCTGCCTACTCACTGGTTTATTATCAGAACGGCAATCAGTTGCTGGCCTCGCGCGTGATCGTCGGGCGTCCCGATCGTAAAACGCCAATGATGAGCAGCGCGCTGAATAACGTAGTCGTTAACCCGCCGTGGAACGTGCCGCCAACGCTGGCCCGAAAAGATATCCTGCCTAAGGTCTGGAATGATCCGGGGTATCTTGAGCGTCACGGTTATACCGTGATGCGCGGCTGGAACAGCAAAGAGACGATAGATCCGTGGCAGGTAGACTGGGCTACCATCACTGCCTCCAATCTGCCGTTCCGCTTCCAGCAGGCTCCGGGAGCGCGTAACTCGCTCGGACGCTATAAATTCAACATGCCGAGTTCGGACGCTATTTATCTGCACGACACGCCGAACCACAATCTGTTCCAGAAGGATACGCGGGCATTAAGCTCCGGCTGCGTGCGGGTGAATAAGGCCTCTGAGCTGGCAAATATGCTGCTACAGGATGCGGGCTGGAATGATACGCGCATCTCGGATGCCCTGAAGCAAGGGGATACGCGGTACGTGAATATTCGCCAGAATATCCCGGTCAACCTCTACTATCTGACCGCATTTGTTGGCCCTGATGGTCGTACGCAGTATCGTACAGATATTTACAATTACGATCTGACAGCGCGATCCAGTGCACAAATTGTGTCAAAAGCCGAACAATTAATCAGATAAATGAAGCAGTTCGAGGAAAATGATTGTCGTAAGTTATGTTGGAAACGGGGCGAAATGGCTGCAAGCCCCGTATTTCCTGGGGTTGGGAGCCTTGACGTGGACTACTTAGCCAGATAAGGTTTCCTGCGTGCGCTAGAGCATACATACGATAACATTGACCTTGTAGACCTTAATACCATGGACAAATTTGACGCTAATCGCCGCAAACTGCTGGCGCTTGGTGGCATTGCCCTCGGCGCTGCCATCCTGCCTACGCCTGCGTTTGCCACACTCTCTACCCCACGTCCGCGTATATTGACTCTGAATAACCTGCATACTGGTGAGTCAATAAAAGCAGAGTTTTTTGATGGCAGGGGCTATATTCAGGACGAATTAGCAAAACTTAACCACTTTTTCCGTGATTTTCGGGCCAATAAAGTGAAATCCATTGACCCGGGACTGTTTGATCAACTCTTCCGTCTGCAGGGCCTGCTGGGCACGCGTAAACCCGTACAGCTTATCTCAGGCTATCGCTCTATCGATACCAATAACGAACTCCGTGCGCGCAGCCGCGGTGTGGCAAAGAAAAGCTACCACACTAAAGGCCAGGCCATGGATTTCCATATCGAAGGCATCGCATTAAGCAATATTCGCAAAGCTGCGTTATCTATGCGCGCAGGTGGTGTAGGATACTACCCCAGCAGTAACTTTGTGCATATCGACACCGGGCCTGCACGGCACTGGTGATCCATAAGCTTAATGAAACAGGAGCTGTATGAACTATCGTATTATTCCGGTCACTGCATTCGCCCAGAACTGCTCGTTGATCTGGTGTGAGCAGACTCGTCTGGCCGCGCTGGTCGATCCTGGCGGAGATGCCGAGAAAATCAAACAGGAAGTGGATGCCAGCGGTCTGACGCTTATGCAGATCCTGCTTACCCATGGTCATCTTGATCACGTAGGCGCGGCGGCTGAACTGGCACAGCATTATGGTGTACCAGTTATTGGCCCGGAAAAAGAAGATGAGTTCTGGCTACAAGGACTCCCTGCTCAGAGTCGCATGTTTGGCCTGGGCGATTGTGAGCCGCTGACGCCGGATCGCTGGTTGAATGAAGGCGACCGGGTAAGCGTGGGCAATGTAACGTTACAGGTGCTGCATTGTCCGGGTCATACGCCAGGACATGTGGTCTTCTTTGATGAACAATCAAAGTTACTGATTTCAGGTGATGTGATTTTCAAAGGTGGCGTAGGGCGCAGCGATTTTCCTCGCGGGGATCACAGCCAATTGATTGATTCGATTAAACGTAAACTGTTGCCGTTGGGTGATGACGTGACGTTTATTCCGGGTCACGGCCCTCTTTCTACGCTGGGTAACGAACGGCTACATAACCCGTTCCTGCAGGATGAAATGCCCGTCTGGTAACACACAGATTAATAAAAAGGCCGCTATTGCGGCCTTTTTTGTGCGCGATAGATTACAGTACTGCGACAATCGCTTCGCACAGCGGCGCCATATTGTCTGGCGTCATCCCTGCCACGTTTACGCGTCCGGAAGCGACGGCATAGACACCAAACTCTTCACGCAGGCGCAGAACCTGCTCTTTGGTCAGGCCGCTGAATGAGAACATGCCGTTCTGTTTGATGATAAAGCTGAAGTCGCGGTTTGCACCTTTCTCCTGCAGCGTATTCACGAACAGTAAACGCATGCGCTGAATGCGTTGGCGCATATCAGTCAGCTCTTGTTCCCAGATGGCGCGCAGTGCGTCGTTGCTCAGAATCGTGGCGACTACGGATGCGCCGTGTGCTGGTGGGTTGGAATAGTTAGCACGAATGGCGGATTTCATCTGGCTAAATGCACGGTCGACGGTTTCAGCATCGGCAGCCACCAGCGTACAAGCACCTACGCGCTCATTGTACAGACCAAAATTCTTGGAATAGGAGCTTGCGACGATCAGCTCTTTGTGCAGCGCTGCAAATGCGCGCAGA
Organism: Citrobacter sp. Ce129; assembly: GCF_030334545.1. Lineage (NCBI taxonomy): Bacteria > Pseudomonadati > Pseudomonadota > Gammaproteobacteria > Enterobacterales > Enterobacteriaceae > Citrobacter > Citrobacter sp. Ce129. The sequence goes on from NZ_JAOWDS010000072.1 coordinate 149,797, forward strand.
CCTTCTGCATCTTCTTCCAGACCGCGGGCAAAGCCCTGGTATGCGAAGTCAAACAGCGGCAACCAACCTTTTTCGACAGAAAGCTGAGCCAGCGTTTGCCACTGCTCCAGCGTAGGATCGATACCGGTTGGGTTATGGCAGCAGCCGTGGAATAACACCACGTCGCCAGCCTGCGCTTCGCTGAGGCTTGCCAGCAGCGCATCAAAATCTAATGAGTGATTCGCTGCATCGTAATAGTTGTATTCACGAACCTCCAGACCGGTAGAGTTAAAGACACTCTTATGGTTCGGCCAGCTAGGATTGCTCACCCATACGCGTTTAGCTGAGGTGTTTTTAGCCAGGAAATCAGCTGCCACACGCAATGCGCCAGTGCCGCCAGGGGTCTGAGCTGTACGTGCGCGTTTGTCGTTGATAAGCGAACTCTCTTTACCAAACAGTAATTCCTGAGTGCAGCGACCAAACTCTGGAATACCGTCGATGCCAAGGTAATTTTTGGTGGTTTCATTTTCCAGTATATATTGCTCGGCTTTTTTAACGCTGGTCAGTACCGGCGTTTTGCCTGTCTCATCTTTATATACACCGATCCCCAGGTTTATTTTTCCAGGGCGGTCATCGGCACGAAACAAATCAGCCAGACCCAAAATGGGGTCGGCAGGAGCGGCAGTAATGTTCTCAAACATGACGAGGTTCCATAGTGATAACAGAAGGGAAGTCCGCTATCAGGTTAACGGTAGATTTACAAAATGCCAACCGTTACTGACGAAAAGCTGAGGTGTTTTTTTAAGACGCAAGAATCCGCTAGCAGAGATAAAAAAACAGGACCGAAGTCCTGTTTTTTAGGCATTTAACAAAGAGGTCTGCTATTAGAACTGGTAAACGATACCCACTGCAACGGTGTCGTCAGAGCCTACGCCCAGTTTGTTGTCAGAATCGATCTGGTTGATGATGTAATCAACATAGGTGGACATGTTTTTGTTGAAGTAGTAAGTCGCACCCACTTCGAAGTAGTTCACCAGATCTACGTCGCCGATTCCTTCGATGTCCTTACCTTTAGATTTGGTATAGGCGAGGGACGGACGCAGGCCGAAGTCGAACTGGTACTGAGCAACCAACAGCACGTCTTCAGTTTTGTTAGCATAACCGTTAGAGATACGGGTTGCGTTACGGGTTTCGCTGTAGTTCGCTGCCAGGTAAATGTTGTTCGCATCGTACTTAACACCGGTCGCCCACTGCTCAGCTTTCGCGCCGCGGCCATAGGCCAGCTGCTCTTGCGCGTTGGTACGGTCAGCTGCACCGTAAGCACCGACGATACCGAAACCATCCATTTCGTAGCTTACGGAACCGCCAACGCCGTCGCCGTTAGAACGGGTTGGGCTGCTAGAGCGTTCGTTTTTACCCAGGTACTGTACAGCGAAGTTCAGGCCTTCAACCAGACCGAAGAAGTTAGAGTTACGGTAGGTTGCGAGACCGCCGTTACGCTGGGAGAAGAACTGGTCAGAAGCAGCGGTATCACCACCGAATTCTGGCAGCATATCGGTGTAACCCAGAGCATCGTATACAACGCCGTAGTTACGACCGTAATCGAAGGAGCCTGCGTCACCAAATTTCAAACCAGCAAACGCCAGACGGGTTTTGTTGCCTTTCTGGGCATCGTCACCGCCTTCTGCGTTATTGCCGCTGAACTGGTATTCCCACTGGCCGTAACCGGTCAGTTGGTCGTTAATCTGAGTTTCCCCTTTGAAACCAAGACGGGCATAGGTCTGATCGCCGTTAGGCGCGTAGGCGTTATCACCGTTGTGCTTGGAAAAATAGTGCAGACCCACAGCTTTACCGTAGATGTCTACTTTGTTGCCATCTTTGTTATAAACTTCTGCAGCGTTAGCTGCCCCGGCTACCAGCAGAGCAGGGATAACCACTGCCAGAATATTGCGCTTCATCATTATTTATTACCCTCATCGGTTTTTATATGACACCTGCCACTGCCGCCAATAAATTCCGTCAATAAAAATTTACGGAACTATTGATGAGAGTTTGGTGTCTTTATGTGTCTGACAGGCATCTTTCCATTCAAACTAACGTTTCGCTACCGTCAAAGTGCTACAAAGATAAAGATTTAGTTTCAAAAAGAAAAAATGTGTAACTAAATGTTATTTTTGTGCAACTTTGTGAACAACTTCAAACTTCAGATGTCTCTGCGCTAAAAATCACCGCTTCTATTTCTATTTATATGATTTTCTTATGTTTAATTTAGATAATCCCCATTTTTCTCTGATCTGACAGGAAGTTTCTGTTTTACAGATGGCTATTTTTGGACGTCCGGAGCGCCGTGCAAATGGTTAGAAAATGTACTATTTAGTCAGAAAATGCTAATCCACAATAAAAATACTGATTATTTTTTGTTCAAATGTGTTGCGGTGAAATATTACGTAACAGGAAGGGAGAAGAGGAAGGGTTGTGTTTAACGCGGGAGGGGGATCCCAAAATGTGATGTGGCTATAAAAAAGGCCAGCAATGCTGGCCTTTGTCTCTAAATGCAGGTTTAGAACGTAGCGTTACGCGGGGTGCGCGGGAACGGAATAACATCACGGACGTTCTGTACGCCGGTAACGTAAGCGATCAGACGCTCGAAGCCCAAACCGAAGCCGGAATGTGGCACGGTACCGTAGCGACGCAGGTCGCGATACCACCAGTAATCTTCTTTGTTCAGACCCATCTCCAGCATACGGGCATCCAGTACGTCCAGACGCTCTTCACGCTGAGAACCACCGATGATTTCACCGATTCCCGGAGCCAGTACGTCCATTGCTGCAACGGTTTTACCGTCTTCGTTAAGGCGCATATAAAACGCTTTGATATCTTTCGGGTAGTTTTTAACCACCACCGGCGCTTTAAAATGCTCTTCAGCAAGGTAACGTTCGTGTTCAGAAGACAAGTCCACACCCCAGTAAACTGGGTTTTCAAACTGTTTGCCGCATTTTTCCAGGATGCTAACCGCGTCGGTGTAATCCACCTGAGCGAAGTCTGCGTCAATGAAACGTTCCAGGCGCGAAATCGCGTCTTTGTCGACACGTTCAGCGAAGAATTTCATGTCATCTGCACGCTCTGCCAGTACGGCTTTAAACGCGTACTTCAGCATCGCTTCAGCCAGAGCTGCAACATCGTTCAGGTCGGCGAAAGCCACTTCTGGCTCCAGCATCCAGAACTCTGCCAGGTGACGGCTGGTGTTAGAGTTTTCTGCACGGAACGTCGGACCAAAGGTATAAATTTTGGACAGGGCGCAGGCATAGGTTTCACCGTTCAACTGACCAGAAACGGTCAGGAAGGCTTCTTTACCAAAGAAGTCTTTATCGAAGTCGACTTTGCCCTGATCGTTACGCGGCAGGTTTTCCAGATCCAGCGTAGACACTCGGAACATTTCACCGGCACCTTCCGTATCGGAAGCGGTGATCAACGGAGTCGATACCCAAAAGAAACCCTGCTCGTGGAAGAAACGATGCAGAGCTTGCGCCAGCGTATGGCGTACACGCGCGACTGCACCAATCATGTTGGTACGCGGACGCATGTGCGCCACTTCACGCAGATACTCAATGCTGTGACGCTTAGCTGCCATTGGGTAGGTGTCAGGATCTTCAACCCAGCCCGTTACTTCAACCTCAGTGGCCTGAATTTCAAAGCTCTGTCCTTGTCCAGGTGATGCAACGACTTTACCCGTTACGATAACTGAACAACCCGTCGTCAGGCGCAGTACGTCCTGATTGTAATTGGGCAGAGAATTATTGATGACGGCCTGTACAGGATCAAAGCAGGAACCGTCATAAACGGCGAGGAAGGAGATGCCAGCTTTTGAATCTCGGCGGGTACGCACCCATCCGCGCACGGTGACTTCGCTGTCAACGGCTACGCGGCCCTGGAGTACGTCGGCTACAGGCACAACGCTCATAATATTCTCTCTGTTAATAGTCGGATATATAAACACATGTCCACCCGTAATGGGGGGATACCTATGTTACCTGGCATCTGCAATCAGACAAGCAGAATTCGTAGCTGGAGTGAAAGATTTCGGAAATAAACGCGAATAAGGGAGCCAAAATGGCTCCCTGGAAGGCTTAACTGGCTTTTTTGATATGCGGGAGATCGAAGGCTTTGCGCAGTGCGCGAACAAACGCTTTATCATGGCAGATGGTTTTACCCGGGCTGTCAGATAACTTCGCTACTGGTTTGCCGTTACACTCCACCAGTTTGATAACGATATTGAGCGGCTTAACCTGGGGAATATCGCAGGTTAGTCGTGTCCCAATGCCAAAACTCAACTGCACGCGAGAAGAGAAGTGGCGGTATAGCTCAATCGCTTTTTTCAGATCGAGATTATCTGAAAACACCAGCGTTTTGCTCAGCGGATCAATGCCCAGTTTTTCATAATGGGCGATGGCTTTTTCACCCCATTCTACCGGATCGCCTGAGTCGTGACGTAAGCCCTGGTAACGGGTAGCGAACTCAACGCCAAAGTCGCGTAAAAACGCGTCCATGGTGATGCAATCGGTCAATGCAATGCCGAGTTGGTCAGGATATTCATTTAACCAGGCGGCAAGGGCTACGCGCTGGCTGGTAGCAAGTTCAGGACTGATTTGCTGATGAGCCTGGAACCACTCATGCGCCTGCGTACCCATTGGGGTTAATGACAGGCGGCGGGCCAGATCGTAGTTACTGGTGCCGACAAACCAGGACTCTTGCTGCAGGCGTTTAACTATAGCTTGCTGCACTTCGCGCGAAAAACGCCGGCGCGTACCGAAATCCATCAGATGGAAGCGGGACATATCGACATCTTTCGTTAAAGCAGAGAATTCTACTAGTTTGCTTTCCAGCTCATCGAGTGCCTGCGGGACGCCTGATTCGGGCGAACGGTAACGGTGTACCAGCTCACTAATCACCGCCAACAGCGGGACTTCCCACATAATCACTTCACGCCACGGACCGGTTAAGCGGATGTTTAGCTTACCGTTATCATTGGTGACGCAAACCTGTTCCGGGTTATAGCGGAAATCACGTAACCAGGTGAGGTAATCAGCTTTAAAGAAAGGCAGGCCGGAGAGCCACTGGTACTCGTCCTCCTGCAGTCGCAGGTGTTGCATAGCATTCACCTGCTCACGAATAGAATCGGCATAAATACCGAGCAGGTCATCGCCACGGCAACGAAATTCAGCCGCTACTTGTACATCATAGTAGTGGTGAAAAACGGCTTGCTGCATATGCAACTTATAAGCGTCTGTATCCAGCAGCGAGTGCAGAACAGGAGAAGCGAATTGTGTCATAGGTGCGCAGTAGCATCCTCTCACGGGAGCGTTTAGTACAATAAACAACTAAGAAAACCGCTGGAGTATACCCTGTTTAGCGATTTATTGAACCCCGATCACACCATAAGCTGTCTTTCTGGTCGAGGGCATTTCGTGCCGCGTGTTATAAAAATGTAGCAAAAAGGGTGTTTGTGCCTGAAAAGATGAACATTCTGCGTAGCGCGATTTACGCAACAGGAATAGACTGAAGCCGAGACTCTACCAAAGATGCTAAAGGTTTTTTATGACACAACAGCCACAAGCCAAATACCGTCACGACTATCGTGCGCCGGATTACCAGATTACTGATATTGACTTGACCTTTGACCTGGATGCTGAAAAAACCGTGGTCACCGCAGTGAGCCAGGCTGTCCGTCATGGCGCGCCTGATGCGCCTCTGCGCCTGAATGGCGAAGATCTGACTCTGGTGTCGATCCACGTGAACGACGAGCCGTGGACAGAGTATAAAGAAGAAGAGGGCGCTCTGGTCATCAATCAACTGCCGGAACGTTTTACGCTGCGTATCGTGAATGAAATTAGCCCAGCGGCCAATACCGCGCTGGAAGGACTGTACAAGTCCGGCGACGCGCTGTGCACCCAGTGTGAAGCGGAAGGTTTCCGTCATATTACCTGGTATCTCGACAGGCCTGATGTCCTGGCGCGTTTTACCACCAAAATTATCGCCGATAAAACCCAATATCCGTTCCTGCTCTCCAACGGTAACCGCGTGGCGCAGGGGGAACTGGAAAATGGTCGTCACTGGGTACAGTGGCAGGATCCGTTCCCGAAACCGTGCTATCTGTTTGCGCTGGTAGCCGGCGATTTCGACGTTCTTCGCGACACCTTTACTACCCGTTCCGGGCGTGAAGTAGCGCTGGAACTGTACGTCGATCGCGGCAACCTTGACCGCGCGCCGTGGGCGATGACCTCGCTGAAAAACTCCATGAAATGGGATGAAGAGCGCTTTGGCCTCGAGTATGACCTCGATATCTATATGATTGTCGCCGTGGATTTCTTCAACATGGGCGCGATGGAGAATAAAGGTCTGAACATCTTTAACTCCAAATATGTGCTGGCACGTACCGATACCGCCACCGATAAAGACTACCTCGATATTGAGCGCGTCATCGGTCATGAGTATTTCCACAACTGGACCGGCAACCGCGTGACCTGTCGCGACTGGTTCCAGTTGAGCCTGAAAGAAGGGTTAACCGTGTTCCGCGATCAGGAGTTCAGTTCCGATCTCGGCTCACGTGCGGTAAACCGGATCAGCAATGTGCGTACCATGCGTGGCCTGCAGTTTGCCGAGGATGCCAGCCCAATGGCGCATCCTATCCGTCCGGATATGGTCATCGAAATGAACAACTTCTATACCCTGACCGTGTACGAAAAGGGCGCTGAAGTGATTCGTATGATCCACACCTTGCTGGGTGAGGCTAACTTCCAGAAAGGGATGCAACTGTACTTTGAGCGTCACGACGGCAGTGCTGCCACCTGTGATGATTTCGTGCAGGCGATGGAAGATGCGTCCAACGTCGATCTCTCGCATTTCCGCCGCTGGTACAGTCAGTCCGGTACGCCGATTCTGACCGTGCGTGATGACTACAATCCGTCAACTGAGCAGTACACGCTGACTATCAGCCAGCGCACGCCGGCCACGCCGGATCAGGCCGAAAAACAGCCGCTGCATATTCCTTTCGCCCTTGAGTTGTATGACAACGAAGGGAAAGTGATCCCGTTACAAAAAGGCGGGCATCCGGTGAATTCCGTACTGAACGTCACTCAGGCAGAGCAGACGTTTGTCTTTGATAACGTCTACTTCCAGCCGGTTCCGGCGCTGCTGTGCGAATTCTCCGCGCCGGTCAAACTGGAATACAAATGGAGCGATCAGCAACTGACCTTCCTGATGCGTCATGCGCGTAACGATTTCTCTCGTTGGGACGCGGCGCAAAGCCTGCTGGCGACCTATATTAAGCTTAACGTTGCCCGGCATCAGCAGGGCCAGCCGCTGTCGCTGCCGGTACACGTGGCCGATGCATTCCGCGCAATTCTGCTGGATGAGAAAATCGATCCGGCGCTGGCGGCAGAGATCCTGACGCTGCCTTCAGTAAACGAAATTGCAGAACTGTTTGATATCATCGATCCGGTGGCGATAACCGAAGTACGCGAAGCGTTAACCCGCACGCTGGCAGCCGAGCTGGCGGATGAATTCCTCGCCATCTATAACGCTAATCATCTTGATGAGTACCGCGTTGAGCATGCCGATATTGGCAAGCGTACGCTGCGTAACGCCTGCCTACGTTTCCTGGCCTTTGGCGAAACCCATCTGGCTGACACGCTGGTAAGCAAGCAGTACCGCGAAGCCAACAACATGACCGATGCGCTGGCGGCGCTGTCGGCGGCAGTGGCGGCACAACTGCCTTGTCGCGACGCGCTAATGCAGGAGTATGACGATAAGTGGCACCATGACGGCCTGGTGATGGACAAATGGTTTATCCTGCAATCCACAAGCCCGGCGAGAAACGTGCTGGAAACGGTTCGTGGCCTGCTGAAGCATCGCTCTTTCAGTATGAGTAACCCGAACCGAATCCGTTCTCTGATCGGTGCCTTTGCGGGTAGCAACCCGGCGGCATTCCATGCGGAAGATGGTAGCGGCTATCAGTTCCTGGTCGACATGCTGACTGAACTCAATAGCCGTAACCCTCAGGTGGCATCACGTCTGATTGAGCCGCTGATTCGCTTAAAACGTTATGATGCAAAACGTCAGGCGAAGATGCGTGCGGCGCTGGAACAGCTGAAAGGTCTGGAGAATCTCTCCGGCGATCTGTATGAGAAGATTGACAAAGCGTTAGCCTGAAACGTTGACCTGTAGTTTAGTAGGCCGGATAAGGCGGTAACGCCGCCATCCGGCAAAAGGCCCGGTAAGCGCTACCGGGCCTTGTTTTCTGAGTGTTTATCCATGTCGACGGATCGGTTGTTCCGTCTCGCCGCGTTTCATGACCCGGTTCAACACTTCCGCTTCCAGCTCGGCTAACCGCACCGATCCCAAACGGCGGGGGCGCTGAATATCCACCGTCAGATCCAGCCCGATTTTTCCATCCTCAATCAGCAATACGCGATCGGCCATTGCCACCGCTTCGCTGACGTCATGAGTGACCAACAGAACGGTAAAGCCGTGCTCTTGCCATAAAGAAACAATCAGATCCTGCATTTCAAGGCGGGTTAGGGCATCCAGAGCGCCGAGGGGTTCGTCCAGCAGCAGCAAACCGGGGCGATGAATTAATGCCCGCGCCAGGGCCACACGCTGTTTTTGTCCACCGGACAGCGCAGCCGGCCATTCGCGAGCACGACTCTCCAACCCAACTGCGGCCAGCGCATCTCGGGCCGCATCGCGCCACTGACCTTTCAGACCCAGGCCCACATTATCGATAACCGTCTTCCATGGCAGCAGGCGCGCATCCTGAAACATCATTCGCGTATCATCCTGAATATCCGCCAGTGGGGTGGTTCCGGCAAGTAATGCGCCTGAGGAGGGGGACTCCAGTCCAGCCAGCAGACGCAGCAACGTGCTTTTACCACCGCCGCTGCGGCCAACCACGGCAACGAATTGTCCGGCCGGAATGTGCAAATTTAACTGATTGAGCACCGTATTGGCGGCGTATTGTTTCGTCACGGCGCTCAGCAACAGCGGCGTGCCCTGGTTCAAGCGAGCGGTATTCATACGGTAGCCTCCTTCACATGGTAAGCCGGGTTCCAGCGCAGCCAGATTCGCTCCAGCAATTGGGCGCTGACGTCGGCCAATTTGCCGAGCAGGGCGTAGAGAATAATGGCCACCACGACCACATCGGTTTGCAGAAATTCGCGGGCGTTCATCGCCAGGTAACCGATACCGGCATTGGCTGAAATGGTTTCTGCGACGATAAGCGTCAGCCACATCAGTCCGAGAGCAAAACGTACGCCGACCATAATTGAGGGCAGGGCTCCTGGGAGGATCACATGAAGGAACAGTGAAAAGCCGGACAACCCATAGCTGCGTGCCATTTCTACCAGCCCACGATCGATATTACGGATCCCATGCCAGGTGTTAATGTAAATCGGGAACAGCGTGCCCAGGGCGACGAGAAAGATCTTGGCGGATTCATCAATACCGAACCACAAAATTACCAGCGGGATCAGCGCCAGATGCGGTACGTTACGTAGCATCTGCACCGAAGTATCCAGCAGACGTTCTCCCCAACGCGAAAGACCGCTGATCAGTCCCAGCGTCAGGCCAATCGATCCACCGATGGAGAATCCGATCAGCGCGCGCCATGAGCTGATTGCCAGATGCTGCCAAAGCTCGCCGCTGGCGGAAAGCGTCCAGAAGGCTTCGACAACGCCCTCCGGTGAGGGCAGGATGCGGGTGGACAGCCAGCCCATTGATGATGCGAGCTGCCAGAGCGCCACCATACCTACCGGTAAAAACCAGGGCGCGAGGCGCAATAACCACCTGTTTTTCGGCGTTGTCATTCGCAGCTCCTTAGCTTTGCGCGACTTTGCGCGGGATAAATTCGTTTGCCACCGCTTCGCCTTGTTGTTGCAGGCGTTGTGGCTGCGGAATTTCTGGTATAGCGACATCCAGGTGAGGGAACAGCAGCTCGCCAACCTTGTACGCCTCTTCCAGATGCGGATACCCGGACAACACAAAGCTGTCGATTCCCAGTGCGGCATACTCGTTGATACGCGCCGCGACGGTAGGACCATCTCCGACCAGCGCGGTACCCGCGCCACCGCGAACCAGTCCAACACCTGCCCACAGATTCGGGCTAATTTCCAGTTTGTCGCGTTTACCGTTGTGCAGTGCCGCCATTCGCTGCTGACCAACTGAATCCGTTCTTGAGAAGGCGACCTGGGCTTTGGCAATGGTGTCGTCATCCAGATGGGCTATCAGACTATCCGCCGCCTGCCATGCCTCTTGCGTTGTCTCCCGTACGATCACATGCAGACGAATACCAAAGCGGATCTTGCGCCCAAGCGCCGCCGCTTTGGTTCGCACCTGTTCAATCTTCGCTTTCACCTGCTCAGGGGGCTCGCCCCAGGTCAGATAGAGATCAACCTGCTCGGCAGCAAGGTCTTGTGCGACATCAGACGAGCCGCCGAAATAAAGCGGTGGCCGGGGTTGTTGTACGGGAGGGAAAAACAGCTTCGCGCCGCGAACATGAATATGTTTGCCGTTGAAATCCACCGTTTCACCTTGCAGCAGTCGCCGCCAGACCTGAGTAAATTCAGCAGAGGCTTCATAGCGCTCGGTGTGATCGAGGAATACACCGTCACCAGCCAGTTCCTGTGGATCGCTACCGGTCACCAGGTTAAATAACGCCCGGCCGTTTGAAAGTCTGTCGAGCGTAGCAGCCTGACGCGCGGCGACCGTCGGCGAGGTTACGCTTGGACGCAACGCGACCAGGAACTTTAATCGCTGGGTGACCGGGATCATCGAGGCGGCAACCAGCCAGGCATCTTCGCAGGAGCGACCGGTTGGGATGAGAACACCGGTAAATCCCAGGCGATCGGCTGTTTGCGCAATTTGTTGCAGATATCCGTGATCGACCGGGCGCGAACCTTCTTCTGTCCCCAGATAATGGCCGTCACCGTGGGTGGGTAAAAACCAGAACATGTTCAGACTCATAATTTTTCTCCTGCCTGTTGAGTGGGTTGCCAGATACGCTGGCGAATATCGATTTTTTTTGGCAGCAACCGGTTGTCATAAAACAGATCGGCGGTTTGTTGTTGCAGAGCGGCAACAGAAGCGCTGACGGGCGTGATGGTGGTTGGCGGGCGGTGATCCAGATAAGACGCAATGACCGGCTCGGGCAGGCCCATGGTTTTAGCCAGCAGGGAAATGCTTTGTTGGCGCTGGCTGAGGGTTAACGCATCGGCCTGGCTAAAGGTATCCAGCACGCCAAGTACAAAAGCACCATTTTTCTCGGCATAAGGACGTGCTGCGAGATAAAACGAACCGGTCTGTTTGAGGTCTGAACCGTCTTTTAGCACGCGTACATCGCCTTGCAGTAATGCGGCGGAATAGTAGGGATCCCAGATAGCCCACGCATCCACGTTTCCTTGCTGGAAGGCCGCTCGCGCATCTGCAGGAGTCAGATAAGTCGGCTGAATATCGGTAAATTTCAACCCGGCTTGTTGCAGCGCGCGGAGCAGTAAATTGTGGGCGCTGGAACCTTTCTGAAAGGCGACTTTATGTCCTTTAAGCTGCTCGACGCTCTGGATCGGGCTATTTTTCGGCACCAGAATTACTTCGGCTTTTGGTTTAGGCGGTTCAACGCCCACGTAAACCAGATCGGCTCCGGCGGCCTGGGCGAAAATCGGCGGAATGTCACCGGTACTGCCGAGATCGATACTGCCGATATTGAGTGCTTCCAGCATTTGCGGCCCAGCCGGGAATTCAACCCACGAGATTTTGGTCTGCGGATAGCGTTTCTCCAGTAGCTGATGGCTTTTAGCCAGCACCATACTGACGCTTCCTTTTTGATAACCAATGCGCAGGGCATCGGGGGCCGATTCTGCGGCATGCCCCAGGGGTGACAGTGACAACAGCCCGGTCAGCGCCAGCCAGGACGTGTGACGCTTGAGAAGATCAAGCATGGGCGGCACCTCGCAGGGTGTTCAGTTGAGGGAGTTGGATATCGCGACGATGCAACGCCAGCCAGAAGGTGTCGAGCGCACTGTCCAGACGCTGCTGCAGGTTGGGCGTAAACTGCGGTTTATGTTGATAATCGATGACCTGCGAATCATCGGCAAACACGCCGTGCAGGATCTCCTGAGCTTTTAACGCGCTCAGGACCGGTTTCAGGGCGTAATCGACGGCCAGTAAATGCGCTACGCTGCCGCCGGTCGCCAGCGGCAAAACCACTTTTCCTTCCAGCGCCCGCTCGGGGAGCAAATCGAGCAGCGTTTTCAGTGCGCCAGAGTAAGCGGCTTTATAGACCGGGGTTGCGACAATCAGCCCGTCAGCATCCTGCAGTTGTTCGATAAATGTCTTTAACGCCGGACTGTCGAAACGGGCATAGATCAGGTCTTCCGGGGTAAAGTTGTGCAGATTCCAGTGAAAGATTTCGACATCCTGATCGTTTAGTTTTTCTCGGGCATATTCCAGTAACGCACTGGAGCGAGAAGGAAAGCGAGGGCTCCCCGCCAGAGTGATGACGCGCATAATTTCATTCTCCACTTATAACCAATTGTTTGCTTTTAATTAACATTGATAACAATTTGTGCAGTCTGGCAGAGAGGCTTTGTTTATCGAAATGATTTATACGGGATAGAAAAGTTGGAAATTGAATAAAAAGGCAGGGGCGAGGAAAACGATTGCTATTTATTGCCGCAGGTCAATTCCCTTTTTGCTCGCGATCGCACATAATACGCCCCCGGTTTGCACACCGGGAATCCAGGAGAGTTCATGTACTACCCCTTCGTTCGTAAAGCCCTTTTTCAGCTCGATCCAGAGCGCGCCCATGAATTGACATTCCAGCAATTACGTCGCATTACCGGCACGCCGCTCGAAGCGCTTGTCCGCCAGAAAGTACCCGCAAAACCGGTTACCTGTATGGGGCTGACGTTTAAAAATCCACTCGGGCTTGCTGCCGGACTGGATAAAGACGGGGAGTGCATTGACGCACTCGGCGCGATGGGATTTGGCTCCATTGAGATTGGTACTGTGACGCCGCGGCCTCAGCCGGGTAACGATAAACCGCGTCTGTTCCGTCTGGTCGATGCGGAAGGTTTGATCAACCGCATGGGGTTTAATAACCTGGGGGTTGATAACCTGGTTGAGAACGTTAAAAAATCGCATTTTGACGGTATTCTGGGGATTAATATTGGTAAGAATAAAGATACTCCGGTAGAGAATGGCAAAGATGACTATCTGATTTGTATGGAAAAAGTCTATGCTTACGCCGGTTATATCGCGATTAATATCTCTTCACCAAATACGCCGGGATTACGTACACTGCAATACGGCGAGGCGCTGGACGATCTCCTGACGGCAATTAAAAATAAGCAAAATGATCTGCAAGCGATCCACCATAAATATGTTCCGGTGGTGGTAAAGATCGCGCCGGATCTTTCTCTGGAAGAACTGATCCAGGTTGCTGACAGTTTAGTTCGTCATAATATTGATGGCGTAATTGCAACTAACACTACTCTCGATCGTTCTCTCGTTCAGGGAATGAAAAATTGCGATCAAATGGGGGGCCTGAGCGGTCGACCATTGCAATTAAAAAGTACAGAAATTATTCGCCAGCTGTCTCAGGAATTAAAAGGTCATCTGCCGATTATTGGTGTTGGCGGTATCGACTCGGTGATTGCCGCGCGTGAGAAAATAGCTGCCGGTGCAACCCTCGTACAGATTTATTCAGGCTTTATTTTTAAAGGCCCGCCGTTGATTAAAGAAATCGTCGCCAATATCTGAATGCTACCTTAATCACAATCCAGGGC